>JAIEQX010000188.1 GCA_019747375.1 Beijerinckiaceae bacterium | reverse complement strand
TTGGTGTCGTTCCAGATCTCTTCCGCGGTCGTCTTGCGATGGATCTCCGGATTGGCGGGATTCTCGAACTGCTGCGGAATGATCGCGCCCGGCCGTTCTGCGACGATCTCCTGCGCCTTGGCGATGGCGCCCTTCATCCCCTGCGGGGCGGGCGTGAGCACGAGTTCCGCGCCCAGGAGCGCCAGCATCTTGCGACGCTCAATGGACATGGATTCGGGCATGACGAGGACGAGCTTGTAGCCGCGGGCGGCGGCGACAAAGGCCAGGGCGATGCCGGTATTGCCGGAGGTCGGCTCGACCAGCGTCGTGCTGGCGGGGTCAATTTTTCCGGCGGCCTCAAGCGCATCGATCATGGCGACGCCGATGCGATCCTTGACGCTCGAGATCGGATTGAAGAACTCGAGTTTGGCGAGAAGATTGGCCTTCACGCCCTTTTCTTCGGCGAGGCGCTTCAGCCGGACAAGCGGCGTGTCGCCGATCGTATCGGTGATCGATTCATAGATGCGGCCGCGGCCGGGAACGCGGGCTTTGGACGAATTCTGCTCACTGGACATGGACGCCTCCGATCTTGTTCTCGGTTGTGTAGCACAAAACACATAAAACGTCGAGTATTCGGATTTATTTACGTCCTATATTGTGAAATCTGCTCCCTGACGCATATCGGCGAAGACGGCTTGTTCCGACGCCTGACGACACAGGTCATCCACCGTCACGGCGTCGAGTTCGCCGAGGAACTTCTGGCCGGCCCGCTCCACCAACGGACCGACGACGCGATCAACCAGCGCGGAGTCAGGCTCCGGCGATCCGTCTTCGTCGCTGGTGTCGGTCATGGCGGCCCGCACGATGTCGCCGGCGGTGATGCGGCGTCGCTCGCGCGCCAGCTCATACCCGCCCCGGGGTCCACGCACCCCTTTGAGGATATTGGCGCGAACGAGCGCCTGCAGCAGCGTCTCGAGGTGCCGTGGCGGTAGATTGTGCCGTGACGCCAGCGCCTTGGCGGCCACCGGCAGGGGCCTTGCGTGGAGCGCGACATCCACAACCGCCGCGACGGCGAGTTGGCTCCGTCTGGACAGCAGAATCATTCAGCTTGCTCCGGGAAGCGTGACGCCGGTCGAGCCGAAGCCGCCGTCGCCCCGCGTCGTGGACGTCAGTTCGGCCACTTCGACAGTGGATGCGCGAACCACCGGCGCGATGACCATCTGTGCGATACGGTCGCCGCGGGCGATCTCGAACGGCTCCGAGCCGTGGTTGATGAGGATGATGCAAACTTCGCCACGGTAATCGGAATCGATCGTGCCGGGCGAGTTCAGCACGGTGACGCCGAATTTCAGCGCCAGGCCGGAGCGTGGGCGGATCTGCGCCTCGTAGCCCTCCGGCACTTCGATGGCGAAGCCGGTCGGCACGAGGTCCCGGCCGCCCGGCTCAAGCACGAGGCGGGCGTTGCGGCCGATGGCGGCCACGAGATCGAGCCCGGCGGCGGATGCGCTTTGATAGGTCGGCAGCGGCAGATCCGCGCCGTGCGCCAGGCGCCGCACGCGAAGCGTGACGGTCATGATCGGGGCCCTCCGGACGATTGTTCGCCAATCAAGGCCGCAAGGCGGGCGACGATGCGGCGGGCGACTTCCTCCTTGTCGAGCGAGGGCCAGGATTCCGTGCCGACGGCGTCGACCAGATGGACCTGGTTGCGCAGACCGCCCATCACGCCCGTTCCTTCGCCGACATCATTGGCCACGATGAGATCGCAGGCTTTGCGCGCGAGCTTGGCGCGGGCATTGGCCAATAGGTCGTCGGTTTCAGCTGCAAACCCCACCACGATCCGAGGCCGCTCCGCCGTCCGGCGACCGATCGCGGCCAGAATGTCAGGATTTTCGACGAGCCGCAGATCGGGCGCGCCTGCGGCGCCTTTTTTCATCTTGCTCGCGCCGGCCGCTTCCGTTCGCCAGTCTGCGACAGCGGCTGCGGCGATGAAAATATCGGCCGGCATGGCGGCTTCGACTTCCGCCAGCATCTCGCGCGCGGTCTCTACATGACGCGTGTCGACGCCGGGCGGATCGACGATGGCGACCGGCCCGCTGACGAGGACGACCTGCGCGCCCGCCGCCGACGCGGCGCGCGCGATGGCGTGACCCTGACGGCCGGACGAACGATTCGCGATATAGCGCACCGGATCGATGGGCTCATGCGTCGGCCCGGACGTGACGACCACGCGTTTGCCGAAGAGAGAGCCCTGCGGCAGAGGGATCCGGGTGTCCTTGCGCAGCGCCGTCTCGATCGCCGCCACGATATCGAGCGGCTCGCTCAGACGACCGGGGCCGAATTCGCCGCAGGCCATTTCGCCCTCGCCGGGCCCGACGAAAAGCACGCCGTCCTGAGTCAGGGTCTCGACGTTTCGGCATGTGGCGGGATGCAGCCACATGCGCAGGTTCATGGCGGGCGCCATGAGCACTTTCTTGTCCGTGGCGAGCAGGAGCGTCGAGGCGAGATCGTTGGCTAGACCGTTCGCGGCCTTGGCGATCAGGTCCGCGGTCGCGGGCGCCACGACGACGAGATCCGCGGCGCGCGACAGTTCGATGTGGCCCATCTCGGCTTCATCCGTGAGCGAGAAGAGCTCTTCGTGAACCTTGCCGCCGGTCAGGCTGGCCAGCGACAGCGGCGTGATGAATTGCCGCGCAGCGGGCGTCATGACGCCGAGCACGCCGGCGCCGCGTTCGCGCAGGCGACGCACGAGGTCGAGCGCCTTGTAGGCCGCGATGCCGCCGCCGACGATCAGGAGGATCTGCTTGCCCTTGAGCATGATGTCAGCCTGTTTTCGCGAGGTTCGGAGCCTAGCCCAGCCAGATCACAATCGCCAGAAGCAGGGCGATCACCCACAGGGCGGCATGGCCGGAACGTGCGCGCCGCGCTTCCGCGCGACCGATACGTTCCGCGCTCAGCGCCGAAAGATCGACGCCCTTGGCGGCCATCTGCTCCAGCCGCTCCATCAGCTTCTCGCCGCGGATCAGCGCGTTCGGCAAGTCGTTGGCGAAGCGCGCCAGCGTCGAGATATTGCGGCCGAGATCCTCAACCTTGCCCTTGGGGCCAAGATTTTCCTCGATCCAGGAGCGCACCACGGGTTCGGCCGTGGACCAGAGGTCGAGCTTGGGATCGAGCGTGCGGCCGACGCCTTCGACCACCACCATGGTCTTCTGCAACATGACCAGCTCGGTCCGGGTCTTCATGTCGAAGAGCGCCGTAATCTCGAACAGGAGCGTCAGCAGTTTCGCCATGGAAATCTGGTCGGCGGTGCGGGAGTGGATGGGTTCGCCGATAGCGCGCACCGCCTGGGCGAAATCATCGATGCTGAAGGTTTCGGGCACGTAGCCGGCCTCGAAATGAACTTCCGCCACACGTCGATAGTCGCGTGTGATGAAACCGTAGAGAATTTCGGCGAGGAAGCGGCGCTCCTTCGGACCAAGGCGTCCGGTGATGCCGAAATCCACAGCAACCAGCTTGCCGTCCGCATCGACGAAGAGATTTCCCTGATGCATGTCGGCATGAAAGAAGCCGTCGCGCAGGGCGTGGCGCAGAAACGACTGGATGACGACGCTGCCCAGCCGCGGAAGATCGACTCCGGCGCGCCTCAGCGCCGCTATGTCGGTCAACGGAATGCCGTCGATCCATTCGAGCGTCAGCACATCCTGGGTGGTGCGGTCCCAATCGATTGTGGGGATGCGAAAATCAGGATCGTCCGCGACATTCTCGGCGAATTCGGAGGCGGCCGCCGCCTCCAGACGAAAATCCATCTCCATGCGGACGGAGCGCGCCAGCGTGTCGACCACTTCGACCGGACGCAGGCGGTCGGCGTCCGGCAGATGACGTTCAGCCAGGCGGGCGGCCGCATACATGTCGGAGAGGTCGCGCGCGAAACGGCCCTGCACGCCGGGACGAAGCACCTTGACGGCCACGTCGCGTTCGCCGAGCGCGTCCCGCACGCGGGCGCGGTGAACCTGTGCAATGGAGGCGGCGGCCACCGGGCCGCCGAATTCGATATAGACCTCGCTCAGCGGGCGCCCGAAGGCCTCCGCCACGCGCGCTTCCGCGACCTCGCGCGGAAACGGCTCCATGCGATCCTGCAAGAATTCGAGATCGCGCACGACTTTCGGGCCGACGACATCGGGCCGCGTCGCCAGAAACTGTCCGAGCTTGACATAAGAAGGGCCGAGCTTGCCGATCGCGATCGCCAGACGCGCCGAGGTGGGCGCGGCGCCGCGACGCGCGACGAGGCGGGCGAGGCTCAAGGGCAAGCGCGCGCCAGGCGGCAGCGCCGACGCGTCGACGTTCGAGAACACGCCCTCGCGCGCCAGCACGAAGCCGGCATGCGCCAGTCGAGCGAAATGGCCGACGGATCCGAAAAGGCCCATGTTTCAGAGCTTCCAGCCGGAATGAATGGCGACGACGCCGCCGGTGAGGCGTGCGTAGGACACGCGCCTGAAGCCCGCATCCTCGATCATGCCGCTGAACTGCTCGGGCTGCGGGAACTTGCGGATCGATTCGACCAGATAGCGATACGGCTGCCCGTCCCCCGTGACGACGCGACCGATGGCCGGAATGGCCGTGAAGGAATAGGCCTCATAGATCTTGTCCAGGCCCGGCAGGTCGACCATCGAGAATTCGAGGCAGAGGAAGCGGCCGCCGCGGTCGAGAACCCGATAGGCCTCCGCGAGCGCGCGGTCGATGCGCGGCACGTTGCGGATGCCGAAAGCGATCGTGTAGGCGTCGAAGCTGCGGTCGGGCAGCGGCAATTCCTCGGCATTGGCCTCGACGAAGGACAGGCGTTGGGCAAGCCCGAGCTTTTCGGCGCGGGCCTGGCCGACGCGCAGCATGTCGCCGTTGATGTCGAGCACTGTGACGGCCGTCTTCCGGCCGCCCGCCTCTGCGACGCGGAACGCCACGTCGCCAGTGCCGCCGGCAACGTCCAGATGGCGAAACGGTCGCGCCTTGCCGGGCTTAACCATGCCGACGAGAATATCCTTCCAGACCCGGTGCAGCCCCGCCGACATGAGGTCGTTCATCAGGTCATAGCGGTCCGCGACCTTGTGGAATACGTCGTCGACAAGCGCCTGCTTCTGCCCGAGACGCACGGTCGCGTAGCCGAAATGCGTGTCGTCTTCAGGCAGCGGGGCGGACGGGCGGGACTGGACCATGATGTACTCCGAAAGCGGCGGGACCATAGCGCGACCGCCGTCAGATGGCTATGTAGGGTCACGACGCGAAATCGTCTCACCCAAAACGTCTCGCCAAACCTCCTTGCTGACTTCGTCCGCCGAACCGGATTTCGGCGACACGCGCGGAAGCTGACCCTGGATGCCTGAACTCCCCGAAGTCGAGACCGTCCGCCGAGGACTTGAACCATCGATGGCGGGCGCACGGATCGTTCGCGTTGATCTGCGGCGTCCGGACCTGCGCTTTCCGCTGCCCGAGCGTTTCGCCGAGCGACTGGACGGGCGCACCATCGTTTCGCTCGGCCGTCGAGCCAAATATCTTCTGCTAGATCTGGACGATGGGCATGTCCTGATCATGCATCTGGGGATGAGCGGTTCGTTTCGCGTCGACACCGGCGCCGGGAGCCATGTTCCGGGCGAGTTTCATTATGATCGCTCCGCCGACGGCGCCCACGACCATGTCGTCTTTCATCTCTCGAACGGGCGTCGCGTGACCTACAACGATCCGCGACGCTTCGGCTTCATGGATCTGGTCCTGAGGTCGGAGCTGGAAGCGCACCCCTTCTTCAAGGGGCTGGGGATCGAACCCCTCGGCAATGAACTGGACGGCGCCAGGCTCGCCAGTCTGATGAAGGGGAAGAGCGCTCCGCTCAAGGCGGCTTTGCTCGACCAGCGCATCGTGGCGGGCTTGGGCAACATCTATGTCTGCGAAGCGCTGCATCGGGCGCATCTGTCGCCGCGCCGCGCCGCCGGCACGCTGGCGCGCAAGAGCGGCGCTCCGACCGAGCGGGCGGAGCTGCTGGCGCGGACGATACGGGAGGTGCTGAATATCGCGCTCACCGCGGGAGGATCGTCGCTGCGCGACCATCGCCTCACCGACGGCACGCTCGGTTATTTTCAGCATCAGTTCCGCGTCTACGACCGCGAGGGGGAGCCGTGCCCGACGCTCGATTGTGGCGGGGTGGTGCGCCGGATCCTGCAATCCGGCCGGTCGACCTTTTACTGTCCGGCCTGCCAGCGCTGAGCCCGCATGGACGGGACCGTCTTAGCCTGAGATAATGAACACAGAGCGTGAGCCGTAAATCGGCCACTCGAAACGGGAGGAACATCAATGAAATCGACATTAACTCGCCGCAGCGCCGCAGCGGTGGCGGTCGGAGCGACGCTCTGCCTCGCGACCGCATCAGCGCGCGCGGATGCGGTCGCGGATTTTTACAAGGGCAAGACCCTCAACGTTCTGATCGGCGTCGGCGTGGGCGGCGAATACGACCTGCATGCGCGCACAGTCGCGCGCTTTCTAGGCAAGCACATTCCCGGAAACCCGTCTGTCGTTCCGCAGAACATGACCGGGGCGGGCGGCCTGAAAATGGCTAACTACCTGTATGACGTCGCGGCGCGCGACGGGACCTATATCGGGATGCTGGCCGCGACTTTTCCGGCCATGCAGGCCGCCGGTGTCAAGGGCGTGACTTTCGATGCAAACAAGTTCTTCTGGATCGGGTCCATCTGCCCGACCGTCGAGACCATGACGGTCTGGAAGACCACGGGCGTCAAGTCGATCGAGGACGCGCGCAAGAAGGAAGTGGTCGTGGGGGCGACTGGACGCGGCGCCATCACCTACATGTTTCCCGCCATGCTCAACGAGTTCGCCGGCACCAAATTCAAGATCGTGACGGGTTATCCGGGCGGCAACGACGTCAATCTGGCAATGGAGCGTGGCGAGGTCGGCGGGCGCAACAACACCTGGTCGAGCTGGAAGGTGACGAAGCCTGAGTGGGTGAAGAACAAGGATATTTCCATCCTGGTTCAAGCCGGTCCCAAGGCCAAGGATCTGCCGGACGTGCCGTCCATCGAAGACGTCATCCAGAATGCCGACGACCGCAAAGTGGTGGAACTGCTTGTTTCCGGAACTCGACTCGGCCGTCCGCTCGCGACCGCGCCCGGTGTGCCCGAAGATCGTGTGAAGGCGCTTCGCGCCGCCTTCGACGCGGTGATGAAGGATCCGGAATTCCTGAAGGAAGCCGAGGCGGCGCGGATCGAAGTTGATCCGGTGCGCGGCGAGGACATGCAGAAAATCGTCAAGTCGGTTCTCGATACGCCCAAGCATCTCGCCGAGAAAGCCCGTGCGCTGATCGAGTAGGACAAATCCGGCGCGCCGCTGTCCAGCCGGCGCGCCGGACTTTCAACGGCCAGTCTTGACCCTGGTCCACTCACGCGTCACGAGGCGCTGCGTCGCGAGATCGTTCGGCGAAACCGTGAACAGGCGCTTCATCGTCACCTCGTCCGGATAGATCGCAGGATTTTCGATCACGCTTTTCTCGACGAATGGCTTCGACGCCAGAACCCCATTGGCGAAGTTCGTGACGCTGCTGTTGCGCGCCGCAACTTCCGGCCTCAGCATGAAATCGATGAATGCGTAGGCCTCTGCGACATGTGGCGCGTCTTTCGGGATGGCGAAATTGTCGAAGGACATGAGCGTGCCTTCGCGAGGAATCACATAGGCCACGTCAATGCCGTTGCTTGCTTCGCGCGCACGGTTCTTCGCCTGGAAGGCGTCGCCCGCCCAGCCAACCGCCAGGCAGATGTCGCCGTTGGCGAGGCTGTTGATGTATTCTGAGGAGTGAAACTTTTTGACATTGGCGCGCAGACGGCCGAGCAGCGTCGCTGCGCGGCGGATATCGTCAGGCTTTTTGGAGTTCGGATCGATATTCAGGTAGCGCATCGCCACGGCGAACAGGTCCTCCGGGCTGTCGAGCACATAGACGCCGCAATCCGACAGGCGTTTCAGCAATTCCGGCCTGAACACGATATCCCAGCTGTCGACCGCCACATTTCCGAGCCGCTGTTTGATCTTGTCGACATTGTAGGCGATGCCGGTGGTGAACCACATATAGTTCACGGCGAACCTGTTGCCGGGATCGTAAGCCTCGAGCCGCTTCATCACCTCCGGCCACAGTCCCTTGGCGTTGGGCAATTTGCTGCGGTCGAGCGGCTGGAAAACGCCCGCGGCGATCTGGCGTTGCAGGAAGGTGCCGGAAGGCAGGACGACGTCGTAACCAGTGTTGCCGGCGAGCAGCTTGGTCTCCAGCATCTCGTTCGATTCATAGGTGTCGTAAACGACCTTGATGCCGGTCTCGCGGGTGAATTCGTCGAGCGCCTTCGTGTCGATATAATCGGACCAATTGTAGACGTGAACGACCTTGTCCTGCGCATGCGCCCCGCCCGAGACGAGCAGCGCCGCTGAAATTACCAGCCAGAAGCGGTTCATGGTCGGGAGTCCTTTCAAATCTTGCGGGTGGCTTTGGCGAGACGCTCGAGGCCGGCGTCGAGCGTCTCATCGCGCTTGGCGAAGCAGAGCCGGATGACCGTGCGAATATGATCCTGCGCGTAAAAAGCCGATACCGGAATGGCGGCGACGCCGTAGTCCTTCACCAGACGCTGGCAGAATGCGAAATCATCCGTCTCGCCGAGAGGCGCGATATCGACGTTGAGGAAGTATGTCCCCTGGCTCGCCAGAACGTCGAAACCGAGGTCGCGCAGGCCTGACGTCAGCCTGTCCCGGCTGCGCTGAAACGAGGCGCGCATGGCGGTGAAATATTCCGTCTCCTTCATCAACCCATAGGCGACGGCGCTCTGCAAATTGGGCGGCGTCGTGAAGGTGAGGAACTGATGGGCCTTGGAGACAACGCGCAGGAGGTCTGGCGCTGCGACCACCAGTCCGACCTTCCATCCGGTGAGCGAGAAAATCTTCCCTGCCGACCCGATCTTGATCGTGCGGTCGCGCATGCCAGGCGCGCTCATCACGGGCACATGCTCATGCGCGCCAAAGACGATGTGCTCCCATACTTCATCGGTGATGCAGATAGCGTCGTTGGCGACGCAATAGCGCGCCAGAAGATTGATCTGTTCGGGCGGGAAGACCGTTCCGGTCGGATTGAGCGGCGTGTTGAAGACCACGACGCGCGTGCGCGGGCTGAAGGCGGCGTCGAGATCTTCTGCGGTGAAATGCCAATGCGGCGGTTTCAGCGTGACGAAGCGCGGGATTCCGCCAGCCAGCCGAACGATCGGCAGATAGGAATCATACATCGGCTGGAACAGCACCACCTCATCGCCCGGCTGGACGGTCGCGAGGATTGCGGCCGTGATGGCCTCGGTCGCCCCGGAGGTGACCAGCGTTTCGCTGGCTGGATCGATCGTCAGATTCTGGAACCGTCGGTAATGCGCCGCGATGGCCTCGCGCAATTCCGGCAGGCCCATCATGGAGGGATATTGATTGTTGCCGGAGATCGACGCTTCAGCAGCCTTGCGCCGGACATCTTCGGGACCCGGATCATCGGGAAAGCCCTGCCCCAGATTGATCGCCTGATGGTCACGAGACAAGGCCGACATCATCTCGAAAATCGTGGTGGGCAGGTCAGCAAAAAGCGGATTCATCAGGGCGTTCCGATCACAGCGTGCCGCATCTGGCGTAGTCCATTTCCTAACACGGCGCGGGCCCTGCTAGAAGATCGCAAGACTATTGCAACCTGGACCCGGCATGGAAAACATCCGCACCCTTCTCGTCACCGGCGGCGCGCGCTCGGGAAAGAGCTCCTTCGCCCAGACGCTGGCGGAGGGCTCGGGCCTCGCGCCCCTGCTCATCGCCACCGCACAGGCGAGCGATGACGAAATGCGCGCCCGTATCCAGCGGCATCAGCGGGATCGGAACAAGGACTGGGCTTTGGTCGAAGAACCCCTGGCCATTTGCGACAGGATCAACGAGCTCTGCGAACCCGGGCTTGTCCTGGTGGTCGATTGCCTGACCCTGTGGCTCGCCAATCTCATGTTCGCGGGCGCCGACATCGAGGCCACGACGCGACGATTGTCAGATGTTGTTGCGGCGAGCCGTTGTCCGCTCATCTTCGTCACCAATGAGGTCGGATCGGGGATCGTGCCCGACAATGCGCTGGCGCGCGCGTTCCGCGATCATCAGGGCCGGCTCAACCAGTCGATCGCGCGCGCGTGCGAACGTGTCGTGCTGGTCGTTTCTGGTTATCCTCTGCAGGTGAAGCCGCCGCTCGGCGCGCCGATCGATTTTTGACGAGAGCCGCGCGCCTCACCGCACTTTCGCGCGGATTTCCGCAGCCAGCCGATCGATCAGATCCGGCGTCGAGGGGCCGCCGCACAGCGTCAGCCTGTCGGGCGCGACGAGCCGTTTCGACGCGGGGTAAAGCCGTTCAAGGGCTGGATGCTGCAGGAACGCCTGACCCTGATCTTCAGCGCCATCGATGATGTCGGAAACGAGCAGAAAATCCGGCTTGGCGGTCAGGATCGCCTCGAGGCTCACGAAGCCGGCGCCCGACAGACCGATGCGCTCCGCCGCATTCGTAAAACCTGCAGCCGCCAACAATTCACCCGTGACCCCGGCGTGGAAAACATAACCGCGACGGTGCAGGACCAGCACGCTGGGCGCCCTGCCCTGCCTGGCCGCGAGCCCGGCCAGACGCGCACGCGCGCGTTCGATCTCGGCGATGAGCGCCTCGCCACGCCCCCCGTGGCCGAGCATGTTGGCGAGAAAGCGAATCTGCTTCTTTCCTTCTTCGAGGCTCGACCATGGCTGCAGCGATTCGAATCGCAGGTTGCGTTTGGCGAGAAGCGCGCGCGTGTAGCGGCTGTCGTAGGGACCAATGAGGACGAGATCGGCGTCAAGGCGGATGAGATCCTCGCCCGATCCGCGATTGAGATCGTAGGGCGCGGCAAGCGCAGCCAGATGCGACATTGCGTGATCTCGCGCATAAGGGCTCAGCGAAGCGATCTGTTTCCGGTCGGCCAGCGCGAGCAGCAGCTGATCACTGCACAGATTGGCGGAGACCACGCGGCGCGGCGCGTCGGCAGCGCTTACGCCCGAGCGTGACAGAAGCGCGGCCGCACACAGGCCGAGCGCGAAAAAAAGTCTGGCGACGGACATGGCTTCCCGAAAGGTCTGATCCGATCGATCACAATATCGATTGCCTGGACGAATGGCAGTCCCTAAAGTCGCAATCGCGTTGGTGCCTCGGGTGAAGCCGAGGTGAAACGGGAATGCGGTGAGACGTCAGGCTCTTGGCCTGACCCGAGTCCGCAGCTGCCCCCGCAACTGTAAGTGGCGAGCCTTTTTCCATCCAAGTCACTGGAGACTGCGTCTCCGGGAAGACGGAACAAGGCGATGACCCACGAGCCAGGAGACCGGCCAACGCTTGTGCAACCCAAGCCGCCGTCGGTGGGACGGCTGGAGGTCATATGTTATCGCGCATCGCGCGCTTCGCCCTCGCGGCAAGCGTCAGCTCGTCTCTGCTCGTCTCAATCAATCCCGCATGGTCGCAAGTCGAGGTTCCGCTTCCGGAACTTGTGGTTACGGCGACCCGTACGCCGCTGGAGCTGCAACGCGCCGGCAGCGCCATCACGGTCATCGACGCAGTCGATATCGCCGCCTATGGCTCGCGCAGCATCAGCGACGTGCTGAAGAGCGTGCCGGGACTCGACATCACGGAGTCCGGCGGAACGGGCACGCTCTCGAACGTCTCGCTCCGCGGCTCGAAGCCAGACCAGACGCTTGTCCTGCTTGACGGCGTGCGGATTGGCGATCCATCAAGCATCGGCGGGGAATTTGATTTCGGCGCCTTTTCGGTCACGGATCTTGAGCGCATCGAAATCCTGCGCGGCCCGCAATCGGCCCTTTACGGCTCGGACGCCATGGGCGGAGTGATCAACATCATCACCCGCAAAGGAAGCCGCACGCCGCGCGCCTCCATATCGACCGAGGCAGGAAGCTACGGGACTCTGGCGACGCGCGGATCGGTTTCGGGTTCGACAGACCGAGCTTGGTATTCGTTCTCGTTCAACGCGCTGCATTCGGACGGCTTCTCGCGCTACGGCAGCCGTATCCCGCGAATCGCGTCCACGCTGCTCAATCCGCTCGAACGCGATTCAAGCGACAAATTCGGGGCTCGCGGACGCATCGGCTATCGCCTGTCCGATCAGGTTGAAGTCGAGGCGGGGCTCGCGCATCACTGGCTATCGCTGCGGCTCGATAATCCCGGCGCTTTCGATCCGACCCAGCGCGACAACTCCTTCGATATCGGCCGCACCCGCGTCACCGAAGGCCATGTGCGCACGAAAATCGTTGCGCTCGAAGGACTTTTAACAAACAACATCACGCTGTTCGGGACGAAGACCGATCGCTACAACCGGCTTCAGGGCGCATGCTACGATCCCGTGACCTTCAATTCGCCGGACTGCCTTCTGTTATATTCGGGCTCGCGCGTCGGAGCGGAATATCAGGGCGACCTGAAGATGGGAAACCGCGGCGTCTTCACGTTCGGGCTTCGCACAGAGCGTGAAAGCGCCGATACAGCCGAACAATGGCTCGGAGCCTTTGCGGCGTCGCGCACGGGCTTGATCGACCGGAGCCAGACGACCCATTCCGTATTTGCGCTGCAGCAGGTGCGCCTCACGGATCGCTGGGACGTCTCGATTGGCGGACGCATCGACACGGTGCAGGGCGCCGAAGCCTTCCCGACCTGGCGGGCGACGAGCGCCTATAACATCCACGAAACCGGCACGAAGCTACGCGCCAGCATTGGCACCGGCGCCAAGGCGCCGTCGCTGTTCCAGAGGTTCAGCCAATACGGAGATCCCGATCTCGCGGCTGAACGCAATCTTGGAATTGACGTCGGGGTCGACCAGAGCCTTTTCGACGACAAAGTGAAAGTGTCCCTCACGGGCTTCGATACGCGCTATCGCGATCTGATTGATTTCAGCTTCCTGGCCAACAATGGACTGGGCGGCTATTTCAATGTCGGCAAGGCGCGCATGCGGGGCGTCGAGGCGTCGGTCGACGCGTGGCTGGTTCCAGACGCCTGGCGGGCCCGCGCCTCCTACACCTATCTGCTGGCGGTCGACACCGACCGCGACCTGTCGCTTTTGCGCCGTCCGAGGCACAAGGGCTCCTTTGGCCTCGTCTACAAGGGCGTGCCGAAACTCGAGGTTGAGGGACGCGTGACGGTGATCGGAACACGGCCCGACACGATCAACGACTTCCCGTATTCGCGCGTGCAGCTCGGCGCCTATGCGCGGGTCGACGCGCGGGCGGAATATCAGATCAACCGCACGCTTTCGGTCTTTGCGCGCGCAGAAAATCTGACCAACGTGCGCTATGAAGAGGTGCGCGACTATGCGACCGCCGGACGATCATTCTTCGGAGGCGTGAAGGCGACATGGTAGCGTTCCGCAACAGGACATGACGTGACGATTGAAGCCGGAGACAGATTCGTTCTTTCGCATGCGCGTCCAAGGCGCATGACGGAGCGCATGCTGACTCCGGCTTTGATCTTCGTGCTTGTGATGCTGGCGCCTCTCTCACTGATGATCGGCCACGCCGCTCTTTCGCCAGGCGACATATTGTCAGGCCTGCGCGGCGAGGGAACAGCCGCCATCATCCTGTACGAAATTCGCCTGCCGCGGCTGATGCTCGCCATGATGGTTGGGGGAATGCTCGGGCTCAGCGGCGCCGCCTTGCAGGGCTTTCTGCGAAATCCGCTTGCCGAGCCGGCGATTTTCGGCGCGCCACAGGCTGCGGCCCTCGGGGCCGTCATCGTGCTTTATTCGGGTTTAACAAGCGCGGTGTCCTACGCGCTTCCGCTCGCCGCCATCGCGGGAGCGCTCGGGTCGATTCTGCTTGTCTTCCTGATCGCCGGGACGCAGGCGCATCTGGTGACGATGATCCTTTCGGGACTGGCGGTCTCGAGCCTCGCGGGCGCAGCCACGTCCCTGGTGATCAATCTGTCTCCCAATCCTTTCGCCGTGACGGAAATCGTCTTCTGGTTGATGGGATCCTTCGAAGACCGTTCAATGCGGCACGTCGCGCTGGCGCTGCCGTTCATCCTCGTCTCCGGCGCGCTGCTCTTACGCTGTGGCGGCGGTTACCGCGCCCTGACGCTGGGTGAAGACGTCGCGCGGACCCTCGGCGTGAACATGAAGCGGCTGCGCTGGATCACCATCGGGGCAAGCGCCTGCGGGATCGGCGCGGGAGTCGCGGTTTCGGGCGCTATCGGATTTGTCGGGCTCGTGGCGCCGCATCTGGCGCGGCCCTTCGTCGGCGCAGATCCCCAGCGGGTGCTCGTTCCGTCGGGGCTGATCGGCGCGGCGCTGCTGACTGCGGCCGACATACTCGTGCGGCTCGTTCCGGCCACGAGCGAGATCAAGGTCGGAGTCGTCACCGCTTTGATCGGGGTGCCGATGTTCCTTTATCTTGTCGCCAGCCGGCGCGGTTTTCTCGGTCCGGGTGAGGCGGCATGAGCGACGTCCTGATCGAAGCGAGAGGCATCGACGTCGCCATTGGCCGCCATCTCGTTCTTCGCGACCTGACGTTTGCGTTGCGGCCGGGGGAGTTCGCCGTTCTGACAGGACCGAACGGCGCGGGAAAGACGACGCTTCTCAAGGCGCTGGCCGGTTTGCTGCCGGTGCAAAGCGGCCATGTGGGGCCTCATGCGCGGAAGCCGGGAGAGATCGCCTATCTCGAACAGGGCGGACGCATTTACTGGCCGATGAGCGTCCGCGACATCGTGGCGCTCGGCCGGCTGCCTTTTGGCGCCGCTCTGCAACGGCTCTCTCCAGATGACCATGAGGCCATCGAGACGGCTCTGCTGGATTGCGGGCTCTCCGCGCTGTCCGATCGACCCGCCAGCAGCCTGTCGGGCGGCGAGGCCGCGCGCGTCCTGATGGCCCGCGCGCTGGCGGTCCGGGCGCCCGTGCTGCTGGTGGACGAACCCATCGCCTCTCTGGACCCGGCGCGCCAGATCGCCACAATGCAGGTGCTGGAACGGCAGGCCCGGCGGGGCGGAGCCGTCCTGGCTGTGCTGCACGATCTGCCGCTGGCCTTGCGGTTCGCCGACCGCGTTGTGGTGATGGACGGCGGGCGGATCGCAGCAGATGCCGCGCCCCAGGAGATCCTCGCCTCGAAGACGCTCGACCGGGTCTTTGGTCTGGAATTCCAGTTCGAAGGCGTGGGCCGCGATCTCCTGCTCACGCCCAGGATCGGTTCCTCGACCTCGGCGCCGGGTCCGGGCGACCGGGTCTAGTCGAGGCTCGGGCCGTCTGATTCTGCACGTGCAGGTTTTCGAGCCCGGGCCGGTGGTGTAATTTCCACCTATGTCTTCATCGCCGATTCTCGAACTTCCCCGTGACGGCCGCCAGTCGGAGCGCGCGCTGACGATCGCACGCGGAACGCGGCGGCTCTTGCGCGCCCATGGCCTGTCGACACTGACCGAACTGACGTTGCCCAGTGGACGGCGCGCCGACATCATCGGGATCGGGGCCGATGGGGCAATCACCATTGTGGAGGTGAAATCCTCGATCGCGGATTTTCGGGCCGACCAGAAATGGCCGGACTATCGCGATCATTGCGATCATCTGTTTTTCGCAATCTCGACCGAGATTCCACCCGAGACGATGCCGGAGGACACGGGTCTGATCGTGGCGGATTCCTACGGCGCCGACATCCTTCGGGCCGCGCCACTGCACAAGCTTGCGCCAGCGACGCGGCGCGCAATGCTGCTCCGCTTCGGCCTCCAGGCCGCCGATCGGCTGCACCTTTTGTGGGACCGCGATTGCGGCATGGGGCAGACGCTCTAGCGCGGCGCGCGTTTGGCGAGAATGCGCTGAAGCGTGCGTCGATGCATGCTCAGACGACGCGCCGTTTCCGATACGTTGCGGCCACAGAGTTCGTAAATTCGCTGGATATGTTCCCAGCGCACACGGTCGGCCGACATGGGATTTTCCGGCAGCTCAGCCTTGTCGTGCTGAATCGCCATCAAGGCGCTGTAGATCTCGTCCGCGTCGGCGGGCTTCGCCAGATAGTCGAAAGCGCCAAGCTTCACCGCCGTGACGGCCGTCACGATGTTGCCGTAGCCGGTGAGGATGATGCCGCGCGCTTCAGGGCGCAGCAGTTTGAGCTCGGAGATGACATCGAGTCCATTGCCGTCTGCCAGACGCATGTCGATGATCGCGAAAGCGGGCGGCGTGCGCCGGATAGCCGCAAGCCCGTCGGCCACCGAATCGACCGCAGTGACGGTGAAGCCCCGAGTTTCCATGGCTCGTGTGAGGCGTGACAGAAACGGCTTGTCGTCATCGACGATCAACAGAGAGAGATCGGACGGCGTGATGGCCGCGGTCGGCGCCGTGTCAGTTTCGAGTCTCAGATCTTCCTTCATCATTCAATCCTTGCCTTTGGCTGGATATAGGCCTCCGCGCTCGGCCTTTCATCAGGCGGCATGCGGGAAGATCGCATTTCACTGCCGCTCTTCTGACGTTCGAACAAAGAACGCGGCCAGATCACAACAATCCTCGCTCCACTGGAGGGCGGAGGCGCATTGGCCATCGCGACCGTTGCGCCCGAGCGTTCCAGCAGAGTCTTGGCGATGAAGAGCCCGAGCCCGAGCCCGCCCTCGTCGGACCTTGCGCGGCGCTCGTGCCCCTTTGTCGAGATGTAGGGCTCGCCCAGGCGAATCAGCACGTCCGGCAGGAAACCGGGGCCATCATCCTCAATCGTTATCCGAACGGTCCGGGCATTCCACCGCGTCTCGATCCGAACACGACTGGCGGCGAAATCGATTGCGTTTTCGATGAGATTGCCGAGCCCATACAGGATGCCGGGATTGCGCCGGGAGACCGGCTCCGGCCCCTCGCCGGCATTGTCGATCACGAGTTCAACCCCAAAGTTGCGCTGCGGTTCGACCACTTCCTCGATGAGGTGGCCGACCGTCATTTCGTCCAGCATGGCCACGCCCTCGTCATCGCCCAGCGACGCGAGTTTGCCGAGAATCGTTCGACACCGCTGGACCTCCTGCTGCAGGAGGGTCATGTCTTCGGCGACCAGCCCTTCTTTCGGCAAGAGTTTCGCGAGATCCTTCACCACAAGGGTAATGGTCGCCAGCGGCGTTCCAAGCTCATGCGCTGCGGCCGCCGCGAGGCCGTCCAGCTGGGTCAGGTGCTGCTCCCGCGCCAGCACCAGCTCGGTTGCCGCCAGGGCGTCCGAGAGCCGCCGCGCTTCTTCGGCGACGCGCGCGGCATAAATGCCGATGAAGGCCGTGCCAAGCACGATGGCGAGCCAGATCCCGGCCAGATAGAGGATAGGCAGCGTCAGTTTTTCTTCCGGAAGCCATGGAAGCGGCAGGTGGAAAAAGGCCAGGAGACTGGCGGCCAGCACCACCAGGACGCCGATCAGCAGCGTCGCCCGCCCGGTCAGCGAAACGGCGGCGATCATCACCGGGGCCAGGAACAGCATGGAGAAGGGATTGGCGAGGCCGCCCGTGAGGTAGAGAAGGCTGGACAGCTGCAGGACGTCATAGGAGAGGAGCACGAGCGCCGGCGTGTCTTCGAGCCGGTGGCTGACCGGGAAGCGAACCCTCAGGCCTATGTTCAACCAGGCGGAGGCCGCGATGGCGAGGAAACACAAGCCGAGCGGCAGCGGAAAATCCAGTCCGTAAAACGTCGCCAGGACGGCCGCGGACTGCCCCGCGACGGCGAGCCAGCGCAGGCGGACGATGGTGTCGACGCGCAGACGGCGTGCGCGCCTCCCGAAGTTCAGGTCGGCCAGATCAGGCATGGAAGGCAAACTAGGGCGTAAGAGAAGCTTACGCCACCCTCCCGCAATGATGCCAAGGTGTCGCACATGCCGGAAAAGTGGCCTGACTCATCCTTTGTAATGGATTGCGAACCATGATCGGTAATTGATTCAAAATCAGACCAGCTTATGTTGCGTTGCAAATTGGCATCCTGCTGACCCGAACCAGTTCTGACCCAGACACGTTTGGTCTACCGCGCAGGTCATCGGGCCTGCATCCGACAGGGCTTCCCATGAACCGCTTTTCCTACCACATGTATGAAATGGCCCACGCGGCGCTCGTTCCCGCCCGGGCCTGGTCCGACGCCGCCCATCTCCTGTTCAAGAACCCGATCAACCCGCTGACCCATACGCCGCTCGGGCGCAATGTGGCGGCCTCGGCGGAGTTATTCGAGCGCATCACGCGGCGCTACGGGAAGCCGAGCTTCGGTCTCGATTCGACTACGGTGAACGGCGAGCGCGTCGGCATCGTCGAAGAAATCGTCTGGGAGCGGCCGTTCTGCCGCCTCATTCACTTCGCCCGCCAGACGACCCGATTGACGCGTCCACAGCCCAGGCTGCTGATCGTCGCGCCAGTGTCCGGGCATTATGCGACGCTTCTGCGTGGGACCGTCGAAGCCTTCCTGCCGCATTTCGAGGTCTACATCACAGACTGGTCGGACGCTCGCATGGTGCCGCTGGCCGCCGGCGAGTTCGATCTCGACGATTATATCGACTATCTCATGTCGATCTTCGACGTGCTGGGCAAGGACAAGCAAGGCGCTGGACTCCATACGCTCGGCGTCTGCCAGCCGGCTGTTCCGCTCATTGCGGCGATCGCCCGCATGGAAGCCGAAGGCCATCCGATGACGCCCGCGTCAATGACCCTGATGGGCGGTCCAATCGACACGCGCCGCAGCCCCACGGCGGTCAACAAGCTGGCTCAGGAACGCGGCATCGACTGGTTCCGCCAGAATTGCATCGTCAACGTTCCGTTCCCGTATCCGGGTTTCGGCCGTCATGTCTATCCAGGCTTCCTGCAGCTCTCGGGTTTCATGGCGATGAATCTCGACCGGCACGTCAACGCGCATGTCGAGATGTTCAATCATCTGGTGCAGGGCGACGGCGACTCGGCTGAAAAGCATCGCGACTTCTACGACGAATACATGGCTGTGATGGATCTTTCAGCCGCGTATTATTTGCAGACGATCGACTGCGTGTTCGTAAAACATCTCCTCCCCAAGGGCGAGATGAAACATCGCGTCGAGCCCGTGGACCTCAAGGCGATTCGCAATTGCGGGCTTATGACTGTGGAAGGCGAGAAGGACGATATCTCGGGCGTCGGACAGACCTACGCGGCTCAGGAACTGTGCGTGAACATTCCGGAGTCGAAAAAAGTTCATTACGTGCAGATGGGCGTCGGTCATTACGGCGTGTTCAACGGCTCGCGTTTCCGTTCGGAAATCGCGCCGCGCATCTGCGACTTCATCTCGAACATCGAATTCGACGTGAAAGCCGGCAAGCCCAAGTCACGTCCCGTCGGACTGAAACTCGCAGCTTCGAACGACTGACAACACATTCGCCACACTGGCGACTCACCTCGCTTTTCGATTAGACTCGTCGGGATGCTGCGCCTCTTCCGACGAGACACATCCACACACTCACCCGCGCACGACGAAGTCGACGTGTCGCATGAAGGCGTCTCCTATCGCGTTTCGCTGAAGCGCGTGACCGGAGCGCGCCGCTTCACGCTGCGCGTACGAGCCGCAACGCGCGACGTCGTGCTGACGATGCCGATGAGGGGGTCGCTGACAGCCGCGCGCGATTTCGCGCAACGGAATGCGGCATGGATCGCCGCGCGCCTGAATCGCCTGCCGCGCATTGTGCCGTTTCGTCCCGGCTCGATCATTCCGCTCCGCGGCGATGATCACATCATCACCCATCAGGAGGCTGCCCGAGGCGGGATCTGGACCGAGGCGGCCTGCGAGGCGCCGGCGCCGCATATGCTTCACGTCGCCTGCGGGCTCGATCATGTGCCGCGACGCGTATCGGATTTTCTGAAACGAGAGGCGAAGCGCGAGCTCGAAGCGGCGGTCAAGCTGCACACGAATCGGCTTGGCTTCGCTTCGCGCAAGGTGACTGTGCGGGACACAACAAGCCGCTGGGGCTCATGCTCGGCTAGCGGTTCGCTGAATTTCTCTTGGCGGCTAGTGATGTCGCCGCCCTTCGTGCTCGACTATCTCGCGGCCCATGAAGTCGCGCATCTTGTGCATATGAATCATTCGGACAAGTTCTGGGCTCTCACACATGAGCTCGCGCCGCAGACCGAGCGCGCGGAAGCCTGGCTTCGCGCACACGGCGCCGAGCTGCATCGCTATGGCGTCGAGCCGGACGCTGCCCCGCCCGACCGCGTAAATTCCAGATAGACTGGCGCGCGGCCTTCGCGATAGGCCTTGGCTTCGTAGCGCGTGCCGGGCCAATGCGGCCATGGGGTCAACCAATCGCCGGCAGCGCGCGCGCTCCATGACAATTCGTCCATATGCGCCACGCGGGCCAGAACCCAGCCTGCATAATCGTCTATGTCGGTGGCGACACGCAGGACGCCGCCTGGCCGCAGGACGCGGGCGATTTCATACAAATTGTCGGTCGACAGAAAACGCCGCTTGCGCTGGCGCCATTTGGGCCACGGATCAGGATAGAGAACGTCGACGCGATCTAGCCTGCCGTCGGGAAGCCTCTGCAGGATCTGGCGGGCGTCTCCGTGATGCACACGTATATTCTGCAGGCCGCGCTCGTCGATCTGGACGAGCAGCTTGGCGACGCCGTTGACGAATGGTTCGCAGCCAATGAAGCCGATCCCGGGCTGGCGCGCCGCTTCCGCGACCAGATGTTCCGCTCCCCCAAAGCCGATCTCCATCCTGACGGCATCAACGGCGGCCGGAAAAAGATCCCTCGGGTCGGCGATCTGCACGGCGGGATCGAGCGCCAGAGAAGGAAGAAGATCCGAGACCAGATGCGACTGGCGCACCCGGAGCTTCTTTCCTTTACGACGACCGTAGAGCGTTCGCTCTTCGTGAGGATCAGCCTCGATTTCAGACACCCGGGGCTGATCGCTCATCATCTTTACCGTTTGAGCCGTGGCCCCCCGCTCAGGAGAGCTTGCTCTTCAGGACTTCGACAAGGTCCGTCTTCTCCCACGAGAAGCCGCCTTCGTCGTCGGGCGTGCGACCGAAATGTCCGTAAGCGGACGTACGGGCGTAGATCGGACGATTGAGCTTGAGATGCTCTCTGATGCCGCGGGGCGAGAGGCTCATGACCTCCATCAGCACGCGTTCTAGCTTCGCGGGGTCGACCTTTCCGGTGTCGTGAAGATCGGCATAGATCGACAGCGGCTGGGCGACGCCGATCGCGTAAGACAATTGCAGCGTACAACGATCAGCGAAGCCTGCCGCCACGACGTTCTTGGCGAGATAGCGGGCCGCATAGGCGGCGGAGCGATCGACCTTGGTGGGATCCTTGCCCGAGAAGGCGCCGCCACCATGCGGCGCTGCGCCGCCATAGGTGTCGACGATGATCTTGCGGCCCGTCAGGCCGCAATCGCCATCGGGACCGCCGATGAAGAACTTGCCGGTCGGGTTAATGTGCCAGACGGTGTTCCCGGTGATCCAGCCAGCCGGCAGCGCTTTTTCGACGTAGGGCTGGATAATCGCGCGAACCTGCTCGGAGGTGAGATCCTCCTTCATGTGCTGATGCGACACGACAATCTGCGTCGCCTCGACGGGCTTGCCGTTCTCATAACGGATCGTCACCTGGCTCTTGGCGTCCGGGCCGAGATGCTTTTCCTGACCTGAGCGACGGGCTTCGGAGAGAAGGCGAAGGATCTTGTGCGAATAGTGAATGGGCGCCGGCATCAGTTCCGGCGTTTCCCGGCAGGCGTAGCCGAACATGATGCCCTGATCGCCCGCGCCTTCGTCCTTGTTGCCGGCGGCGTCGACGCCCTGGGCGATGTCCGCCGACTGCGCATGCAGCAGGACTTCAATGTTGGCGCGTTCCCAATGGAAGCCGTCCTGCTCGTAGCCGATATCGCGGATCGCCTTGCGGGCAGTCTCGATGATCACATCATTGCTGATCGCCGGGCCCCGGACTTCGCCCGCGATAACGACGCGATTGGTGGTGGCGAGCGTCTCACAGGCGACGCGGATCTGATACGAATCAATCCCGGCCTTGGCGCCCTCCCGAAAGAAGAGATCGACGATTTCGTCGGAGATGCGGTCGCAGACCTTATCCGGATGTCCTTCGGACACCGATTCACTCGTGAACAAATAGCTCTGCCTGATCACGCTCGTCTCCGCTGCTCGCGAATTGGACTGTTACGCGCGCTGAATGGCCCAACCGCGCCATTTACAGCATGCGTCCTCGCCTCGCTTGTGCCATCGAGCGTTCTTCAGGTCAAGCAAATCAGCCCCATTCCGTTCTTTATAACGAACGATTTCAGACTGCCAGTTCTCGGTTTGAATCCGGGGTCAGATTGCCGTCCGAGTCCGAAATAGCGCAGACAAGGTCCACAACCCGTTGACGAATCTTCGGATCTCGTATCTTGGCGAAAGCGCGGTTGAGTTGCAGGCCTTCAGCCGTCGTGACGAAATCGGCGACGTATCGGAGCGGTGTAGCGTCGCGAAATCCTGGTTGATTGACTTCCTGGGCGGAGGGAGAACCGTCGAAAAAGAAGGATGGCGGCACATTTAAAATCTTTGAGATTTCCTGCAGGCGACTGGCGCCGATCCGATTGGTGCCCTTTTCATACTTCTGGACCTGCTGGAATGTCAGGCCAAGCGCGGCGCCAAGCTTATCCTGACTGAGGCCGAGCATGACACGACGCATGCGCACGCGGCTGCCGACGTGCTGGTCTATAGGGTTGGGTGTCTTGGTCACTGGCCAATCTCCGCGCTAGTCAAGCCTGGATGGTGGCCGCTCCCCATCCAGACCTGTTAAAGCCAAGCTTACTTGTCTCACTAAGCTCAAGCTTGAGCAAGCTCG
>JAIEQX010000360.1 GCA_019747375.1 Beijerinckiaceae bacterium | reverse complement strand
TTCGGAAACAGCTTCTTGCGCACGAGGCCGGCGCGCAGCCGCGAGAAGAAGCTCTGCTCCAGCCCCTCGATGCGCGTCGGCACGATCATGGCTTCGGCCTTGTCGGCGATCATGGCGGCGCCGTCATAGACCTTCATCAGCGAGCCCGTGACGGTGATGCGTCCCTCCGGAAAGATCACCAGCGGGCGGCCGGCCTTGACCTGCTGGATCAGCGCGCGCGTCGCCAGCGGCTGGCTCGGGTCGA
The DNA here is from genome assembly GCA_019747375.1 of Beijerinckiaceae bacterium. Classification (GTDB taxonomy): domain Bacteria; phylum Pseudomonadota; class Alphaproteobacteria; order Rhizobiales; family Beijerinckiaceae; genus Terripilifer. The sequence continues at coordinate 22,336 of JAIEQX010000360.1, read as the reverse complement.
TCGGCAGCGCATGCGCGATGGTGAGGAACGGCTTCACCCACCAGCGCGACGCCATGCTGCGGTCGATGGCGAAGACCGGTTTGCTGTCCAGCACGGACAGGATCACGGGCGCGTCCAGGAACGACACGTGATTGACCGCGATGACGCAGCGGTCGCCCGCCGCCGCCACATGTTCGAGGCCGCGCACCTCCAGCCGGTAGAATAGCCGAAACAGGAGCGTCAGGAAATCAGAGACGAAATTGCCTGGCAGCTTGCGGAAGAAATACACGCTCGCGCCGATGTTGAGCGCGCCGAGGCCGATCAGCAGCGCCGGCTCCGACAGGCCGACGAGCGAAGATTGCAGCACCGCGGTGGTCAGCGCGCCGCCGACGATGAACAGCGAGTTGACCACGTTCACGCCCGCAATGACGCGCGCGCGCCGGTCTTCGCGCGCCCAGGTCTGCACGGCGGAAAACACCGGCACGACGAACATGCCGGCCGCCGCCGCGAGGCCCGCGACGTCAAGGGCGATGCGCAGCCCGATCGCGCTCGAGAAAAACTCGGTCAGCGCCACGCTGGCGGCGGCCCTCGGCAGGGCGTAGGTGGCGAAGCCGAGGTCGATGAGGAAACCCGCCATGAACAGGGCCGCGACCGGCACGGGCAGCAGCAGGATGCGGCCATGGGCGAGCACGGCGGCGAGCAGCGAGCCGGCGCCGATGCCGATCGCGAACAGCGCGCTGATGGCGCTCTCCACATCAATGCCGCCGCCGATGCGATGCTTCACCACGACAGGCACGAGCGACAGCGCGACCGCGCCCGTCATCCAGAACCAGCTCACGGCGACGCCGCCGATCCAGAGTCGCGCGTCCTCCTTCAGTTCGCGCACCGTCTGCACGCTGGAACGGAAGATGTTGCGCTCGATCTTCAGGCCCGGCGCGCCGATGGGCGTCGAGGGAATGAAGCGGCTCGTTCCCCAGCACAGGACCGCGATGATCATCAGCTGGACGACGACGCTCCAGGAGCCGCGGTCGTGTGAGGCCGCATAGCCGCCGAAGACGATGCCCAGCAGAATGGCGAAGAAGGTCGCGCCCTCCACGAGCGCATTGCCGGCCGGCAATTCCTCGGGCTTCAGATGGTCGGGCAGAATGCCGTATTTGATCGGGCCGAAAAGGGCCGCGATGACGCCGAGGCCGAACAGCGCCAGATAGAGCAGGGGCAGCGAGGCGAAGACAAAGCCCGCCGCCGCAATCATCTGCACGAAGATTTCCGCGAATTTCAGCCGTCGGGCGATCAGCGCCTTGTCGTGCCCGTCGGCGATTTCGCCGCCCAGCGCCGAGAGGAAGATCGACGGCAGGATGAAGATCCCGACCGCCAGCGTCACCAGCGATCCCGCCATCTCGTCGCCGAGCTTGAACAGGATCAGCATGGCCAGCATGTTGCGGACGAAATTGTCGTTGAAGGCGGAGAAAAACTGGCTGAGGAACAGCGGCGCGAACCGCCGCGAGGTCAGTAATTGCCCGAACATGGCCCGTCTCCATGCAGCCCCGGCTGCTTGTTAGTGAGTATTCACTAACAATGACTGGGCGTCAATGGGGTGGCGCACCCAATGGATCGGCATGCCCGACGACCCGAGCGACCTCCGGAAGCGTGACCCTCAGGTGCCGGTCCAGCGCGTCGACCGCTTCATGGACGTCATGCACGCTCAGGCCAGGGTCGACCCGGCAATGATAATTGACCACCAGTCCGGCCTTGGTGTGGCGGGCCCGGACGTGATGCACGTCCCGCAGGACGCCGCCCTGAATGGCGCCGTCGGCCAGCACGTTGCGAATCTGGGCGCGCCGCTCCGGCGAACTGTCGGCGCCTTCCAGTTCGTCCACCTCCAGCGGTTCGATATGCGTCTCGATTTCGAGAGCGCTGCCGAGTTCCGCCTGAATGGCTTCCTCTAGCGACGAGGCGATTTCATGCGCCGCCCCATGCGTCATGCGCGCGTCGAGCTCGAGGTCGAGGCTGATCGATTTGGTGCCGTCGATGTCCTGAATGGTCACATGGTGCACCGGGAGACGTCGACGCGCGGCGATCAGCAGCACGCGTTCAAGAACGCTTTCGTCGTCGAGCGCGCGCGGGTTCGCCGTCACGGTCACGTCGACCTCCGGCATGTCCTCGGCGATGGCCGCGACGACCTGCTGCTTCACCGTATAGACCTTCTCAAGCGGCATCGTGCGCGGCACAGCGATCGAGACCTCGCCTATGACCTGCGGTCCGGCGGGCCGCAGGCGAAGGATCTCGATCTCCACCACGCCCGGCACGTTTTCGATCGTGCGGCGCAGGCGCTCGCTGAGGCCCGCGGGCGCGGCGTCCACCAGCGTGTCGATGGTGCGCCGGCCAAGGCGGTAGCCCGCGACGCCGATGAACAGCGCGACGCCGACCGCCGCGAGACTGTCGCCCTGCGCGAAGCCGTAATGCGTGGCCACGAGGCCCGCCAGCACCAGCGAAGACGCGACGAGATCGCTCGAAAAATGCAGGGCGTCGGCCGCCAGCGCGTCGCTCCGGGTGCGCTTGGCGATGGCGTCGAGAGAGCGCCAGCGAACCAGGTCGACGATGATCGAAACGATCAGCACGCCGAATGTCAGCCAGGTCGCCTCCACATGGTCCAGCGAGGGTGTGACGATTCGCCGGACAGCTTCGGCCAGCACCGCGACGGCCAGCACCATCAGCAGTCCGGTCTCGATCAGGGCCGCGACGGCCTCGATCTTGGCATGGCCATAATGATGCTCGTCGTCGGCCGGCTTGTCGGCGGCCCGCACGGCGAAATAGGTCAGGATCGTCGCGCCGGTGTCGAGAAGGCTGTGCATCGCCTCCGACATGAGCGCCAGCGAGCCCGACAGAAGTCCCGCCACGAGCTTTCCGATGGTCAGCGCGGCGCTCGCCAGGATCGACGCAAAAGCGGCCTGCCGCTTGATCTCGGCGTCTGTCATGGGGTGGCTCCGGTTCGACTCGTGGACCCGATGAATCGGTGGCCCATGGCATAAAGCCAAAGGACCGGGGCCGCCAGATGCGGCCGCCACGCTGGCTTCGGGGCTTTCGGTGTCTATATGAACTGGACCGGGACTTGCACGGCGTCGCGTCAGGCGTGCGCCGCCACAGCATTCGAGGAGAACCGCCTTGGAATATCTGCACACGATGGTCCGCGTGACCGATCTCGACGCCTCTCTGGACTTCTACTGCAACAAGTTCGGCCTCGTGGAAGTGCGCCGCATCGACAATGAAAAGGGCCGGTTCACACTCGTCTTTCTGGCGACGCCGCAGGACGAGCAGCGGGCGCGCGAAACCCGCTCGCCGACGCTCGAACTCACCTATAATTGGGATCCCGAGACATATACGGGCGGCCGCAACTTCGGCCATCTGGCCTATCGGGTCGATGACATCTACGAGACGTGCCGGAAGCTCATGGACGCCGGCGTGACCATCAACCGTCCGCCGCGCGACGGCCATATGGCCTTCGTCCGCTCGCCCGACAACATCTCGATCGAACTGCTGCAGGCGGGCGACCCCAAGCCGCCGGCGGAGCCTTGGCTGTCTATGCCCAATACCGGAGTCTGGTAGGCTCGCGGCGGGCCGGATCCCTGGCCACCGATTCGGGCCAGGTAACAGGAAAATGGGCGCAGGCGCATGACCCTCGACGTCGACACATCCAGACGCCCCGGACCGGACGGCCCAATTGTCCGGTCCGCGATCCGTTTCCGCTTTCGCGGCCGGGATGTCGAAGTCTCGGCCTTCGCGCCGCGCACGACGCTTCTCGACTGGCTGCGGATCGAGCAGGGCGCCGTCGGCGCCAAGGAAGGCTGCGGCGAGGGCGATTGCGGGGCCTGCACGGTGATGCTGGTCCGCCGCAACGGCGGCGACGTTTCCTACGCCCCGGTCAACGCCTGCATTTTGCTGCTCGGCCAGATCGATGGCGCCGAACTCGTCACCATCGAGGATCTTGCGACCGGTGACGCGCTGCATCCGGTGCAGGAGGCCATGGTGGCGACGCATGGGTCGCAATGCGGCTTCTGCACGCCCGGCATCGTCATGAGTCTCGCGGCGCTGCATGAGACTGCGCCCGAGCCGCCCGCGCGCGCCGCCATTCGCGACCAGCTCGCCGGAAATCTGTGCCGCTGCACCGGGTACAAGCCCATCGTCGAGGCCGCCGTGCAGGCGGGCGTGCGCGGCGCGCAGCCCTCCCGCTGGACCGGCCTTGCGGACGCGCCCCGGCGCGATCTCCTCGTCGGCGACGACGCGCAATTCTTCGCCGCGCCCGCCGACATGGATTCGCTCGCCGCGTTCTACCTCGCGCATCCGGACGCCACGCTTCTGGCGGGCGGCACGGATGTCGGCCTCTGGATCACCAAAGGCCTGAAGGATCTGCGCAAGATCATCTGGCTCGGCCATGTGGCCGGTCTTGCCGACATTGCGGACGGCGCGGCGTCGCTGCGACTGGGTGCGGGCGTGGATCTCGCACGCGCCATGCCGCATCTGGGCGCGATCCATCCCGATCTCGGCGAAGTCATGCGGCGCTTCGGCTCCGCGCAGGTGCGCGCCTCCGGCACCGTCGGGGGCAATCTCGCGAACGGGTCGCCCATCGGCGATCTCGCGCCCTGCCTGATCGCGCTGGGCGCGACCCTCGAATTGCGGCGCGGCGCGCAGACGCGGACATTGCCGCTCGAGGACTTCTTTCTCGATTATCGCAAGCAGGACCGGCAGGCCGGCGAATTCGTCGTCGCGGTGACGATCCCGAAGCTCGGGGCGCGCGACCGCTTCTGCGCCTTCAAGGTCAGCAAGCGGCTGGACGAAGATATTTCCGCCGTGCTGGCGGCCTTCAAATTCGAGGTCGTGGACCAGCGCATCGGCGCCGCCCGCATGGCCTATGGCGGCATGGCGGGCGTGCCCGCCCGCGCCCGCTCGGCGGAGGGCTTCATCATTGGCGCCCGACTCGATGACGAGAAGACCTGGCGCGGCGGACTGACCGCGTTGGGACTCGATTTCACGCCCTTGTCCGACCAGCGCGCCAGCGCCGCCTATCGGAGCCTCGTGGCCCGAAACCTGCTGCTCAAGGCGCTGATGGAAATGCGCGGCGCCCCGCTGCAGGACACCCGGATCGCGCCGCCCCGCGAGGCCGTGTCATGACCCGGAACGATGCCCCGGACGACATGCTCGCCACAGTCCGCAAGCCCGTGGCGCATGATTCCGCGCGCCTGCATGTTCAGGGCGGGGCGACCTATGTCGATGACATTCGCGAGCCCGCCGGGACGCTTCATCTGGCGCCCGGACTGTCCACCGTGGCGCGCGGCAAAATTCTCTCGGTCGATCTCTCGGCCGTGCGCGCCGCGCCGGGCGTGGTCGCCGTGCTGGCGGCCGCCGACATTCCGGGAAAGAACGACGTCGCGCCGGCCTTTGCGGACGATCCGCTCTTCGCCGAACACGAGGTCATTTTCCACGGGCAGGTGATCTTCGCCGTCGTGGCCCAAACCCGGGACGCGGCCCGCCGCGCCGCGACGCTCGCCCGCGTCGAGATCGAACCGGTGGAGCCCGCCGTCACGATCGACGCCGCCATCGCGCGCGGCGTCACCGTGCTGCCGGATTACGATTTCGGCCGCGGCGATGCGTCGGCGGCGCTCGCCGCTGCCTCGAACAGATTGTCGGGCCGTTTCGAAATCGGCGGGCAGGAGCATTTCTATCTGGAAGGGCAGGTCGCGCTGGCGATTCCGGGCGAAGCCGGGGACCTGCTGGTGCATTCCTCGACGCAGGATCCCACCGAGGTGCAGCACGTGGTGGCGCGCGTTCTCGGCTGCCCGGACTCCCACGTCACGGTCGAGACGCGCCGCATGGGCGGCGGCTTCGGCGGCAAGGAAAGTCAGGCCAACCAGACGGCCGCGCTGGCGGCGCTGGCGGCGCGCGTCACCGGCCGGCCGTGCAAGCTGCGGCTCGATCGCGACGACGATTTCATGATCACCGGCAAGCGGCACGAATTCCGCGCCGACTGGTCGGTGGGCTACGACGCCGACGGCCTGGTGAGCGCCTACGATGTGCAGCTCGACGCGCGCTGCGGCTGTTCGGCGGATCTGTCGACCGGCGTCGTCGACCGCGCGATGTTCCATGCGGCCAACGCCTATTACCTGCCCGACGTCGCGGTCCGCTCGCGTCGCCTGCGCACCGACACGGTGTCCAACACGGCGTTCCGGGGCTTTGGCGGCCCGCAGGGCATGCTCGCGATGGAGCGCGTGATGGACGCCATCGCGCATGCCACCGGTCGCGATCCGCTCGACGTCCGCAAGGCCAATCTCTATGCGCCGGGCCGCGACCTCACGCCCTACGGCATGAAGGTCGAGGAAACCGACACGCTGCCGGCGCTGATCGAGCGGCTGGAGCAGACGTCAGACTATCGCGCCCGCCGCGCCGCCATTGCGGCGCATAACGCGGGCCAGCCGCTGATCAGGCGCGGCATTGCGCTGACGCCGGTGCAGTTCGGCATTTCCTTCACGCTGGTTCACATGAACCAGGCGGGCGCGCTGGTGCATGTCTATCAGGACGGGTCGATCCATCTGAACCATGGCGGCACCGAGATGGGGCAGGGCCTCTTCGTCAAGGTCGCCCAGGTGGTGGCCGAAGAATTCGGCGTGCCGCTGGACTGGGTGCGCATCACCGCCACCAACACCGCCAAAGTGCCCAACACGTCGCCGACGGCGGCCTCGTCCGGCTCGGATCTCAACGGCATGGCGGCGCGCATCGCCGCCGGGGCGATCCGGGGACGCATGGCGCAGGTCGCCGCCGACATGTGGGGCATCGCGCCCGACGGCGTCACCTTTCGCGAGGGCCGGGTCTTCGGCGGCAATGAGTCTATCAGCTTTCGCGATCTCGCGCGGCGCGCCCGCGAGAGCCGCGTGCAACTGTCGGAGGCGGGGTTCTACAAGACGCCGCGTCTCGATTGGGACCGGGCGAAAAAGACCGGGCGGCCCTTCCTCTATTTCGCCTACGGGGCGGCCTGTTCCGAAGTCGCCGTCGACACGCTGACGGGCGAGATGCGCGTCACCCGCGTCGACATTCTGCACGATGTCGGGCGCTCGCTGAATCCCGCCATCGACATCGGCCAGATCGAAGGCGGCTTCGTGCAGGGCATGGGCTGGCTGACGACCGAGGAACTCGTCTACGACGACAAGGGCAGGCTGCGCACGCATGCGCCCTCGACCTACAAGATCCCGGTCGCCTCCGACGTGCCGGACGATTTTCGCGTCGACCTGTTCGACAACGTCAATCGCGAAGACACGATCTATCGCTCCAAGGCGGTGGGCGAGCCGCCCCTGATGCACGGCATCAGCGTGTTCTGCGCCATCGTGGATGCGTTGCATGGCCTCGCCCCGGATCGCCAGACGCCGCTCGACGCGCCAGCGACGCCGGAGCGGATCTTATTTGCGGTTCAGGCCCTCAAGAGCTGAGTTCATGTGATGCATGAGCGCCGGAGCCGCGTTGAATCGATACGTGAAGTTGAATCATTTTCTGAAGGCGCGGCTCGGCCCGCCTCGCTGCAAGGATGAAGCGTGCTGATCCTCGACCGCCTTCGCGATATCCTGCAAGACGATGGACAGGCCGTCCTCGTGACGGTCGAATCCGTGCAGGGATCGGCGCCGCGCGAAGCCGGCGCGCGCCTGCTGATGCGCGAACGCGGCGACTTCCACGGCACGATCGGCGGCGGCGCCCTGGAGTGGGACGCGCTGCGCATCGCGCGCGAACATCTGCGCGGCGACGACGAGACGCCGCTGCGGCGTGACTTCGCGCTCGGGCCCGAGCTCGCGCAATGCTGCGGGGGCCGCGTGCGCATCCGCTTCGAACGTTTCGGGCCGCAGGATGCGGCGCGTGTCGCGCAGCTGGCCGAAGGCGAGCGATCCGGCGCCACGCCGCTGGCCCTGTTCGGCGCGGGCCACGTCGGCCGCGCGCTCGTGCTGGCCCTGGCGCCCTTGCCCTTCGATCTGCGCTGGATCGACGAGAGACCCGACGCATTCCCGTCAGTCACGCCGCCGAACGTCGTCAAGATCGCCACGCCCGATCCCGCGGCCGAACTCGACACGCTGCCGGCGGGCGCCTTCGTGCTGGTGATGACGCATTCGCATCCGCGCGATCTGGAGATCGTGACGCGCGCGCTGCGACTGGCGCGTTTCGCCTATGTGGGCCTGATCGGTTCGGCGACCAAGCGCGCCCGATTCGAAAGCCGCATGGCGCAGGCGGGCCTTGCCGACGCGCAGCGCGCAACGCTCGTCTGCCCCATCGGGCTCGACGGGATCGACGGCAAGGAACCCGCCATCATCGCGGCCTCGACGGCTGCATCCCTCCTCCTCGTCCGCGAACAGGCGGCGCAGCCACACGAGACGCCAGCATGACCCACGACGCCTCCACGAGCGCGCAGGACCGCAAGTTCCTGCTCCGCGCCGTCGAACTCTCGCGCGAGCGGATGGAGCAGGGGCTCGGCGGCCCCTTCGGCGCCGTGCTGGTGCGCGACGGCGAAATCATCGCGGAAGGCTGGAACGAGGTGACGTCGAGTCTCGACCCGACCGCCCATGCCGAGGTGACGGCGATCCGCCGCGCCTGCCAGGCCGTCGGCGATTTCGCCCTGCAGGGCGCGACCCTCTATTCGAGCTGCGAACCCTGTCCGATGTGTCTGGCGGCAACCTATTGGGCCCGCATCGGGCGCCTCGTCTACGCCAACACGCGCGGACAGGCGGCCGCCATCGGTTTCGATGACGAATTTCTCTACGGCGAAATCCCGAAGGACCCCGCCGAGCGCAGCCTGCCGACGCAGCATATGCCGCTGCCGGAGGCCGAGCGCGTCTTCGATCTGTGGCGCGACAAGCCGGACAAGATCGCCTATTGAGCCGCCGCTAGCGGGGCTCGGCTTTGGGCGCGTTCGGCGGCGTCGTCGGATCGACCGCCGAGGGCGGGATGATGGGCATGTTCTGGCCTGCGCCCGGCGGCGGGATCTGCCGCATCTCCGGGTCGACATTGCCGGGAGGCGCGATCACGCCGTCGGTCTTGTTCAGCTTGTCCGTCAAGGTCTGACCCTCGGCGCCGGCGCCGGGCCTTGGCGCGGTCGAACGATCCTTTTCAGGAATGACCTGGTCGCTCCCGGGCGCGCCGGGGGTCGTCTGCGCCAAAGCCGGCAACGGCGCCATGAGCGCCGCCACAAGCGCGACGCCGCCGAAAGCGCCGCCAAGCAGGCCGCCAAAATGAGAATGTCTTGTCATGTCGTCTCCGGCTGTTGAGCAGTCAGCGTCATGAAGCGAACGTATGCCGGGATGCGGGGTTCCTCCGCGGCTGGAACCAAGCTGCACCGGGTCGGGTTAGTCCGACGCTCCACGACACATTTTCTGCGAAGGGACTACCAGATGAGCAGCATCAGCGAAGCTCGCATCTTGATCATGGCGACCGACGGCTTCGAGCAGTCCGAGCTGCAGGTCCCCCTTGAGAAGCTCCGGGCGGCAGGCGCCCGCGTCGATGTCGCCGCCCCTGAAGGCGCCTCCGAGATCAAGGGCTGGCTGGACAAGAACTGGGGCGCGAAAGTCCCGGTCGATCTGGAGATCGCCGCCGCCGAGGTCGAGGACTATGACGCGCTCGTGCTGCCGGGCGGACAGATGAACCCTGACGTCCTGCGCATGAATGACGACGCCATCGCGCTGATTCAGGAATTCATCGACGCCGGCAAGGTGGTGGCCGCAATCTGCCACGCGCCCTGGCTTCTTGTCGAAGCCGACGCGGTCGACGGCAAGACCATAACCTCCTGGCCGTCCATTCGCACGGACGTCGAAAACGCCGGCGGCGAATGGGTGGACCAGGAAGTGGTGATCGACGACGGGCTCATCACCAGCCGTTCGCCCAAGGATCTGGACGCCTTCGTGGCCGCCATCATCGAGCAGGTCGAAGCGGGCCTCGCCCTTGACGAAGACGCCAAAGCCTGAGGTTCAGGCGCAGCAGAGGCCGGACTGGATGTCGGGCGCCGGCCCTCGCGCGGCGCCCGAGCCCTGCCAGCCGCGATGAAGCTCGAGTTTCACCTCGAGAATATGGTGCAGTCCGCAGAGGATCGGCATGTCCTGTCGCTGGCACACGTCGGACAGTTCGCGCCAGTCGGCTTCCGACGCCGCGTCGCGAAACTCCATGACGGCGCGGGCGACGAACTCGCCAAGCGGAAGATCGTCGTCTTCGGCTGCCCGCGCCACGCGAGCGCTGAACGCGAATCCGATGGATTTTACCGCAGCCTCCGCAATCGAGGGATGCGAACAGGTGCTGAGCAGCTCTGCGACAAGCATGTGCGTCTCCCCGTTGGCGTGCAGACCAAATGACTGCAGATGAAATGGAGTTCGCCACAAAGGCCGTGCGCCTTCGAGGCTTTGCAAATGACCGAAAATCCTGACGGCATAATGACGGAAGACCGTCCCGTCACGCCGTGACGATTCACATTGACGCGAACTCGACGCACGCGACGCATAGGCATGAGGCGGGCCGTTCGTCTGGCCGGGGATATTTCCCTCAGGCCACCGAAGTAATCTTGGTGACGGCGGTCTCGCCTTCCAACGCCTGCAGATACTCGGTGCACCAGCGATGGACGTTATGTTCCTTGAGATAGCGGATCATCGGCTTGATGCGGCTGACCCGCTCCTCGAGCGGCATGTCGAACGCAGCCTTGAAGGCATGCGCCATTCCGTCGGTGTCGTAGGGGTTGACCATGATGGCTCCCCTCAACTCACGCGCGGCGCCCGCAAAACGCGACAACACGAGCACGCCCGGATCCTCTTCATTCTGGGCCGCAACGAATTCCTTGGCAACGAGATTCATTCCGTCCCGCAACGGCGTGACAACACCGATGCGTGAGGAGCGATAGAGGCCCGCGAGCGCCGCCCGCGCGATCGACCGGTTGACGTAGCGGATCGGCGCCCAGTCGATATCGCCGAACTTGCCGTTCACGCGACCCGCCACTTCGGCGACCTCGCGATTGATCTCGGCATATTCCGGGATTTGCTCGCGCGTCGTCGGCGCGATCTGCAACGCATAGAACTGATGTCGGTAGTCCGGATATAGCTCGAGGAAGCGTCCGAAGGCTTCAATCCGCTGCGGAATGCCCTTCGAATAATCCAGGCGATCGACGCTCAGCGCCAGCATCTTGCCTTCGAGCGATTTTTCCAGCCGGCGATTGGTGGCCGACAATGGCTCGCGGGCGAAACGAATGAACTCTTCCGTGTCGATCGAGATCGGGAACACGCCCGCCTGCGAGACGCGCCCGAACGCTTCGATCTTGCCGCAGCCATCGGTCTCGACGCCCATTTCCTCGCGCAGATAAGCGAGAAAATTGTCGAGAAACTGTTTCGTCTGAAAACCGATCAGGTCATAGCAGGCGAGATTTGCGGCCAGGCGCGCATGGTTCGGCAGGATGACCAGCAATTCGGGCGCCGGCCACGGAATGTGCAGGAAGAAGCCGATGCGGTTTTTCACCCCGAGGGCGCGCAGCTCTGAAGCCAGCGGGATCAGATGATAATCGTGCACCCAGATGACGTCGTCGGGCTTCAGCATCGGCGCAAGCGTACGCGCGAACGTCTGGTTCACGCGATAATATCCGGCCATGTCGCGGCGCGCGAATTCAGTCAGGCCGGGCCGATGGTGAAACAATGGCCAGAGCGCGCGATTGGCGAAGCCATTGTAATATTCGTCATGGTCGCGCTGGGTCAGGTCGATCGTGACGTAGTCGACGTTGTTCCAGCGGACTTCCGAGACTTTGGGTAATCCTTCAGCAAGTTCGCTGACCTCGCCGCTCCAGCCCAGCCAGAGGCCGCCCTGACGCTCAAGCGCGTTTTTGACCGCGACCGATAGGCCGCCGGCGGAATAGCGTTCGTTAGGCTTCGGAATACGGTTCGAAACTGCGATCAGGCGTCCCAAAACGTGGCTCCTCCCTGCGCGCTTGGCGCTTAGAATGCTTCTTCCCAAGGCCGGGAGAGGCGCAAGGCCGCCCTGATCAGGCCGACCAATGAATAGGATTGCGGGAAATTGCCCCACAATTCGCCGGTGCGCGGATCGATGCCTTCCGACAGCAGGCCGAGCGGCGAGCGATGCGACAGCAACCGCTCGAAAATCGCCCGCGCCTCGTCTCGCCGCCCGACAGCCGCCAGCGCTTCGACAAGCCAGAAACTGCAGATGACGAATGATATTTCCGGCGGCCCGAAATCGTCCGGCCTGCGATATCGGAAAAGGTGGTCACCCTCGCGCAACTCCGCCTCGATGGCGGCGAGCGTTGAGAGGAACCGGGGATCGTCGGCGCGGACGAAGCCGAGCTCCTGCAACAGCAGCAGGCTGCCATCTAGATCTTCACCATCGAATGTGGCAACGAACGACTGGCGCTTTTCGTTCCATGCGCGCTCCCAAATCCCCGCATGCATCCGCTCCGCGCGGTCACGCCAGATCTCGGCGCGGTCGTGCAGCTCGAGCTTCTCGGCGATCCGGTGCAGACGGTCGCAGGCCGCCCAGCACATCACGCTGGAATGCGTATGGATCTCGGCGCGGGTGCGAAACTCCCACAGGCCGGCGTCGGGCTCGATCCAGCGGCGCGCCGCTTCCTCGCCCAGGCGCTCGAGCTGGCGAAACAGGCCGACGCCGCCGGGCCGCGCCACGCGCTTGTCGAAAAAGCTCTGCGCGACGGCCAGAATCACGCTGCCGTAGCCGTCGTTCTGGATCTGGTCGTAGGCCCCGTTGCCGATGCGCACCGGCCCCATGCCGCGATAGCCCGCGAGCGTGTCGACTTCGCTCTCGTCGAGCGCCGTTTCGAAACCGAGCCCGAAAATCGGCTGAAGCGGACCTTCGTCCCACCCGGTGACGATATTCGTCACATAGGTGATGTAATGCTCCATCGTGCGCGTCACGCTCAACCGATTGAGCGTCTGCACCACGAAGAACGTGTCGCGCAGCCAGCAATAGCGGTAATCCCAGTTGCGGCCGCTGTCGGCGAATTCCGGCATCGATGTCGTCAAGGCCGCCACGATGCCGCCCGTTTCCTCATAGCTGCACAGTTTCAGCGTGATGGCGGCGCGAATGACTTCGTCCTGCCATTCGAAGGGCAGGGCGAGCTGCCGGGTCCAGTCGCGCCAATATTCGAGCGTCTGTTCGTACCAGTCGACGCCGATGAGGCGCAGGTCCGTCACGGGCTCGTCGGCGCCCAGCACCATGGCGAGCGGCCGGTCGATGACGAAGGGCGTTTCGCTCTGGATCAGGCTGACCGGCGCATCGGTGGTGAGACGCAGCACTTCAGGCCCGAGCAGGTAGCGCACATGATTGCTGCCGCGCGTGGTCGTGGCGGCGTGCTTTCCATAATCATGGCGCGGCCGCAGACGAATACGAATGCGCGGAACGCCGCGCAGCGGCTCCACAAGGCGCACGATGGACACCGGCCGGAACATGCGGCGATGCCGGTTGAAGCGCGGAATGAAGTCGATGATCTTGATCGCGCCGCCTTGCGCATCCTCAAGGATCGTTTCGAGGATCGCCGAATTGGGAATGTAGCGCTGCGAGCTTTTCGTGAACCCGAGCAGCTCGATCTCCCAGAGGCCGTCCTGCTCGAGCGCCGGATCGCGCAGCAGGCTGCAGAAGGCGGGATCGCCGTCGAGACGCGGAACGCAGCACCAGACGATGCGCGCCTGAGCGTCCACGAGAGCCGCGATGGAGCAATTGCCGAGAACGGCGAGGTCGAGGGACGGCTTGCTATGCGTCATGAAGGTCCGTGTTCGCCGGATGAAGCGCGGGTCAGCTCCATCAGATGTTCGCGCAATGCGGCGGGATTGGGGAGATTCAGGCGCGCCTCTGTCGGAATGTCGCGGTCGCCGATGCGCACCGACAGCCCGCCGACCTTGTTCACGTAGCCAAATCCAGCCTCGTCGGTCAGGTCGTCGCCATAGAAGACGGGCGTGCGGCCAAGGAACGGGGCATGTTCCAGCATGGTCGCGATGGCCGTGCCCTTGTCGAACAGAACAGGCTTGAGCTCGACCACGAACTTGCCTTCCTGCACGGCGATTTCGTCCCCCGGGCCAAAACGCGTCATGAAGCGCAGCACGTCCGCCGCCAGATCCGGCCGTTCGCGAAAATGCACCGCCAGCGTGGCGCCCTTGTCTTCCAGCATCAGGCCGGCATGTTCGGCCACGAACCGCCCGACGTCGGGGCGCGCATGATCCATCAGCGCCGAAGCCGAGCCGACGCGCGATCCGTCCGGAAAACGGAGTTCGGCTCCATGCAGGCCGGCGGCGGGCAGGATGAGGGGGGCAAAGATGCGGTCGAGATCGCGGATCGCGCGGCCGCTGACGAGCGCCACGGCGCCGCTGTTCATCGACTGCAGCCGCACGATCATGTCGCGCAGGGGCGCATCGGCCAGGACGTCGTCGGGACGCCGCTGCAATTCGAGCAGCGTTCCGTCCACATCGAAGAAGAGGGCGGTGGATCGGAGTTCCGGTCGCGGCGCGGGTCCGGGGGCGACGGTCAGGGCTTCTGTACCGTGCATGTCAGACCTCGCGCTCTGTTTTGACAGGCGGCAAGGAATCGTCCCCTCGGCTGCTCGCAATTGGGCCGGCGAACCGGCAAACGGATGGGAGCGCCGCGCTCAGCGCGCGACACACTTCTCAACGTCCGTCATCCGCCAAGGTTCCAGCCGCGCTTCAGCCGCCGTCGGCGACGAGCCCCGCGGCCGCGATTCCAGCGCTGGCCACCAGTTCGTCATTGTCCGACGTGTCGCCGGAGACGCCGAATCCGCCCAGCAGCTTTCCGTGCGCATCACGGATCAGGACGCCGCCGGCCACCGGGATGAGTCCGGCTTCGGCGATATGCGAGGCGGCGGCCATGAATTGCGGGCGCTCGGCCGCCATGCCGGCGAGCTTGCGCGAGCCGACGCCCCAGGCGACGGCGCCGAACGCCTTGCCGAAGGCCACTTTCCAGCGCATCAGGCTGGTGCCGTCCTCCATGGCGCTGGCCTTGAGCGCGCCGCGGGCGTCGAGAATGACCAGGCCCAGCGGGTTCATGTTGTTGGCGCGCGCATGCGCGAGCCCTGCGTCGAGCATCTTCCGGGCGGCTTCGAGGGTCAGTTCGGTCATGGCGATATCTCCGGATAAACGGTCAATCTCTGTCGCAAGACGTGGTCGTGAGGTCAATGCCCGGCGGGCGCTGCGACCCCGCCGGCGCGCTCACGCGCCCGCCGCCTCCCGGCTCGCCAAGGCGGCGTCGATGAAGGCCTGCGTGGCCCCGAGATTGTTCAGCGGGTCGAGGATCGCGTCGATGCGCTCCGGCGTCAGATGCCGGGTGGCCCCGGGATCGGCCTTGATCACCTCCGCCAGCGTGCGGTCGCCGGAGCCGACCTGGCGCGCGGCCTTTTCGACGAGCCCAAAGGCTTCCGTCCGCCCCATGCCCGGAGCCAGCGCCAGCGCCAGCATCTCGGTCATCGGCAGCCCCTTGAGCGCGTCGAAATTCGCCCGCATGCGCGCGGCGTCGACATTCAGCCCGCCCAGCGTCTCCGCCATGTTCGACAAGGCGCCCGAGCAGAGCTTGACGATCTGCGGCAACGCCCCCCATTCGGCCTGCCAGCCGCCAAGCGCGCGCTCATGTTCCTGCACCATGCCGGTCAGCAGCGTCGCCAGTAGGCCGGGCGTGCGCATGGCGGCCGATACGGTCAGCATGCAGCGGACGGGGTTGCGCTTGTGCGGCATCGCCGAGGAGGCTCCGCGCCCGGCTTCGACCGGTTCGAAGGCCTCGGCCACTTCGAACTGCATCATCGAAGAAATGTCGCGGGCAATCTTGCCCGCCACCCCGGTCACGATGGCGATCTCGCTGGCGAGCGACATCAAGGCGCCGCGCCGCGTATGCCAGGGCAGGGGCGTTCCGTGGAGGGTCGCGGCGCGCGCCGGTGCGTAGGCGTTGAGCGCCGCGAGGCGGCGGAACAGGATTTCGGCGGTTCGGGCTCCATGGTCGCCGAGCGAGCCGAGCGTTCCAGCCGCTCCGCCGAACTGCGACACCAGGGCCTCGGCGACGACGCGCCGCAACCGCGCGCGCGCGTCCACGGCGGCCGCCAGCCATTGTGCGGCCTTCAGCCCGAAGGTGATCGGCGTCGCGGGTTGCAGGACGGTGCGGCCCAGCATCGGCGTCCGGGCATGGTCGCGCGCCAATTTGCCGGCGGCGTCCGCCACCCGCGTCAGGTCGGCGTCGATCAGCGCCAGCGCCTCGCCAAGCTGCAGGACGAGGCCGCTGTCGATGACGTCCTGGCTCGTGGCGCCGAAATGCACGAAGGCGGCCGCGGCGGGCGATCGGGCGCGCACCGCCGCCGTCAGGCTCTTAACCAGGGGGATCGCCACCGTGCCGCCCAGAATGGCGTCGGCGAACATCGCCTGTTCGTCATACTCGAGGTCCGCCGCCGCCCCGGCGATCAATTCCGCCGCATCGGCCGGGACCAGCCCGGCCTCGGCCTGCGCCTGCGCGAGCGTCGCCTCGAACCGCAGCATGTGCCGCAGCAGGGCGCTATCGCTCATGACGGGGATCATCGCCGGGGATGAGGAGTAGGCGTCGTTCAAGTCCATCGGTCTAGCTTCCAATTTAACGAACTATGTTATCTTTATTTGGTGTCTGCATGTGAAAGTCAAATCATCGTCCGCGCGGGGGGAACCCGCGCCGCCCTCCGTCCGTTTTTTGCAAGCGACCGGCGGGGTGCTGTGGTGCAAGGAAACGGCGCAGCCGTTTATGGGAGGTAGTTTCATGGATAGACGTCTTTTCATTCAATCGCTCCTCGGCGTCGCCGGGTCGGCCGTCGCCGTCACGGCCCTGTCGACCAAGGCCCAGGCCTCGACCCTGATGGACGAGCTTCAGGCCATGGATGCCGCCGCCGCCTCGCCGGTGAAGGCCGCCGCCGCTGAAGCCGATCTGCCGGCCGAAGGCGCCGCCGAAGCGCAATATTACTATCGTCGTCGGTATGCTCCGCGCCGTCGCTTCTATTACGCCCGCCCGCGCTATCGCCGCCGCTGCGTGGTGACCCGCAACCGCTGGGGCCGCCTCGTACGCCGCTGCTGGTAACCCGCAGGTCTCATGAGTCCGGAAAACGCGCCGCCCTCCAGCGGCGCGTTTTTCGTTTTCAGCGCCGCCGGTTGAGCAGCATGTAGATGATCCCGGTTCCGAGCCCCCAGGCTCCGTTGAGCAGGGGTCCGTAGATCGAGAAGGCGCCGATGCCGCGTCCGCGCATGGGCTGCAGCACGTACCAGCTGAACGCGGTGGGAAGAATGGCGCCGAACAGAAACGCCAGGATGAAATAGGTCACGCCGCGCGGGAAGCGCGTCTGCACGAACGCGAAGAGGATGCCCCAGACGCCGCCCCAGAAAGCGAGGTTCAACAGGCCCGGCACCCCATAGGCGTTTGGCCGCATGCTCCAGGGAAAGTTCCGGCCCGGAACCGCCAGGAAGAGCCCGTAGCTGGCCAGCTGGTGAAACAGCGGCACGGCCAGGAACCCGGCGATGAAGCCGAACAGGACGTAGTTGATCGTAAAGGAATTGCCTGCGCTTCTCGCCATAATGCCCCCGCGGCGACCCGGATGATCGCTTCTGGCGTGAAGCTACCCGCAAGTCATTCTGGCGAGAAGCCTGACGGGCATGAATTTCAGGGGACGGCGGTCCACAAGACAGCTTTGCTGCGCTGCGACAAAATCGACCGTCCACAGGGGTGACCGGGGTCGTTGACCCAAATCAATGCTCCGCCCCCGCCAAGCGGCCAACGTCCGCCCGACATCGGAGGACCGGCTCAGGCGAGTCGTCACCCTCCCTTCACCGGGAATGTGAGACATGGCGACAACACTATCGACGGGTGGCGGCACGATGGGCGCGGGGGCGGCGCCGGGCGCCAAATCCATGACTCTCGGCGAGCTCGGCTTGCTGATCACGGCCATCGCCATGGCCTGCCTCTGGCTGCTCATCACCGCCAAGGCCTACACGCCCGAATATGCGTTCCATGCCGCCATCCTGGCGCTGGCCAGCGTCGCCTCGGTCTTCGCCATCGTGAACCGGTATATGGCGCGGCCCGCCGAACTCCCCGCGCAGGAGATCGACGGCAAGCCGAACTACAACATGGGCCCGGTGAAATTCTGCACCATCGCGGCCGTGTTCTGGGGCATCGCCGGCTTCACTGTCGGCCTCATCATCGCCCTGCAACTCGCCTTCCCGGCGCTGAATTTCGACCTGCCCTGGACAAGCTTCGGGCGGATGCGGCCGCTGCACACGTCCGCGGTCATCTTCGCCTTTGGGGGCAACGTGCTGATCGGCACGTCTTTCTATGTGGTGCAGCGCACCTGCCGGGCGCGTCTCGCGGGCGATCTCGCGCCCTGGGCGGTCGTCCTCGGCTACAACCTCTTCATCGTCATCGCCGGCACGGGCTATCTGCTGGGCATCACCCAGTCGAAGGAATATGCCGAACCCGAGTGGTATGCGGATCTCCTCCTGACCATCATCTGGGTCACGTATTTCCTCGTCTTCCTCGCCACCATCATGAAGCGGGCGGAACCCCACATCTATGTGGCGAACTGGTTCTATCTCGGCTTCATCGTCACCATCGCGGTCCTGCATCTGGGCAACAACGTCACCATCCCGGTGTCGATCTTCTCGGCCAAGTCCTACATCGTCTGGGGCGGCGTCCAGGACGCCATGATCCAGTGGTGGTACGGCCATAATGCGGTGGGCTTCTTCCTCACCGCCGGCTTCCTCGGCATCATGTATTACTTCATCCCGAAGCGCGCCGGCCGCCCTGTCTATTCCTACCGTCTGTCGATCATCCACTTCTGGGCTCTGATCTTCATGTACATCTGGGCGGGCCCGCATCACCTGCACTACACGGCTCTGCCGGACTGGGCGCAGACGCTCGGCATGGCCTTCTCGATCATGCTGTGGATGCCGTCCTGGGGCGGGATGATCAACGGCCTGATGACGCTCTCGGGCGCTTGGGACAAGCTCCGCACCGATCCCGTGCTGCGCATGCTCGTCGTCTCCGTCGCCTTCTACGGCATGTCGACCTTCGAGGGTCCGCTGATGTCCATCAAGGCGGTCAACTCGCTGTCGCATTACACGGACTGGACCATCGGGCACGTGCATTCCGGCGCGCTCGGCTGGGTCGGCTACGTCTCGTTCGGCGCCATCTACTGCCTCGTTCCGTGGCTGTGGAACCGCCGCGAGCTCTACTCGATGCGCCTGGTGAACTGGCACTTCTGGATCTCGACGCTCGGCATCGTCTTCTACATCTCGTCGATGTGGGTCGCGGGAATTCTGCAGGGCCTGATGTGGCGCGCCTACACGAGCTTCGGCTTCCTCGAGCACTCCTTCATCGAGACTGTCGAGGCCATGCATGTCTTCTACGTCGTGCGCGCCTTCGGCGGCGGCCTGTTCCTCGCCGGCGCCCTGATCATGGCCTGGAACATCTACAAGACCATCGCGTCGCCGGAGACGGAAACGTCCATCCGCACGACTCCCGCTCTCGTCCCCGCCGAATAAGGTTCGCAAATCATGTCACTCTGGAACAAGCACGCGATCTTCGAGAAGAACTCGATCATCCTGGTTCTGGGCGTACTGATCGTGATCTCGATCGGTGGTCTCGTTGAAATCCTGCCGCTCTTCTACCTGAAGAGCACGATCGAGAAGGTGGAGGGCATGCGGCCCTACACGCCTCTCGAGCTGGCCGGCCGCAACATCTACGTCCGCGAAGGCTGCTACAATTGCCATTCGCAGATGATCCGCGCCCTGCGGGACGAGGTCGAGCGCTACGGTCATTACTCGCTCGCCTCCGAGAGCATGTACGACCATCCCTTCCAGTGGGGCTCGAAGCGCAACGGGCCCGACCTGGCCCGCGTCGGCAACAAATATTCCGACGAATGGCATCGCCGTCATCTCGAGAATCCGCGCTCGGTCGTGCCGGGCTCGATCATGCCGGGCTATCCCTGGCTCGCGAAGACTCCGCTGCAGGCCGAGACCATCGCGCAGGACATGAAAGTGCTGGCGATCGAGGGCGTGCCCTATTCGGACGCCATGATCACCAACGCCTCCGCGGACCTCAAGGCGCAGGGAACCGACGATGACGCAGGCGCGACCGCGCTTGTCGAGCGCTACCCCAAGGCCATCGCCCGCGCCTATGGCGACAAGGGCAAGGCCATCACCGAAGCCGACGCGCTCATCGCCTACATGCAGATGCTGGGCACGCTGGTCGACTTCAAGCTCTACGACGGCAAGGCCAATCTGAGGTGATGCTGACATGAACATTCAATCCCTGACGACCGACGCGCAGACCCTGAGCCTGGTGCTCGTCTGCATCACGTTCTCCCTGATCGTCGCCTATGCAATGTGGCCGTCCTTCGACAAGAAGTTCGATGCGGCCTCCCGACTGCCCCTCAACGAGGACTGAGTGATGAGCGCTGCGCCGCATGACAAGAACATGGTCGATGCTCACACCGGCATGTCCACCACCGGGCATGAATGGGACGGCATTCGAGAACTCAACACGCCGCTGCCGCGCTGGTGGCTGTGGATGCTTTACGCCACCATCGTGTGGGCGTTCGGCTACATGATCGTCTATCCCGCCGTGCCGCTCGTCGCGAGCTACACGACAGGCGTTTTTGGCTGGTCCTCGCGCGGAGCCGTCACGCAGGAACTCGCCGCTCTGGGCGAGCAGCGCGCCCCGATGGTTGCGGCCTTGTCGAAGGCGACCCTGCCGGACATCGAAAAGAACCCGACCCTGCTGGCCTTCGCGCGCGCACAGGGCAAGGCCGCCTTTGGCGACAATTGCGCGGGTTGTCACGGCGCCGGCGGCGGCGGCGGCAAGGGTTATCCCAACCTCGTCGACGACGAATGGATCTGGGGCGGCACGCTGGACGACATTTCGCAGACGCTGACCTATGGCATCCGCTCCACGGATCCCAAGGCGCGCGTCGGCAACATGCCGGCCTTCGGAGCGGACGGATTGCTGAAGCCGACGGAGATCAGCCTCGTGGCCGATTACGTCAGGTCGCTGTCGAGCCTGCCGCTGGAAGGCAAGCCCGACCTGAAAGCGGGCGCAAAAGTCTTCGAGGAAAATTGCTCCGCCTGCCACGGCGCCGAGGGCAAGGGCATGCAGGAACTCGGAGCGCCCAATCTGACCGACCAGATCTGGCTCTATGGATCCGACAAGGCCACGATCGTCGAAGGACTGCACAAGGGACGCGGCGCCGTCATGCCGCATTGGGGCGACCGGCTCGACGCCGGCACCATCAAGGCGCTGGCGGTCTACGTCCACACTCTCGGCGGCGGACGCTGACCACGAAAGACCCGAGGGCGGCTATCTCGCCGCCCTCCGGCTTCACGCATAACCGTGCCGGCCCCTTGAAGCGCCGGACGAAGGTTGATCATGAGCGTCAAGCAGCAGCAGGCCCAGGAAATGGCTCTCGAGGCGGCAGGAGCCGAAGGGCCCCTTTACGCCGCCCGGCCAAAGATTTTCCCGCAAAGCGTCAAGGGCAGGTTCCGCCGCATCAAGTGGGCGATCCTCATCGCCACGCTGGGCGTTTATTATTTCCTGCCTTTCGTGCGCTGGGATCGCGGCCCCAACGCGCCGTCGCAAGCCGTGCTGGTCGACATCGAACACGGCCGCTTCTATTTCTTCTTCATCGAGATCTGGCCGCAGGAAGTCTATTATCTGACGGGACTTCTCATCATCGCCGCCATGACGCTGTTCCTGATGAACGCTGTCGCCGGGCGCATCTGGTGCGGCTATCTCTGCCCGCAGACGGTGTGGACCGATCTCTTCTTCGCGGTCGAGCGTTTGATCGAGGGAGACCGCCGCGAGCGGATGAAGAAGGATGGCCAGCGCTGGACGCTTGAAACCTTCGCGCAATCCATCCTGAAGCACTGGGCCTGGCTGATGATCGCCTGGTGGACCGGCGGCGCCTGGGTCCTGTATTTCGCCGACGCGCCGACGCTCGTCTACAATCTCGCCACTTTCCAGGGACCCGTGACGGCCTATATCTGGATCGCGATCCTGACCTTCATGACCTATTTCTTCGCGGGTTTCATGCGCGAACAGGTCTGTACCTACATGTGCCCGTGGCCGCGCATCCAGGCCGCGCTGACCGACGAGCACGCGCTCAACATCACCTATCGCTACGACCGCGGCGAACCGCGCGGCTCGCTCAAGAAGGCCGCGCTGCTGCGCGACACGGGCGCCAAGGCTGGCGATTGCGTCGACTGCAATCAATGCGTCGTCGTCTGCCCCACGGGCGTCGACATCCGCGACGGGCTGCAGATCGACTGCATCCAGTGCGGCCTGTGCA
>JAIEQX010000277.1 GCA_019747375.1 Beijerinckiaceae bacterium | reverse complement strand
GCCTTGCGGGGCTCCGCTTCGTCCGAGCCTTCGGTCGGCTCGTCGTCGCCGTCCTCGTCGTCGTCATCGGCCTCGACGGTGGCGTAGCCGGCAGGATCGACCGCCAGCACCTCATGATGATGTGTCGGAGCATGCTCATGCGCGTGCTCGGGCTGGCCGGCCTCCATGGGCGCGGCGTCGGAAGCTGGCGCCCCGGCGTCCTGCGGCGCGACCGGTGCGTCCGTCAGCTCGGCGCGAACCTCCGCGGCTTCGGCTTCGGCGGACGGTCCAGCATGTTCGGCCGCGATAGCCTCGTGGTTGTCGCCGTCAGGCGAAGCCTCGAGCGTTGCGTTTTCGGAGACGCTGGCTTCCGGACGAACGCGCTTTTCGGAGCGCTGGCGGCGGCGGTTGCGTTTCTGCCGACCCTCGTCCTCGTCTTCGTCGCGGTGCTGGCGGGCTTCTTCTTCGAGCAGCGCCAGCCGGTCCGCGACGGGGATCTGGTAGTAATCGGGGTGGATTTCCGAAAAGGCCAGAAAGCCGTGGCGATTGCCGCCATATTCGATGAACGCCGCCTGCAGCGACGGCTCGACGCGCGTGACCTTGGCGAGATAGATGTTGCCGCGCAGTTGTTTGCGGTTGGCGGCTTCGAAATCAAATTCCTCTACGCGATTACCGCGAAGCACCACCACCCGGGTTTCTTCCGGATGCGTGGAATCGATGAGCATCTTGTTGGCCATGTGAGACTCGTGTGGTCACGTCCGGGCAGACGCGGCTGTGTCGTGAGCGAGCGCGCAAGAGCGCGGGGGCGGCCGACGAAGCCGACAGGGGCGGGGACGTGAAGATGGAAGGGAAAACCGACACGGACGCATGCGCGCCGCTGGCCTTGGCCGAACGGACGGACGTGCCGCGAATGGAGTGGGAGCGGGCCGTATGGCCCCAAAGGGACGCGAAATACGCCAGATACGGAAAAGCCATGTCCGAAAACGCCGAGCGGAGCGGACGCCCGCGACGGGTGCGGCCGCGATTGCTCACGGACCCCTGAACCCGACGCCTTGCGGTCGTCTTTTCATCCTCGGTGGGACGGACCATCGTTTCATTTACCTAATCGAAGCGGCTTCCAGCGGAAGCCAGCCATCCAGGTCCGGGGAGCCAGCGGGTTCCTGCCTGCCAAATCCTATCCGACGCGAAAACCTCCGGGCTATTGGCCGTAGGAGGAAGGCGTCGATGGCGGGGGCCGAACGACCGTTCCAGTGCGCCGGAATCGAGGCGCAGAGGGTCCCAGACCGGGACCTGTTCTTCATAGCGGTACGCAGACGCACTTGGCAAGGTTTTCGACAGCCTGTGGCGCGGCGGTCACGCAGGGCCGCCAGTCGGGCCTCGTATTAACCAGTCGTTAACCTGCGCGACCTTACCGCTTATGATGGACATCCGACCGCGACAGCGCGCCGCCGCATTGGAATTCGATGCCCCCTAGCCGTAGCCCGATCCGTAACCTGACGAGCGCCCTGACTGTGCTGGCGCTGCTCATTGTCTCGTCGGTCTCTCTCTTTCCGGGCTCGGCGGCCGCGCGGGAGGACGCGTCCCCGGACGCGGCCCCGCCGATCGCGTCTTCCGCTCACATCGACCAGGTGCTCGACACGACCCGTCTGGTCTTCGACCTGTCAGGCGCCGTCGAGCCGGACGCCTTCGTGATGGCCGATCCCGATCGCGTCATCATCGATCTGCCGGAGATCGTTTTCCAGATCGACCCGCGCTCCGGCCAGCCGAAAGACGCGCGCCCGTCGCGCCGTCGCGGCGTCTCAGGCGCGAAGGCGTCGGAGACCGGCGTCATTTCGTCGTTCCGTTTCGGCCTTTTCGCCCCCGGCAAGTCGCGAATCGTCATCGATCTGGCCAAGCCCGCCCGGATCGTCCGGGCCATATCGGAGCCGGGTCCGGACGGGCGCCATCGATTGCAGGTCGAATTGGCCCCGACCGACGCCGCGACTTTTCGGCGCACCGCCCGCGCCATGGCCCGCGAGATCATTGCCGAACGCCCGGCGCCCGCGCCCGACGCGTCCGGCGCGGACGACAGGCGGCCGGTCATCGTCATCGACCCCGGTCACGGCGGCATCGACAGCGGCGCGCAGGGAATCGGCTCCGTCATCGAAAAGGCGCTGGTGTTCGACTTCAGCAAGGTCCTCGAGGCGCGCCTGAGCGAGGGCGGCAAGTACAAGGTTCTGCTGACCCGCAATTCCGACGTCTTCGTCTCGCTCGCCGACAGGGTGAAATTCGCCCGCAACTCCAACGCGTCGCTCTTTATTTCGATTCACGCCGACACGATCTCCGAGGCCGCCGGCGTGTCCGGCGCGACGGTCTATACGGTCTCCGACAAGGCCTCCGACGCGCAGGCCGCGAAACTCGCCGAGAAGGAGAATGACGCCGATGCGGCCGCCGGTCTTGGCGGGCCGGAGGACGGCGCCGATGTCTCCGACATCCTGTTCGACCTCACCCGCCGGGAGACCCGGGCCTATTCACATGTTTTTGCGCGCAGCCTCGTGGCCTACTGGAACGGGGCCGGGCGGCTGAACAAGAACCCGTTGAGATCTGCGGGGTTTCTGGTTCTGAAAGCCCCCGACGTCCCGTCCGTCCTGCTTGAACTCGGCTATCTCTCCAGCGAAAAGGACATGGCCGCGCTGATGAAGCCACAATGGCGCGAAAAGGCCGCCGGCGCTATGGTGGAGGCGATCGACAAGTTCTTCGCGCCGCGAATCGGTGCGGGCGGCCAGACCGAGGCGGCGGAGGGCGTCGCCGCGGCCCAGCGCTGAGGTCGCGTCGCCTGCACAGGGCCCTCCGGCCCGGCTGAAGCGTTGCTTGCCGTGTTTGCGTCGGGCGCAATGCCCCATTAACACCATAAAACTGCATCAGGAGATCTGGTGCGCAAACGCAGTCGCAGTCGGAGCCGCTCAGGTTGAGGCGGCGACCGCGGATGCGTCGAGCAGGGTCTCGGGGCAGTTCCCGAATGAGTTCAGGGCAGCAGGCGCTGCCGGACGTGGTTCCTCGGGCAGGCCGTCACGCGAGCAGCGCGCTCCCGACGGATCGGGCTCGAAGCCTATGAAGAGGCCAGGACATTTATGCGGCTGATCGCCCGTTTCTTCGGTTTTGTCTTCGCCACCGGCGCGATTCTCTTCGTGCTGGGGGCCGCCGCCGTGGCGGGGCTCGTCTGGCATTACCAGCAGGACCTGCCCGACTACACCCAGCTGAAGAACTACGAGCCGCCGGTCATGACCCGCGTGCACGCCAATGACGGCTCGCTGGTCGCCGAATATGCGCGCGAGCGCCGCCTCTATCTGCCGTCCTCCGCGATTCCGCCGCTGATCAAGCAGGCGTTCATCTCGGCCGAGGACAAGAATTTCTACACGCATAACGGCGTCGATCCCGAGGGCATCGCCCGCGCCGTCGTGGTCATGGTGCAGGGTTCGAAGCGCGTGCAGGGCGCCTCCACCATCACCCAGCAGGTCGCCAAGAACTTCCTGCTCGGCAACGAGCGCTCGTTCGACCGCAAGATCCGCGAAGCGCTGCTCGCCTTCCGCATCGAGTCCGCCTATTCGAAGGACCGGATCCTCGAACTCTACCTGAACGAGATCTTCCTCGGCCTCGGCAATTACGGCATCGCCGCCGCGGCGCTGAATTATTACGGCAAGTCGGTGCACGAGCTGACCCTGGCGGAGGCCGCCTATCTGGCGGCGCTGCCCAAGGGCCCGAACAATTACCATCCGTTCCGCTATCGCGACGCCGCGATCGGCCGCCGCAACTACGTCCTCGACCGCATGGTCGACAACGGCTACGTGACGCGCGAGGCCGCCGCCCGCGCCAAGACGGAGCAGCTCAACGTCAACCCGCGCGTGCTGTCGCCCAATTCCTATGCGGCCGGCTATTTCGCCGAAGAGGTGCGCCGCGAACTTCTTGAGCGCTACGGCGAAAAGAAGCTCTATGAAGGCGGCCTGTCGGTCCGCACCACGCTCGATCCCAAGATGCAGCTCTGGGCCCGCAAGTCGCTGGTCGACGGCCTCGTGCGCTACGACGAGGCGCGCGGCTTCCGCGGCGCCATGCGGTCGATCGACATCACGCAGGACTGGGGTCCCGCGCTCGCCGAAGTGCCGGCTCTCGGCGACGTGCAGCCCTGGCGGCTCGCCGTGGTCCTCGAAGTCGGCGACGGGTCCGCCCGCATCGGCATTCAGCCGCCGCGCGAGCGCTCGGGCGAGGTCAGCCGCGAGCGCGTCACCGGAACGCTGCCGGCCGAAGGCGTGCGCTGGACCCGCAAGACCATCAAGGCCGCGCTGCAGCCGGGCGACGTGATCTATGTCGAACCCACCGATGCGCGCGCCACGCAATATCGCCTGCGCCAGATTCCCGACATCTCCGGCGCCATCGTGGCGATGGACCCATATACCGGCCGTGTCTTCGCGATGGTGGGCGGCTTCTCCTACGACCAGTCGGAGTTCAACCGCGCCACACAGGCGCTGCGTCAGCCGGGTTCGTCCTTCAAGCCCTTCGTCTACGCCACCGCGCTGGACAACGGCTATACCCCGTCCTCCGTCGTGATGGACGCCCCGATCGAAGTCGATCAGGGCGGCGGCCTCGGCGTCTGGCGGCCTGAAAACTATGACGGCAAGTCGTCCGGCGCCCACACGCTGCGCTACGGTATCGAGCATTCCAAGACCCTGATGACCGTGCGGCTCGCGCGCGACGTCGGCATGCCGCTGATCGCCGAATACGCCAAGCGCTTCGGCGTCTACGAAGACATGCTCCCGGTTCTTTCCATGTCGCTCGGCGCCGGCGAGACCACCGTCATGAAGATGACCAGCGCCTATTCGATGTTCGCCAACGGCGGCAAGCGCATCAAGCCGACCCTCGTCGACCGCATCCAGGACCGCTGGGGCCAGACGATCTACCGCCATGACGAGCGCGTCTGCCAGGGCTGCAACGCGCCCCAATGGGCGAACCAGAACGAGCCGCGCCTGATCGACAAGCGCGAGCAGGTCCTTGACCCGCTTACCGCCTACCAGATCACGTCGATGATGGAAGGCGTCGTCCAGCGCGGCACCGCCCAGGTCGTCAAGGAAGTCGGCCGCCACATCGCTGGCAAGACCGGCACCACGAACGACGCCAAGGACGTGTGGTTCGTGGGCTTCTCGCCGGATCTCGCCGTCGGGGTCTTCATGGGCTACGACCGGCCGCGTTCGCTCGGCAATTCCGCCACCGCCGGGCAGTATGCCGCGCCGATCTTCCGCGACTTCATGAAGGTCGCCCTGAAGGACAAGGCCGACGTCCCGTTCCGCGTGCCGCCCGGCATCAAGCTGATCTCGATCGACGCGCGCTCGGGCATGCGCAGCGCAGGCGCCGGAACGATCCTCGAATCGTTCAAGCCCGGCACATCGCCGCCCGACAGCTATTCGGTCATTGGCGACGCCTCGCCGCGCGCGCTGGGCCTGAGCCCCGATGCGGACCGTTCCATCGGATCGGGCACCGGCGGCCTCTATTGAGGCTTTCTCCCGCAGCAACTTGCGCCCGGATGGTTGCCATCCGGGTTCGAGGTGCTTAGGTTCCCGCCAAATCCCGTCGCGCCCCATCTCGGGCCGCCAATTCCCGGAAGTGAAGCACATGCGCGCCGAAGCCGAAGCGCTCGTCGAACAGATCAAGCAGTCCGTGGGACTGCTGAGGAGGCATCTTTGACGTCGATGCAGCAACACGCCGCCTCGCGGAACTGAACGCCCGGGTCGAAGACCCTGAACTCTGGAACGATGCTGACGCAGCCCAGAAGATCATGCGCGAGCGCACCGATCTCGAGGAGCGGCTCGGGTCCCTGTCGAAATTCGAGCGCGATCTCGAAGACGCCGTCACGCTCGTCGAACTCGGCGAGATGGAGAGCGACGCGGAAGTCGAGCAGGAGGGCGTCGCCCTTCTCAAGACGCTCAAGTCCGAAGCCGAGCGACGTCACATCGAGGCGCTGCTTTCCGGCGAGGTCGACGCCAACGACACCTATGTCGAAGTTCATTCCGGCGCCGGCGGCACGGAAAGCTGCGACTGGGCCCGCATGCTCATGCGCATGTATGCGCGCTGGGGCGAGCGCAAGAAGTTCAAGGTCGAGGTCATCGAAGAGACCAGCGGCGACGAGGCGGGAATCAAGTCCGCCACCCTGCTGATCAAGGGCCACAACGCCCATGGCTGGCTGAAGACGGAATCGGGCGTGCATCGCCTCGTTCGCATTTCGCCGTTCGATTCCAACGCCCGCCGTCACACGAGCTTCGCGTCGGTCTGGGTCTATCCCGTCATCGACGACAAGATCGAGATCGACGTCAACGAATCCGACTGCCGCATCGACACCTATCGTTCATCGGGCGCCGGCGGCCAGCACGTCAACACGACCGATTCGGCCGTGCGCATCACCCATATTCCGACCGGCATCGTGGTCGCGTGTCAGGGCGAACGCTCGCAGCACAAGAACCGCGCGACCGCCTGGAACATGCTGCGCGCCCGCCTTTACGAGCGCGAGATCGAACGTCGCGAGGCGGAGGCCAACGCCAGCGCCGCCTCCAAGACGGAAATCGGCTGGGGTCACCAGATCCGCTCCTACGTGTTGCAGCCCTACCAGATGGTCAAGGACCTGCGCACGGGCGTCGTGTCTGGCACGCCCGACGACGTGCTGGACGGCGACATCGACGAATTCATGGAAGCGGCGCTCGCCCAGCGCGTCGAGGGCGGCGGCCCGGTCGCCGTCGAGGACGTCGACTAGGTCGACGTCCGCGCATCGCCTGCGAGGGGCGCCGAGAAGCGGCGTCTCACTCGGCGGCCTGGCGCTTCACCTTCTTGGCCGGCGCCTCGATCGACAGCGGCCGGCGCGCCAGCACTTCCTTCAGGAACGTGCCGGTGTGGCTGCGCGGCTCCCTGATGATCGCCTCGGGCGTGCCCTGGGCGACGATTTCGCCGCCGCCGTCCCCGCCTTCCGGCCCCATGTCGATCACCCAGTCGGCCGTCTTGATCACCTCGAGATTATGCTCGATGACCACGACGCTGTTTCCCTGGTCGACCAGTTCGTGCAGCACTTCCAGCAGCTTCTTGACGTCGTGGAAATGCAGGCCGGTGGTCGGCTCGTCGAGGATGTAGAGCGTTCGCCCCGTCGAGCGGCGCGACAGCTCCTTCGACAGTTTGACGCGCTGTGCCTCGCCGCCCGAAAGCGTGGTGGCCTGCTGGCCGACCTTGACATAGCCGAGGCCCACGCGCGCCAGCGTCTCCATCTTCTCGCGGATCGTCGGCACGGCCTTGAACAACTGGCCGGCCTCCTCGACCGTCATGTCCAGGACGTCGGCGATCGACTTGTCGCGATATTTCACTTCCAGCGTCTCGCGGTCGTAGCGCTTTCCCTTGCAGACGTCGCAGGTCACGTAGACGTCCGGCAAGAAGTGCATCTCGATCTTGATCACCCCGTCGCCCTGGCACGCCTCGCAGCGTCCGCCCTTGACGTTGAACGAGAAGCGCCCGGGCGCATAGCCGCGCGCCTTGGCTTCCGGCAGAGCCGCAAACCATTCGCGGATCGGCGTGAAGGCGCCCGTATAGGTCGCCGGATTTGAACGCGGCGTGCGGCCGATCGGCGACTGGTCGATGTCGATCACCTTGTCCAGATGCTCGAGGCCTTCGAGCTTGTCATGCGGCGCCGGATGTTCGAACGCGCCATTCAGCTTGCGGGCCACGCCCTTGTAGAGCGTGTCGATGATCAGCGTCGACTTGCCGCCGCCCGACACGCCCGCCACGCAGGTGAACAGGCCGAGCGGAATGTCGGCCGACACGTTCTTGAGATTGTTGCCGCGCGCCCCCGTCAGCCGAAGTTTGCGCGCCGGGTCGGGCTTGCGACGCGCGCGCGGCACCGCCACCGACTTGCGTCCGGTCAGATAGTCGCCCGTCAGCGAATTCGTGTCGGCCATGATCTGCGCGGGCGTGCCTTCCGATACGATCTGGCCGCCATGAATGCCCGCGCCCGGACCGACGTCGACCACATAATCGGCAGTCAGGATCGCATCCTCGTCGTGTTCGACCACGATCACGGTGTTGCCGAGATCGCGCAGCCGCCGCAGCGTGTCGAGCAGCCGCGCATTGTCGCGCTGGTGCAGGCCGATCGACGGCTCGTCCAGCACATAGAGCACGCCCGTCAGGCCTGAACCGATCTGGGAGGCGAGGCGGATTCTCTGGCTTTCGCCGCCCGACAGCGTGCCGGAACCGCGCGACAGGGTGAGATAATCGAGACCCACATCGACCAGGAAGTTCAGCCGGTCGCGGATTTCCTTCAAGATCCGGCCCGCGATTTCGTTGCGCTTGACGTCGAGCGAGGCGGGCAGGGCGGAGAACCAGTCAGCCGCCGCGCGCACCGACAGTTCCGATGCGTGGCCGATATGCGAGCCCGCGATCTTCACCGCCAGCGCTTCGGGCTTCAGGCGATATCCCTTGCAGGCGGCGCAGGGCGTGGCGCTCATGAAGCGGGAGATTTCCTCGCGCGCCCACTCGCTCTCGGTTTCGAGATAACGGCGCTCGAGATTTTTCACCACGCCTTCGAATGGCTTCTTCACGTCATAGGCGCGCACGCCGTCGTCATAGGAAAACCGGATCGCCTCCTCGCCCGAACCGAACAGGATCACCTGCTTGGCGCGCTCGGTGAGCTTCTCGAACGACATGTCGAGCCGGAACTTGTAATGGCGCCCGAGCGACTCCAGGGTCTGCGTATAATAAGGCGACGTCGATTTCGCCCATGGCGCGATCGCGCCCTTGCGCAGCGTGACCGACGGATCCGGCACGACCAGTTCGGAATCGACGCGCTGTTCCGAGCCGAGCCCGCTGCATACCGGGCAGGCGCCGAACGGATTGTTGAACGAGAACAGGCGCGGCTCGATTTCCGCAATGGTGAAGCCGGAAACCGGGCAGGCGAATTTGGACGAGAAGACGATGCGCTTCGGCTCTCCCTTGTCGCCTTCGCTTTCCGCATATTCCGCGATGGCGATTCCGTCGGCGAGTTCGAGCGCCGTCTCGAAGCTTTCCGCCAGCCTCGTGGCGATATCGCCGCGCACGACGATGCGGTCCACCACCACGTCGATATCGTGCTTGAGCTTTTTGTCGAGCGGCGGCGCTTCGCCGATCTCGTAGAACGTGCCGTCGATCTTGAGGCGCTGGAAGCCGCGCTTCATGAACTCGGCGATTTCCTTGCGATATTCCCCCTTGCGGCCCCGGATGACAGGCGCAATCAGATAAAGCCGCGTCTTTTCCGGCAAGGCGAGGATGCGGTCGACCATCTGGCTGACGGTCTGGCTTTCGATCGGCAGGCCGGTGGCGGGCGAATAGGGAATGCCGACGCGCGCCCACAGCAGGCGCATGTAATCGTGGATTTCCGTCACCGTGCCGACGGTCGACCGCGGATTCTTGGATGTGGTCTTCTGCTCGATCGAAATGGCGGGCGACAGTCCGTCGATCTGGTCGACGTCCGGCTTCTGCATCATTTCGAGGAACTGGCGCGCATAGGCGGACAGCGATTCCACATAGCGACGCTGGCCTTCGGCATAGATCGTATCGAAGGCGAGCGAGGACTTGCCCGAGCCCGACAGGCCCGTGAACACCACCAGCTTGTCGCGCGGAATGGTGAGATCGACATTCTTCAGATTGTGCTCGCGCGCGCCACGGATCGAAATCACCTTGCGATCGCGAATGGCGTCGAAAAGTTCATCCGCCGAGCGGACGGCGGGGGCTTTGCTCTTGGGACTGCGGGCCATGGGATCTCGTCTGCTTCATGCACTCTGCGACCTATGGCGGCGCAGGCGCTTTGCCATGGGCGAAGAAATAAAAATCGGGGCGAAGAGGAAAATGGGCATGCGTGACATGTGGCTTCAGGCCGCTTGGCCGTCCGTCCCCTTGCTTCGCCGCCGGTCGCGCCAGACCGCCAGGAAGAAGGCCGACATCTCGACCGTGTAGCGCCGCATCAGGCGGCGTGGCTCCTGCGAAAGCCGAAATAACCATTCACTGCGCAAATTGCGAACCCACACGGGCGCGCGCCGCACCTCCTGGGCGAGATTGTCCAAAAGCGCCCCGACGCCCAATGCAAGCGTCGCGCCGGTCTCGGCGGCATGTGCGGCGATCCATTTCTCCTGCAGGGGATTGCCCATAGCGACGATCAGCACGTCGGGCCTTGCGGCCGCGATCTCCGTCAAAACGGCCTCGTCCACGCCATATCCATGCCTGGCGCCGCAAATCGTCACGGCCGACTGCGCCTGCAGCGCGGCTGCGGCTTTTTCCGCAACGCCGGGCTTCGCGCCCAGGAGATAGACCCGCGTTCCCGCCGGCAGGCGCGACAGCAGCAGCGGCACAAAATCCGTCCCCACGAGATTGTCGGGAAATTTGCGCCCATGCAGGAATTTCGCCGCCAGATCGAGCGCCAGGCCGTCGTTCAGGATGAGGAAGTCGTCGAGCAGGCGTGGCCCGGCCCCGCTCGCATGCAATTGCATCAGCAGGTTCGAATTGGCGAAGGCGACCTTTGTGAGCAGCCGCCCGGCCAGCCGCTCGAGCAGCAGGGCCACCGCCGTCTCGCGCGAGAAAAGTCCGATGTTCACGCCGAGCACGGTCATTGTTTCCGTGTGCGTGGCCACGCTTGTCGAATTGGTATCATCCATGTCGTCAGCGCCCGTTCCGCCGCAGGTTGCGCATACTCTGTCGCCGCACAGCTATACGCCCGCATGACGCTGCGACAAGCGCGCGCGCCGAGCCGAATCATGCAGCTTGAACGCCCGTCCCGGCTCTGCTAGGAACATAACGGGAACGGCGTCGGCAGCCAAATTTCGTCTGTCGCATCAATCTCCGGCAAGCCTTCTGTGGACAGCGGGCTCGGCGGCCGGGCGCGCGGGCCGCCGGCGGAGTAGGGTGTCCGCCGAAGGTCAGGCCGCCCGCAGGCGAAGGCCGGCGGCCACGCGGAATGGGTCGCGGGCAGATTTCAGGAGAAGCCTCATGTCAGGCAGCGTCAACAAAGTCATTCTCATCGGCAATCTCGGCCGCGATCCGGAAGTCCGGCGCATGAATTCCGGCGACGCCGTCGTCTCTTTCGGCCTCGCCACGACGGAATCCTGGCGCGACAAGGCGACGGGCGAGCGCAAGGACAAGACCGAGTGGCACAACGTCGTGATCTTCAACGAGAACCTCGGCAAGGTCGCCGAGCAATATCTGAAGAAGGGCTCGAAGGTTTACATCGAGGGCCAGCTGCAGACGCGTGAGTTCACCGACAAGGAAGGCAACCAGCGCAAGACCACCGAAGTGGTCCTGCAGCGGTTCCGCGGCGAACTGACCCTTCTGGACAGCCGCGGCGGCCGCAGCGAAGGCGGCGAGGATCGCGCCTTTTCGGGCGGCGGCGAGCGCCAGAATTTCGGGCGCCAGTCGCCGATGGAATCCCGTCCGGCTCCCGCGGGCGGCGGCGGCGGCGGCCGCACCTCCCAGGCGATCGACGACGACATTCCGTTCTAGGAAGCGGCCGCGGGGCCGCCGCGAGATCGCCGCCGGGGCTCCGATTCAGGGGCTCCGGGGCGGCTCATTTGGCGCTCTTTCAGCAACCCTTTGATTGGGCTTCATAAGTCGCTGTTTTAAAAGGGCCTTGGTCGGGCTTCACGATTCGCTCCCGCTGGCTTTGCTTGGAGGAATCGTTTACATCATGGGCCACAGTTTCTGATCATTGGGACCATCCGCTTTTGGCCGAAGATAAAGACGATCGGTCCGGGCCTCCGGGCACGGATATTCGCCCGGTTTCAATCACCGACGAAATGAAGCGAAGCTATCTCGATTACGCCATGAGCGTGATCGTGAGCCGCGCGCTTCCGGACGTGCGCGACGGCCTGAAGCCCGTGCATCGCCGCATCCTCTATTCGATGTACGAAAAGGGCCACACGCCCGAGAAGCCCTATGTCAAATCGGCCCGCATCGTCGGCGACGTGATGGGCAGCTACCATCCGCACGGCGACAGCGCGATCTACGACTCGCTCGTGCGCATGACGCAGCCCTTCGCGATGCGCGTGCCGCTGATCGACGGCCAGGGCAATTTCGGCTCGGTCGACGGCGATCCTGCGGCGGCGATGCGCTACACGGAATCCCGCCTCGCCAAGGCCGCCGTCCCGCTGCTGCAGGACATCGACCTCGACACGGTCAATTTCCAGCCGAACTATGACGGCAAGGAAAGCGAGCCGACGGTCCTTCCGGCGCGCTATCCCAATCTGCTCGTCAATGGCGCCGGCGGCATCGCGGTCGGCATGGCCACCAATATTCCGCCGCACAACCTCGGCGAAGTGATCGACGGCGTCTTCGCCATGATGGAGCGCCCGGAGATCTCCTCGGAAGAGCTGATGGCGATCATCCCGGGGCCGGATTTCCCGACCGGCGGCTCGATCCTCGGACGCGGCGGCATCCGCTCCGCCTACAACACCGGCCGCGGCTCGGTGCTGATGCGCGCCAAGGTCGAGATCGAGCAGATCCGCAAGGATCGCGACGCCATCATCGTCACCGAAATTCCCTATCAGGTGAACAAGTCCACCCTGATCGAGAAGATCGCCGAACTCGTGCGCGACAAGCGCATCGAGGGAATCTCGGACCTGCGCGACGAATCCGATCGCGACGGCATGCGCATCGTCATCGAGATCAAGCGCGACGCCGTTCCCGACATCGTGCTGAACCAGCTCTGGCGCTACACGGCCCTGCAATCCTCCTTCGGCTGCAACATGATTGCGCTGAACGGCGGCCGGCCGGAAATGCTGACTCTGCGCGACTTCCTCACCGCCTTCATCGACTTCCGCGAGGAAGTGGTGACGCGGCGCACGAAATACCTGCTCAACAAGGCGCGCGACAATGCGCATGTGCAGGTCGGCCTCGCCATTGCGGTCGCCAATATCGACGAGGTGATTCGCCTCATCCGCACCTCGCCGGACGCCGCCGCCGCGCGCGAGGCCCTGATGGGCCGCGACTGGCCGGCCTACGACATGGCTCCGCTGATCGCCCTCATCGCCGATCCGCGCCACAAACTGCACGACGACGGCACCTATCGCCTGTCGGAAGCGCAGGCGCGCGCCATTCTCGAGCTGCGCCTGCAACGCCTCACCGCGCTCGGGCGCGAAGAAATCGCCGAGGCTTTGAACAAGCTCGCGGCCGAGATCGCCGATTATCTCGATATTCTGCGCTCGCGCGCCCGTGTCTTCGCCATCATCCGCGAAGAGCTGATGGCCGTGCGCGAAGCCTTCGCGACGCCACGCCGCACGATCCTCGGCGAAGCCGACGGCGACATGGATGACGAAGATCTCATCCAGCGCGAAGACATGGTCGTCACCGTCTCGCATGGCGGCTACATCAAGCGCGTGCCGCTCTCGACCTACCGGGCGCAGCGCCGCGGCGGCAAGGGCCGCTCGGGCATGCAGACCCGCGACGAGGATTTCGTCGCCCGTCTCTTCGTCGCCAGCACCCATCAGCCGGTTCTGTTCTTCTCGTCCAAGGGGCAGGTCTACAAGGAGAAGGTGTGGCGGCTTCCGCTCGCCGCCCCGCAGGCGCGCGGCAAGGCGCTCGTCAACATGCTGCCGCTCGACCAGGGCGAACGCATCACCACCATCATGCCGCTGCCCGAGGACGAATCCGTCTGGGAGACGCTGGATGTGATGTTCGCGACGACGCGCGGCACGGTCCGGCGCAACAAGCTGTCGGATTTCGCCCAGGTCAACCGCGCCGGCAAGATCGCCATGCGCATCGACGAAGGCGAAGGCATCGTCGACGTGCAGATCTGCTCGGACAAGAACGACGTGCTGCTCACCACGGCGCTCGGCCAGTGCATCCGTTTCGCCGTCGATGAAGTGCGCGTCTTCAAGGGCCGCGACTCCATGGGCGTGCGCGGCATCAATCTCGCGCCGGGCGACAGCGTCATCTCGCTCGCCATCCTGCACCATATCGATGCAAGCCCGGGCGAGCGCGCCGCCTATCTGAAAATGCGCCGCGCCATTGCGGGCGAGGTCGACGGCGAGGAAGCCGCCGAGGTCGTCGAGGCTACGGATGGCGAAGAAGGTTCGGCCACGCCCGCCCAACTGTCGCAGGATCGCTATGTCGAACTCTCGGTCGGCGAGGAGGTCATTCTCACCTTGTCCGAGCGCGGCTTCGGCAAGCGCACATCGTCCTACGAGTTCCGCGTCACCGGCCGAGGCGGCAAGGGCATCACCGCCATGGCGGTCAATCCGCGCAACGGCAATCTGGTGGCGTCCTTCCCGGTCGGGCATGGCGACGAGATCATGCTCGTGACCAATGGCGGCCAGCTGATCCGCTGCCCGGTCGAAGGCATTCGCGTCGCCGGCCGAAACACGCAGGGCGTCATCGTCTTCAAGACGGCGGCCGACGAGCGCGTGGTCTCGGTCGAGCGCATCGGCGAGGGCGAGGACGAAGGATCCGCCGAAGCGGGCGTCGCAGAAAATGGCGAGTCCGACGAGGGCGCTGCGCCGCAGGACTGAGCAGCGCCGCGATCCGGTCAGGGCAGGGAGGAGCACGGCATGGCGAGCAAAGGCATCGGTTTCTATACCGGCTCTTTCGACCCGCTGACGAATGGCCACCTCGATGTCCTGCGCGCGGCCTCGGCCTTCTGCGACAGGATCGTGATCGGCATCGGCGTCCATCCCGGCAAGACGCCGCTCTTCACCGCCGCCGAGCGCGAACAGATGATCCAGGACTCCTGCGCGGCCCTCCCGGCGAAGATCGACGTCGTGACGTTCGCGGGCCTCGCTGTGGACGCGGCGCGCGCCGCCGGCGCCAATGTCATCCTGCGCGGACTGCGCGACGGCTCGGATCTCGACTATGAAATGCAGATGTCCGGCATGAACGCCGCCATGGCGCCGGACATTCAGACCGTGTTCCTGCCGGCCTCGCCCGCAGTGCGCCACATCACCGCCACCCTCGTGCGTCAGATCGCAGGCCTGAAGGGCGATGTCTCGCCTTTCGTGCCCACCGGCGTCGCGAGCGCGCTCAAAGCCAAATTCGGTTCTTGAATTCCAGAAATCCCCAAGGAGCTTCCATGACGATCGATCGCCGCAAAGTCCTGATCGGCCTCCCGGCCGCCGCCGCACTCGCGGTTGGCGCGGCCCACGCCCAGCCGGCGCCCTCCAAGAAGGACCTGCTTTACATCGAACTGAAGAACGGCCGCGTCGTCGTGCAGCTTCGACCCGATCTCGCGCCCAAGCACGTCGCCCAGATCAAGACGCTGGCCAAGCGCGGCTTCTATGACGGCATCGTGTTCCATCGCGTGATCGAAGGCTTCATGGCCCAGACGGGCGATCCGACAGGCACGGGCAGAGGCGGCTCGGACCTGCCCAACATCCCGGCGGAATTCACCCCGACGCCGTTCGAGCGCGGCACCCTCGGCATGGCGCGCTCAGATTCGCCGAATTCGGCCAACTCGCAGTTCTTCATCTGTTTCAAGGAAGCCGATTTCCTCAACAATAAATATACCGTCGTAGGCAAGGTCGTCTCCGGCATGGAATTCGTCGACAAGATCACCCGCGGCGAGCCGCCCCGCACGCCCGACAAGATGATCAAGGTCACGGTCTCCGACTGAACCCGGCTTCCAGGGGCGCTACGCCGTCCCGCCTCCGGGCGGGCGGCAGGCCCCGAAGCGCTGACCACCCCCAAAGGTTTACGCGCCCCATGGCATCGGCTATGGGATGCGACCCGTTCAACCCATTCAGGAGGCCCGCATGTCGGAGACCGGCAACACGCTGACGCTCGAAACCACCAAGGGCGAGGTCGTGATCAATATGCGCCCTGACCTGGCCCCCGGCCACGTCGCCCATATCAAGAAGCTCGTCGAAGAGGGCTTCTACAACGGCGTGGTCTTCCACCGCGTCATCGACGGCTTCATGGCCCAGACCGGCTGCCCCCATGGCACCGGCACCGGCGGTTCGAAATACCCGAACATCAAGGCCGAGTTCAACAAGGCCCATCACGGCCGCGGCACCGTCTCCATGGCCCGCGCCGCGAGCCCGGACTCCGCCAATTCGCAGTTCTTCATCTGCTTCGGCGACGCCGGCTTCCTCGATGGCCAGTACACGGTCTGGGGCGAAGTGACCTCCGGCATGGAGAATGTCGACAAGATCAAGCGCGGCGAACCCGTGCGCGATCCCGACCAGATCATTTCCGCCAAACTGAGCTGAATCCGGACTCCGCGCCGCGCCCGATGGGGTGCGGCGCTCCGGACCTGACGAGACACTGCGGGCGGGCTAGTCTCTCGCGACGGATTCGCGCGCCCGGAGAATTTCATGACCAAGCATGTGCATTTCATCGGCATCGCCGGGATCGGCATGAGCGCCACCGCGCTGCTGATGCGCATGCAGGGCTGGGACGTGACGGGCTCCGACGAGGGCTTCTATCCGCCCGCCAGCGTGCTGCTGCCGCGCCACGGCATCCGGGTGATGACGCCGCATGCGGCGTCCAACATTCCGCCCGAAACCGATCTCATCGTCGTGGGCAAACACGCCAAGCTGACGATGGAGAACGAGGAAGTCGCCGCCGCGCATGCGACCGGCAAGCCCATCACATCCTATCCCGACGTGCTGGCCGGCATCGCCCGCGCGCGAAAGTCGCTCGTCGTGGTCGGCAGCTATGGCAAGTCCACCACCGCCGGCCTCGTCGCCTGGGCCTTGACGGAGGCCGGCAAGGATCCGGGTTACTTCGTCGGCGCCGTGCCGAAAAACCTGGGCGTCAATGCAGGTCTCGGCAGCGCGCCGGAATTCGTCATCGAGGGCGATGAATATCCCTCGAGCAACACCGATCCGCGCGCCAAATTCCTGCATTACGACGCCCGCACAGTGCTGCTCACCGCCGCCGTGCATGACCATGTGAACATTTTCCCGACGCAGGCGGATTACGAAAAGCCCTTCGTCGAACTGATCGAACGCCTGCCGCAGGATGGCCTGCTCGTCGTCTGCAAGGACGAGCCCTTCGCCATGAAGGTCGCGGGCAAAGCCGCGTCGAAAGTCGTCACCTATGCATTGTCGGACGCGACGGCGGACTATCATCTGACCGACATCGTCTATGGCGAGATGAGCCGTTTCACGCTGGTCGCGCACGGGCAGGATCTCGGCCGTTTTGAGACCCATCTGCTCGGCGCGCATAATCTGCAGAACATGGCCGGCGCCGCCGCGCTGCTGCTCGACAAAGGCCTCGTCACGCCGGCCGATCTGCGGAAGGCGTTTGCGTCGTTCCAGGGCGTGGTGCGCCGCATGGACAAGCTCACCGGGCGGTCCGCCATCCCGGTCTATGAGGGCTTCGGATCGTCGCGCGAGAAAGCGCGGGCCGCGATCGACGCCATCGAACTGCATTTTCCCGGCCGTCGCCTGCACATCGTGTTCGAGCCGCACACGTTCAGCTGGCGCAACCGCGCGACGATCCATTGGTACGACGACGTGTTTCGCGGCGCCGACCACGTTTTCATCTCGGCCCCGCCCGACCATGGCGCGGAATCGCACGCGCAGGTCAGCTACGATGAAATCTCCGAGCGGCTGGCGGGAAACGCCGGCCTGAAGGTCGTGCGGCTTGGCCACGACCAGGGTTCGAACATCGACACCATCACCCGGACGCTGAAGCCCGGCGACGTCGTCCTGCTGCTCACCTCCGGCGATCTCGGCGGCCTGATCGTCAAGCTCGTCGAGCGCATGGAAATGCAGTTCGGATAGAAAACGTCCTCGCCGTGCGTCTCCCTCCCCCTTGCGGGGAGGGAACAAGGGTGGGGGTCGCACGGATCTTCGTGAGTTGTGCGGCGCTCGATGAATTGAAGATGGGCGCGACCCCCACCCCTAGCCCCTCCCCGCAAGGGGGAGGGGGACCGCTCAGGTGCAACGGCGAGAAAGCCTTTCGATGAAGGTCGACCTGTTCGATTTCCACCTGCCGGACGAGCGCATCGCGCTGCGCCCGGCCGAGCCGCGCGATTCCGCGCGCCTCCTGCACGTGCCTGCGGGGCAGGGACCTTTCGTCGATCTCACCTTGCGTGATCTTCCCGGCCATCTGCGCCCGGGCGACGTGCTCGTGGTCAATGACACGCGCGTCATTCCGGCGCGTCTCGACGGCGTGCGTCGCCGCGGCGAGGCCGTGGCGCGCATGGAGGTCATGCTGCACAAGCGCGAAAGCGATTATCAATGGCGCGCCTTCGTGCGCCCGGCGAAAAAGCTGAAACAGGGCGAGCGCATCGATTTCAGTTCGGGCTCCGAGAGCGACGCCTGCCTGCTCGGGCAGCTTCATGCCGATGTGTCGCAAAAGGGCGAGGGCGGCGAAATCCTGCTCGACTTCTCGCTGTCGGGTCCCGCTCTGGACGAGGCGATCATGCGGCTCGGCCACATGCCGCTGCCGCCCTATATCGCGGGCAAGCGCCCGGAGGATTCGCGCGACAGCGCCGATTACCAGACGCTTTTCGCCGACGAGGCCGGCGCCGTGGCGGCCCCGACGGCAGGCCTGCACTATACGCCCGAACTCGTCGCCGCCATCGAGGCGCGCGGCGTCTCGATCCAGCGCGTCACGCTCCATGTCGGCGCCGGCACCTTCCTGCCCGTCAAGGCCGAAGATACGGCGGATCATCGCATGCACGCCGAATTCGGCGTCGTCACGCCGGCAGTGGCCGCAGCCCTCAATGCGGCGCGGGCGCGCGGCGGCCGGATCGTCGCGACCGGCACTACGTCGCTGCGCATTCTCGAGACCGCTACCGGTGCGGATGGAATCGTGCATCCCTTTTCGGGCGACACGTCGATCTTCATCACGCCGGGCTACCGGTTCAAAGCCGTGGACGTGCTGCTCACGAATTTTCATCTGCCGCGCTCGACCTTGTTCATGCTGGTCTCGGCCTTCTCGGGGCTCGAGCGCATGCGCGCCGGCTATGCGCATGCGGTGGCTCGGGGCTATCGGTTCTATTCCTATGGCGACGCCTGCCTGCTGGAACGGGCGGAGCCATGATTCTGCATTCGGGCATGGCCCGCATCATCGCGCGCTGGGTGGATGACACGACCGAGAGTCCGCTCGCGATCGATCTGCATCTGGTCGGGGGCCGGGTGTCGGGCCCGAGCCTCGCCTTCGGCTGCGTCGACTGGGAGGGCGCGCGTCGCCCCTTCGTGATGGACGAAGACGGGCGCATCGATTTCGGCGCCGGACACGATCGGTTCTGGCGGACGGACCTGCGCGCCGCGACCATCAAGGTCGGGGAAACCTTCAGGATCTTCTGGCGGGACGGCGATGAGGGCGTCTACCGCATCGTCAAGATCGCGGTTCCGGGCAGCAAGGCCTGAAGCTTTCCACAAGACAGCCCGCGCCGCGATGTCCTATGGAAGGCGCGTTCCCGGCCATTCCATCCGCCGAACCGAAACGAGCCTGATGACCGAGCCTGCCTTCACCTTCACGACCCACGCCACCGACGGCGCCGCCCGCACGGGCGAGATCGGCATGCCGCGCGGAACCATCCGCACCCCGGCTTTCATGCCGGTCGGCACGGCCGCGACCGTCAAGGCCATGTACGCCGATCAAGTCCGCGCGCTGGGCGCGGATGTCGTGCTCGGCAATACCTATCATCTGATGCTGCGTCCTGGCGCCGAGCGCGTGGCGGAACTCGGCGGCCTCCACAAATTCATGAACTGGCCGCACCCGATCCTCACCGATTCCGGCGGCTTCCAGGTCATGTCGCTGTCAAAGCTGCGCAAGCTCGACGAAAACGGCGTGACCTTCCAGTCGCATATCGACGGCGCCAAGCACGTGCTCACGCCCGAGCGCTCGATGGAGATCCAGAGC
The DNA here is from genome assembly GCA_019747375.1 of Beijerinckiaceae bacterium. GTDB lineage: Bacteria > Pseudomonadota > Alphaproteobacteria > Rhizobiales > Beijerinckiaceae > Terripilifer. Next base: position 2,764 of record JAIEQX010000277.1, on the reverse strand, counting down.
CTGCTTGGTTCCGATATCCAGATGCAGTTCGACGAATGCGTGAAACTGCCTTGTTCCGACGCCGAGGCTGAGCGCGCCATGCGGCTGTCGCTGCGCTGGGCGGAGCGGTCGCGCAAGGCGTTCCGCGGCCAGCCGGGCCAGACGACCTTCGGGATCGTGCAGGGCGGCGCCGTGCCGGCCCTTCGGATCGAAAGCGCCAAAGCCCTGGCGGAGATGGATTTCGGCGGCCTCGCCATCGGGGGCCTGGCGGTCGGCGAGCCGCAGGCGGTCATGCTGGAGATGATCGATGTCGTGGAGCCGCATCTGCCGACCGGCAAGCCGCGTTACCTCATGGGCGTCGGCACGCCCGACGATCTGCTGGAATCCGTGCGTCGGGGCGTCGACATGTTCGATTGCGTCATGCCGACCCGGGCCGGACGTCACGGCCTCGCCTACACGCATGCGGGACGCATCAATATCCGCAATGCGAAACACGCCAATGACCCGCGCCCGCTCGATCCGGCCTCGTCATGCCCGGCGGCGCGGGACTATTCGCGCGCGTACCTCCACCACCTTGTCAAGTCTGGTGAAATTTTAGGCATGATGCTGCTGACCTGGAACAACCTGGCCTATTATCAGGAATTGATGGCCGGGATGCGCGCAGCGATCGCGGCGCGGGGCTTCGAGGATTTTCGCATGGCCACCAAGGCCAAATGGGAGCGTGGAGACGTCTGAACGCCGGGCGCTCGAAGCGCTGTTCCGGCGTCGCCGGACGTGTCGGAATCGCAGACAAAATAAAAGCAAGGATCAACCCCCTCCGAGGCTGATTCCTTGCTTTTACAGGCTCCTTGTCTCGCCCTTTTCCGGCCTTCTTATCCCCACTCGCGTGGGCCACGACCCCCGACAGCTCCACGGCCGTCTTGTGATCGCACCAGAAAAAGCTCCTCCCGCGACTTGGACTGCAGCACGTTCCGGTTGCCCCGGAAGCGGCCTCCTTTCGGATAAGCGAGGGGACTGTAGCTCAGGTTTTTTGGCTTGTCACTTCCCCCTGTGCAGTTTGCGCAACAAACGGGCTTGACGATCTAAGTTCATGTTTAAACGAAATCTTCGACCGGCCAAAAGACCTATGCGGCGACTTGACCCGACCCGCTTGCGCACGCATGCAGCAGCGTAAGTCTTGTCTTTTCGGCACGATTGCGATTGTTAGCCCGAAGGTGGCGGCCAACGGCTCGCCCGTTCCGATTCTCGTCGACAGCCCGGGCCCAACCATGCGTCTTTCCCGTTACTTCCTGCCGATCCTGCGCGAGACCCCGAAAGAGGCCGACATCGTTTCGCATCGCCTGATGCTGCGCGCCGGAATGATCCGTCAGGAATCGGCCGGCATCTACGCCTGGCTTCCGCTGGGCCTGCGGGTGCTGAACAAGATCAACGCCATCGTGCGCGAGGAGCAGAACCGGGCCGGGGCGGTCGAGCTGTTGATGCCGGTCATCCAGTCCGCCGACCTGTGGCGCGAATCCGGCCGCTATGACGATTACGGCAAGGAAATGCTGCGCATCGCCGACCGTCACGAGCGCGACATGCTGTTCGGGCCCACCAACGAGGAAATGATCACGGAGATCTTCCGCGGCAGCGTGCGCTCCTACAAGGACCTGCCGCTGAACCTCTACCATATCCAGTGGAAGTTCCGCGACGAGGTCCGCCCGCGCTTCGGCGTCATGCGCTCGCGCGAATTCCTCATGAAGGACGCCTATTCGTTCGACCTGGACGCCGAGGGCGCGCGCCACTCCTACAACAAGATGTTCGTCGCCTACCTGCGCACCTTCGCGCGCATGGGCCTGACCGCGATCCCCATGGTGGCCGACACCGGCCCCATCGGCGGCAATCTCAGTCATGAATTCATCATCCTCGCCTCGACCGGCGAGAGCGAAGTCTACTGCCATGCCGATTACCTGAAGCTCGACACTCCGGTGGAATCGATCGACTTCGACGATCGCGCCGTCATGCAGGCGGAGGTCGATCGCTGGACGCAGCATTACGCCGCGACATCCGAAATGCATGACGCCGCCGCCTTCGACGCGCTGCCCGAGGACGCCAAGGTTTCCGCCCGCGGCATCGAGGTCGGCCATATTTTCTACTTCGGGACGAAGTATTCCGAACCCATGCGGGCCGTCGTCAACGGTCCCGACGGAAAGGAAACGCCCGTGCAGATGGGCTCCTACGGCATCGGCCCCTCGCGCCTGGTCGCCGCCCTGATCGAAGCCAATCACGACGACAACGGCATCATCTGGCCCGAGGCCGTGGCGCCGTTCGACGTTGGCCTCGCCAACCTCAAGCCTGGCGACGCCGCCACCGACGCGGCCTGCCAGAACCTCTACGACCAGCTGACGAAGGCCGGTTTCGACGTGCTCTATGACGATCGTGATGAGCGTCCGGGCGCGAAATTCGCCACCATGGACCTGATCGGCCTGCCGCATCAGATCATCGCCGGCCCCAAGGGGCTGGCGGACGGCAAGATCGAGATGAAGAACCGCCGGACCGGCGCGCGCGACCTGCTGTCGCCGGAAGAGGCCGTCAACCGCCTCGTCGCCGGACGCGTCAGGGCCTGAGGCAGAGGAATTGGGATTGGCTTTTTCGTCGTTCAAAGCATGCCCTGAAACGTCGCGGGACGCGTCGCGCGTCGACGGGTTGAGGGCGGCGTACCGAGTCCGACCATCCGGGCCCTCAGCATGACCGGCGCATCGCAAGCCAAACCCGCCGCGGCCACGTCCGAGCCCACATCCACCGG
>JAIEQX010000243.1 GCA_019747375.1 Beijerinckiaceae bacterium | reverse complement strand
CGCGGCGCTCTTTATGCCGCGGCGCTTGGGCACCAGATCAGGCCGGCGGCATGCGCGCGGCTTTCCGCGAAACGGCGGGCGGCGGCGCGATGCTGTTCGTGCTGGGAGGTTTCGGCGGGGCGGCGGCAATCGACCAGACCCGTATGGGCGGAATTGAGCATGAAGGCGAAAACCAGCCCGCTCTCGTGGCGGATTTCGACGCCGGTGCGCCCCTGACGGACAATGCGGAACGGAGCTACGGACGTCGTAGAGGCAGTCGACTCGAGGCGCATGTTCACTCCACTTTTCGAAAATCTGTCCACAAACGGCACAGATAGGCCAAGGGTTCCGGGGCGCAAGGCGAATGCTTCCGCTGGGTTAATCGCAAGCCGCTTGACTCTTCCTCCAACCCCGGGAATCTATAGGAACAGAACATGAACATTTGACAGGAAGACAGGACCGATGTCGGGACGCGACAGTTCGGAGCGGGTGCGCTTTTTGCGCCAGGCCATCGCGGACATCGAACAGTCCGGACAGGGCGCGTGCAGCGCGCGGGTGCGCCATGTGCCGATGGGTTCGCCCGAACAGGCGGGCTTTTCCTTCGACCGCGCGCTCGGTGGGCTCGCCACCGGGGCGCTTTATGAAGTGGCGCCGTCGCGCATGAGCGATCTGGCCGCCGCCGGCGGTTTCGCCCTGGGGCTTGCGGCGCGGTTCGCGGCCTCCGCGCCCGGGGCGATCCTGTGGGTGAGCGACGAATTTTCGGCGCACGAGAATGGCTCGCCCTATGCGCCGGGACTGGCGCGCCATGGGCTCGACCCGGCGCGCGTCGTCTTCGTGCGCACGGCGGGCGGACAGGACCTGCTCTGGGCGCTGGAGGAAGCCGCGCGCTGCAAGGGCAATGCCGCCGTGGTGGCCGATCTCTGGGGCGCCGCGCGCCTGTTCGACCTGGTGGCGGCGCGGCGCATCACACAGGCGGCGCGCGCCAGCGGCGCCCCCACGATCCTGATTCATCCGCCGGCTTCCTTTCGCGGCGCCATGGCGCAGAACGGCGCGCGCATGCGCTTCGAGGTGACGAGCCGCCCCTCGGTCCTTCCCTCGCAGGCGCCGCGACCCGTGCCCGGCGCGGCGCATTGGGGCGTGCGCTTCGCCAAACCGGGCGTTGAAGCCGGACGCCTGCGCGGCCTCGACACGGAACTCGTCCGCACGATCATCTGGGAACACGAGAATGGTTTCTTCCGGGACGCGCTATCTCTCGCTCTTCCTGCCGCATCTGGCGCTCGAACTGCGGCCCAGGCCAACAGCGCCTGATCTGGCGGTCCCGCGCGCAGCCTTCGCCAAGATCAAGGGCGCGCACAGGCTTGTCGCGGTGGATGGAACGGCGCGACGGCTCGGCCTCGCGCCCGGCCTGTCGCTGTCGGACGCGCGCGCGGTTGCGCCCGATCTCGATGCGGTGGAGCACGATTCCGCGGCATTCGAGCGGCGGCTCGCAGGCGTCGCCGACTGGTGCCGCCGCTTCACGCCGCTGGCGGCGCTGGATGCGCCCGACGGCGCGATGCTGGACATCACCGGCGTCACGCATCTGTTCGGCGGCGAGGCGGCCCTGGCGCGCGAAATCGAGCAGCGGCTGGCGCGCCAGGGCGTCACCGGAGTTTGCGCCATTGCGTCGACGCCGGAAGCCGCCTTCGCGTTCGCGCGTTTCTGCACGACGCGGCTGGCGCCGCCGAGCGAAGAAAAGAGCCTGCTGCGCCTCGTCTCGCGCCTGCCGGTCGCGGCTCTGCGGCTCGACGCCGGGACGGTGGCGGCGCTGGGACGCGCGGGACTGAAGCAGATCGGCGACATTCACATGCGGCCGCGCGCGCCCATCGCGGCGCGTTTCGGAGCGCGCATCTTCGATACGCTCGACGCGATGCTGGGCCTGTCGCGCAGCCCGATTTCGCCACGCTTCGAATCTCCCGCCTATATCGTCGAGCGCCGTTTCGCCGAAGGCGTGGGGGCGCGCGAGCAGATCGAGACGACGATCGGGGCGCTGGCGCAGGATCTCTGCGGCATGCTGGAGCGCCACGGCGAGGGCGCGCGGCGGCTCTGCGCCAGCCTCTTTCGCGTCGACGGCGCGGTGCGGCACATACATGCGGGCACGAGCCGGCCAACACGCGATCCCAGAGCGCTGGCCCGCCTTTTCCGCGAACGGCTGGAAGCCGCCGGCAAGACGCGCGACGAAGATCCGCTCGACATAGGCTATGGATTCGACGTGATCCGGCTCGCCGCCACCGAAGTCGAAAACCTCGATCCCTCGCAGGCCGTGCTCACCCAGCGGCGCACCGCCACGGCGGCGCAGAGCGACCTCGATTTCTCCAACGGCGAGCGCGCCGAACATCTGGCCGATCTCGTCGACAGGCTCGGGGCGCGGCTTGGCACGCGGCGCGTGCTGCGTTTCGTCGAGCAGGATACGCATCTGCCCGAACATGCCGTGATGGCCGTGCCGGCGGCCGAAATCCGCACGCGCGCGACGAAGGGGGCTTTCGCCTTCGAGGCGGGCGATGCGCCCGACCGGCCGATCCGCCTGTTCGAGCGGCCCGAGCCCGTGGAGGCGATCGCATCCGTGCCGGACGGTCCGCCGCTGCGGTTTCGCTGGCGGCGGCTGACGCATGAAGTGGCCGCCATCGAAGGACCGGAGCGCATCGCGCCGGAATGGTGGCGTCACGAGGCCTCGGCGCTGACGCGGGATTATTTTCGCGTCGAGGACGTGGACGGCCATCGCTTCTGGCTGTTTCGCGAAGGTCTTTATGGCACCGAGACGGCGCGGCCGCGCTGGTTCGTGCATGGGCTGTTCGCGTGAGCGCCTATGCCGAACTGGCGGCGACGAGCAATTTCACCTTTCTGCGCGGCGCGTCGCATCCGGAGGAAATGGTGGCGCAGGCCATGGCGCTCGGCCACACGGGCGTCGGCATCGCGGATCGCAATTCGCTGGCGGGCGTGGTGCGCGCCCATGTCTATGCGCGCGAGAACGACGCCGCCGCGCACGGTTTTCGCGTGCTGACCGGAACGCGGCTCGTATTCAGCGACGGCACGCCCGACATTCTCGCCTATCCGAAGGATCGCCCCGCCTATGGCCGGCTTTCGCGGCTGCTGACGCGCGGCAATCTGCGCGCCGAAAAAGGCCATTGCCGGCTGATGTTCGAGGATCTCGCCGAACATGCGGAGGGATTGCAGCTCGCCATTCTGGCGACCTGTTCGGGCGAGGCCGTCGCGCCCGGCCCAGAGGCCTCGGGGCGCATCGGCGCCATTGCGGCGCTGGCGCCCGGGCGCGTGTGGCTCGCGGCGTGCATGACCTATGGCCGGCGGATGCGGCGCGGACTCATGGAGCGGCGCGACCTCGCGCAGGCGCATGGACTGCCGCTGCTCGCCACCAATGACGCGCACATGCACACGGCGGCGCGGCGCCCGCTCGCCGACGTGCTGACCTGCGTGCGCGAGGGCGTGACGATCGATACGGCGGGCACGCGGCTCGCCGCCAATGCGGAGCGGCACCTGAAATCCGCGCGCGAAATGGCGCGGATTTTCCGCGAGGCGCCCGAGGCGATCGCGCAGACGCAGCGCTTCATGGCGGGTATTTCCTTCTCGCTCGACCAGCTCGCCTATGAATATCCCGAAGAGCTGCGCGGCGGTTTTTCTTCCGAGCAGGAGGCGCTGGAACATTTCGCCTGGGAGGGCGCGGCCTTCCGCTATCCGGACGGCGTTCCGGACAATATCTGCGCCGCCATCAGGCATGAACTGAGACTCGTGGCGCAGATGAAATACGCCGCCTATTTTCTCACCGTGCATGACATCGTGCGCTTCGCGCGCGGGCGCGGCATCCTGTGCCAGGGGCGCGGCTCGGCCGCCAATTCAACCGTGTGCTTCTGCCTCGGCGTCACCGAGGTCGATCCGACCAAGCACGACCTGCTGTTCGAGCGCTTCATCTCGCCCGAGCGCAAGGAGCCGCCCGACATCGACGTCGATTTCGAGCACGAGCGGCGCGAGGAGGTGATGCAATATATCTACGCGCGCTACGGGCGGCTGCGCGCAGGGCTCACCGCGACGGTGATTTCCTACCGTGCGCGCTCGGCCATCCGCGACGTCGGCAAGGCCTTCGGATTTTCGGAGGACAGCGTGGCGGCGCTGTCGGGCACGGTCTGGGGCTGGTGGTCGGGGGCGGTGGATGATTCCGAAATCCGCCGCATCGGCTTCGATCCGGACGAGCCGCGACTGAAACAGGCGGTCGCCATCGCGGACGAACTCACGGGCTTTCCGCGTCATCTGTCGCAGCATACCGGCGGCTTCGTGATCACGCGCGAACGGCTCGACGAGGTCGTGCCCATCGCCAACGCCGCCATGGCGGAGCGCACCACGGTGGAGTGGGACAAGGACGATCTGGACGCGCTCGGCATCCTGAAGATCGACGTGCTGGCGCTCGGCATGCTGAGCTGCCTGCGCAAGGGCTTCGACCTGCTGCGCGCGCATTACGGGCTCGACCTCACGCTCGCGACCCTGCCGTCGGAGGAGCGCTGCGTCTACGAGATGATTTCACGCGCCGATACGATCGGGGTGTTCCAAATCGAAAGCCGCGCGCAGATGTCGATGCTGCCGCGGCTCAAGCCGGCGAAGTTCTACGATCTCGTCATCGAGGTGGCGATCGTGCGGCCGGGCCCAATCCAGGGCGACATGGTGCATCCCTATCTGCGGCGCCGGCAGGGCCTCGAGCCGGTCAGCTATCCGTCGGCCGAACTCGAAGGCGTGCTGGGCAAGACGCTCGGGGTGCCGCTGTTCCAGGAGCAGGCGATGAAAATCGCCATCGTGGCGGCCGGCTTCACGCCGTCGGAAGCCGACAAGCTGCGGCGCGCCATGGCGACCTTCAAGAAGGTCGGGACAATCGGCACGTTCCGCACCAAGATGGTGGAGGGCATGGCGGCGCGCGGCTATGAGCGCGACTTCGCCGAGGCGTGTTTCCGGCAGATCGAGGGATTCGGCACCTATGGTTTTCCGGAGAGCCATGCGGCCTCTTTCGCGCTGCTCGTCTATGCGTCCGCGTGGATGAAATGCCGCTATCCCGACGTCTTCGCCTGCGCGCTCATGAATGCGCAGCCGATGGGCTTCTACGCTCCCGCGCAGATCGTGCGCGATGCGCGCGAACATGGCGTGGAGGCGCGCGAGGTCGATGTGAACCACTCGACATGGGACAATCTGCTGGAGCCCGACGACCGCGACACGCTCGTGCTGCATCCGCGCCACGAACCGATGCGCGCGCATGTGCTCTCGTGCCATGCCGTGCGCATCGGCTTCCGGCAGATCAAGGGCGTGCGCGAGGCCGACATGCAGCGCCTCGTGGCGTTGCGCGGGCGCGGCTATGATTCGGTGCGCGACCTGTGGCTGCGCACCGGCCTGTCTCCCTCGGTGCTCGAAGCGCTGGCGGAGGCGGACGCGTTCCGCTCCATCGGCCTCGACCGGCGCGACGCGCTCTGGGCCGTGCGCGGCCTGAACCGCTCCGGCGACAAGGACGACCTGCCGTTGTTCCGTTCGGCCGAACTTGGCGAGCAGGAGCCAGAGGCGCTGCTCACCCCGATGCCGCCGGGAGAGCATGTGGTCGAGGATTATCGCCATCTGTCGCTGTCCCTGAAGGCTCATCCGGTGTCGTTCCTGCGCGCGCGACTCGACATGAAGCGCATCCTGCGCACCGCCGATCTCGACCGCGTGCCGACGCAGAAGGTCCAGGTGCGGGCGCCGTCCTGGACCTTGCCGCGCGTGAGCGTGGCGGGCCTCGTGCTGGTGCGCCAGCGGCCGGGCTCGGCCAAGGGCGTGCTGTTCATGACCATCGAGGACGAGACCGGCGTCGCCAACGCCATCGTGTGGCCGAAGGTCTTTGAGGCGCAGCGCGCCGTCGTGATCGGGGCGCGTTTCGTCGCCGTGACGGGACGGTTGCAGAACGAGGCCGGAGTCATCCATGTCGTGGCCGAACATTTCGAGGATCTGACGCCGATGCTGGGCCTGCTCTCCCTGCAGGGCGGCGCCGTCTCGGCGCTGGCGCGCGCCGACGAGGTGAAGCGCCCGCAGGAGCGCACGAAAAAGCCCGTTCCTGAAATCATGCTGCGGCTTGCGAAAGCCGAGCCCGCGCCGGAGGCCGCCCATCAAGCCGAGGAGGTGCGCCGCGTGATGCCCCGGGGCCGGAATTTCCAGTAACGACGATCCTGGCCCTTGGGACCCTTCCTGGTTGCGGCCCTCTGGGAGACGGGCGCGCAAATCTGTAGACTGCGGGCATGACATCTCAAGACGACATCCCGTTCGACCGCTCGCCCGCCGGCCCTTCCGGCGAAGCGACGCGCATTTCGCCGCTCGTGCGCCGCGTGATCGCGCCCAACAAGGGACCGTTCACCTTCACGGGCACATGCACCTATATCGTGGGCGAAGGCAGCGTGGCGGTGATCGATCCTGGCCCTGACGACGCGTCGCATGTCGCCGCGCTTCTGGCGGCGCTGCGCTTCGAGACGGTCGAGACCATTCTCGTCACGCATACGCATCGCGATCATTCGCCCGCGGCGCGCCTGCTGCAGGAAGTCACCGGCGCGCCCATCATCGGTTGCGCCAAACATGTGCCCGATCCCGATCCGCCCTCCGGACGTCTCGATGCGGGCCATGATCCGGACTATTGGCCCGATCACGTGATGCGCGACGGCGAGACGCATCTGGGCGACGGATTTTCGCTTCAGGCCGTGGCGACTCCCGGCCACGCCTCGAATCATCTCGCCTTCGCGCTGCGCGAAGAAAACGGCCTGTTCTCGGGCGATCACGTGATGGCGTGGTCGACCACCATCGTGGCGCCGCCCGACGGCAAAATGAGTGATTACATGGCGTCGCTCGACAAGCTTCGCGCGCGCAACGACGCCGTCTACTGGCCCGGACATGGCGGGCCGGTCAACGATCCGCAGCGCTTCGTGCGCGGCCTCGCTGTGCATCGGCGCCAGCGCGAGACCGCCATTCTCGGACGCATCGAGGCCGGCGACACGCAGATCCCGGCCATCGTGGCGAAGATTTACGAAGCGCTCGATCCGCGCCTGACCGGCGCCGCGTGCCTGTCGGTGCTGGCGCATCTCGAAGACCTGGTGGCGCGCGGCGTCGTACGTTCGGACCGCGATGCGGCGACGCTCGAGGCGCATTACGCGCTGTGAAGAGGCTCAGCGTGCGTCGAGCTGCGTCTGCAACTCGGTGGCGAAGCGCCGGATGCGGCGTGCGTTGACGCCGAAATCGTGGCGGCCGTAGCGGGAGGCGGAGCGGATGTCGATGCGCGTCTGGCCGGCCAGAGGGCGCAGCCGGATGGTGATGTCGTCGGGAAAGCGCAAAATCATCGAGACGTCGACGGCGTCGATGCGCGCCTGCCCCTGCCGTCCGCCGGGCTGCGAGCGATCGACGATGGTCCAGCGCATGGTTCCGACGGCGCTCAACACCAGCGGCCAAGCATCGACCATTTCGAGATCGAGCACGATGGGCTGCACGTCAGGATAGGCGCGGCGCTGCGCCTGCCGCGACGCGCCGGGCAATTCGCCGTTGGCGTGGCCCTTGCGCGCCGCCAGCGCAGCCGCCGAGCGCGAAAAATCCGGCGGATCGATGAGATCGGTCGACACGTCGTTGATGACCGGAAGACGCAAGGCCTGGAACGCCAGATAGGCTGGAAACGCCATCAGGATGGCGGCCAGAATCAGGGTCGAGATCGCCATGCCCAGGCCCCTTCTCCCGGTTCGCCAGATCACCACGAAGGCCGTCAATGCGAGCAGAACGCCGCCGCAGGCGACAAGGATCGCGGCGCCCAGCACCGCCAGGCCAGCGAGCGCGTCAATCGCCCGCACCTGCGCCAGCGCCAGGCCGATGGCCGCCACGGCGAGCGCGAACACGGCGAGCCGCCGGCTCCAGACCGCAGCCGAGGACAAAGGCTCTTCGATGATGAGGCGTCGCATGGTGTCGTGATACAGGTCCTCCGCAGCCAGCGCCAGAGATCGATCACGGCGTCTTGTGGGTCGCCCGCCGCCGCTCTAGGGTCTTGCCCGAGAAAAGAGGGATCGGATGGATCAGGAAGCACATGCCGCTCGCGTCTGGTTTCGGCTTCTGCGACTGCAGACGCGAATCAACACGGCAATTTCCGAGCGGGTGCGGGCCATCGGCCTTTCCGTCCCGCAATGCGACGTGCTGACGACGCTGACCGAACGCGAAGGCGTGAGCCAGCAGGAGCTGGCGGAGCGGCTCTACGTGACGAAGGGCAATATTTCGGGGCTGATCGACCGTCTCGTCGCGGCGGGACTGGTCGAACGCCGCTCCATTCCCGGCGACCGCCGCTCCCATGCGATCTATCTGACGCCGGAAGGCCGGCGCATCGCCGAGGAAGGCATCGCGGTCCAGCGACGCTTCGTGAACGATACGCTGGGACGACTGCCAGAGCCGCAACTCGCGGCGCTCGAAAATCTGCTGGTGCAGACGCGCGATCTCGTCCGCGACCAAAGCGCGCCCCCGGCTCCCAAGCGCGCGCGTCGCGCCGGGGCAGAGTAGCGCGCGTATGTCAGCTTCAAGCAAGGCGCGGCCGAACCGGATCGCCGCTGGCCCGTTGAGCAAGACTGGCTGCGGCGGACCCAACTCATGATTGCAGGCGTGTCGAAGTTTCTGCGGGCCGCCATTTTGTTCGCGGCCATTCCTTCCGGCGCCCATGCCGCGGCTTTTCCCGAGACCGGACCAGTGCCCCCGCGCCGCCCTGCTGAGCTGAGCGCACAACCCAGTCCGGAGACTACCGGGCCGGCGCAGCCCGACGCGCCGGCCCCGCTCGCGGCCAGCGGCGCGCCTGGGGCTGCGTCATCCGCTCCCATGCCGCCGCCCCGGCCCCGCAGTCTGGACCAGCTGGCGGCGTTGCCGCCGCGTGTGGACCCCGGCGCGCCTGACACTTTGCCCAGGCCCGAAGCGCCATCTTTCTGCGCCGCCCTTCTGGCGAGCGGGCGCGTCGATGGCAAGCTGACGCCCAGCGTGCGGGGGGATGGCGGCTGCGGCATCGACTCGCCCATCGAACTTACGGCGATATTTCTCGGCGACGGGACGCGCGTGCCTGTCGAGCCCGCATCGCTGATGCGGTGCCAGCTGGCGGATGCGCTCGCCGTGTGGGTGCGCACGGATCTCGCGGCGGCGGCCGAAAAAACAGGCTCGAAACTGGCGCGCATCCAGAGCGCGGCCGCCTATGTCTGCCGCGGCCGCAACCGGATCGCTGGCGCCCGGATGAGCGAGCATGGAGTGGGAAACGCCTTCGACCTGCGCGGCCTGACGCTCGCCAACGGGCGCGTGCTCTCGATCGACAAGAGCGCCGAAGCCCGACCGTTCATGGAAGAGATGAGACGCAGCGCCTGCGCGCGGTTCAAGACCATCCTGGGACCCGGGTCGGACGGCTATCATGAGGATCACGTTCACGTCGATCTGCGTGAGCGGCGCGGCGGAAACCCCTTCTGCCAGTGGGTTTTGCGCTGATCAGGCGATGCGCGCGAGTCGATCGAGGAGAGCCGGCAGCATTTCGACATGATCGATGACGTGATCGGCATGCGCCCTCAGCTCGTCATGATGTCCCGGTCCTGACAGAACGCCAATCGACACCGCGCCGGCTGCACGCGCGGCGTCGACATCGTGCATCGTGTCGCCCACCATGGCGATGCGACCAGGCGCGACGCCGCAGTGACGCGCAAAGGCCGTGACCATGCCGGGCAAGGGCTTGCCGCCGAAACCGGAATCGTAACCCGCGACGAAATCCATGAGCTCCGCGATGCCGAGCCTGCCGGCCTGCGCCCGCACTGAGGCCTCGGCGTCGTTGGAGGCGATGCCGAGTTTCAGGCCGCGCGCCCGCAGCCCGCACGCCAGTCGATGCGGATCGCCCAAGGGGGCCAGCGACGCCAGCGCGGCGGCGCGGAACAGGTCGTCCATTTCGCGACACAGCACGGGCAGGTCGAGACGCCCGAGCGCATCTGCCCAAAGCGGTCCATAAATCGCGGACGAACCGGCCAGCAGAGGCGAATCCACCCCAAAGGTCATCGCCTCCAGATCAAAGCGGCTCACGTCAACGAGGCGCGCGAAGGCGCCTCTATCGCCCGCCGCCAGCGTCGACATGACGTCATGGGCCGCCGGCCCCCAGGTTCGGTCGAAATCGACAAGGGTCCCGTCCTTGTCGAAAAGTATGGCGTCAAACGGCATCGCGCAGCATTCCTGATTGATTAAGCCCTGCATCACAACGACTTGGCTTGCCGCGCTCCGGCCCCCCCGTGGGCTGCAGGCCTGCGGCGGCGCCGAGGGCCTGTGTCGCCCGCGCCACGTCCGACTCAACTCATTGTCAGGAGGTCCCAAATTAAGGCCCCATTAAGCCAATATCTTCGACATTGGGAGGGTAAAGACAGTCTTCTCACGCCAGAGCCCGCCATGTCCGAATATGAAGTGAAGCATCCCGTCCCGCCACAGATTCAAGATGCGCGCGACTTGCAGGCGCATCTCTATCGCGAGATCGGCATTGCGGCCGTGATGGCGGCCCTGCAGCATCGCGACCGGCCCGCCGAGCCGCGCCGCCGCCTCAAGGTTGACGATATTCCCGCCATATTGCGCGGCGAAGATATCGCAGCCTGATCGAGGCACGTATCCAGCCGCTCGTGCGGCGCGGGGACGCGCCCGCTTCCTGAAGTCGAGCTCATGGTCCTCCTGTCCCGCCGGTCGTTCCTCCTGGGTGCGGCCGGCGTCACTCTCTCTGCGAGCGGCGTCGGCGCCTATGCGATGGGCTTCGAGCCCATGCTTCTGCTCGACGTCACGAGCTATTCGCTGACGCCCGCGGGCTGGCCGGCCGACCTGTCGCTCAAGATCGTCGCCCTGGCGGATTTTCACGCCTGCGAGCCCTGGATGCCGGTCGACCGGCTGTTGCAGATCTGCGGCCTCGCCAACAATCTCCAGCCCGACCTCATCGTGCTGCTCGGCGATTACAACGGCGGGCATGATTACGTCACCGCGCCGGTCATGCCCGAGGCATGGGGCGGCGCCTTGTCGATGCTGCGCGCGCCGCTGGGCGTCTTCGGTGTTCTGGGCAATCACGACATCTGGCACGGCGCGCTGCCGCGCATGCGCGGCGACGGCGGCGAGAGCGTGCGGCGCGCCTTGCGGGATGCGTCCGTGACGGTGCTGGAGAATTCGGGCCAGCGATTGTTCAAGGACGGCAAGCCATTCTGGCTGCTGGGCCTGGCCGACCAACTCGCCAACAGGATCCGGGCGGGCCAGTTTCGCGGCGACGACGATCTGCCCGGCACATTGGCTCTGCTGAAGGACGATGCGCCGGCGATCCTGCTGGCGCATGAACCGCATGTCTTCGGCCGCGTTCCCAAGCGCGTGGGCCTGACCCTGTGCGGCCACACGCATGGCGGGCAGGTGAACCTGCCCTTCATCGGCTCGCCGGTGGCGCGGCGCACGACGCGCTACGTCTATGGGCATTTTCACGAAAACGACCGGCATCTGATCGTGTCCGGCGGGCTGGGCGCTTCAATCTTCCCGGTGCGCTTTCGACGCCCGCCGGAGATCGTCCAGATCCAGATCGGCCGGCCGGCGACGACAGATGTCGCCGCCAGACGCTGACTTATTTCACCACGACCTTCGTGCCGACCGGCACACGGTTGAACAGATCGATCACGTCGATATTGCGCATGCGGATGCAGCCCGACGATACGCCCTGCCCGATCGTCTCGGGTTCGTTCGTGCCATGGATGCGATACAGCGTGTCGCGGCCGTTGTCGTAGAGGTAAAGGGCGCGGGCCCCGAGGGGATTGTCGGGGCCGCCCTTGAGGCCCCCGGCGGCGACGACCGGCTTGAGATGCGGCCAGCGCACCAGCATGTCGGACGGGGGCATCCAGCTCGGCCATTCGGCCTTGCGGGCGATGGTGGCGGTTCCGGTCCAGCCGAAGGCTTCGCCGCCGACGGCGACGCCGTAGCGAATGGCGCGCTTGTTGGGCAGGACGAAGTAAAGAAGCTTTTGCGACGTGTCGACCAGGATGGTGCCGGGCGGCTGGCCTGTCGGATCGTCGACTTCGTAGCGCTCATAGGCGAGGTCGAGTTCGAACGTGGGGACGCGCGCGATATATTCGCTGTCGCGGCTGGACAGCGATGGATCAGGCAAGCTCTTGAAGTTGCAGCCAGCGAGCGGCAGCGCGAGAAGAGCCGTCATGGCCCAGGTCATTTTTTTCATTGAAAGTGCGGCCCCCGACCGGATCGATCCGGCCATAATCACGCCCGAAGTCTTATCACAATCTTAACCATCGCCCGTGCTGCAGTGCGAAAAATTCAAACGTGGCGTTAAAGTGACACAGCTCAAGGCGACGCCCCGCCTGCGTCTGTTTCATTGGACATGGCGTAGGGTGTCGGGACAAGACACTCGGCGCGGACCGCAATCATCTGCGCGAACCGGAGGCGACGTCCCGTGAATACCCTCGTGCTCACCCATCCGGATTGTCTCGCGCACGACATGGGACCCGGCCATCCCGAGCGGCCGGACCGCGTGCGGGTGATCGAGCGCATCCTGGAGCACGAGCGCTTCCAATGCCTCTTGCGCGATACGGCGCCGTTGGGGACGCGCGAGGCGATCATCCGGGCGCATCCTGAGACCTACTTTCAGGCTCTGGCCGAAGCCTCGCCGCACCAGGGGCTGCTGCGCCTCGACGGCGACACAGCCATGTCGCCGGGCACGTTCGACGCCGCCATGCGCTCGGTCGGCGGGGCCTGCATGGCTGTCGACGAGGTGATGACGCGGCGCGTGACCAACGCCTTCGTGGCGACGCGCCCGCCCGGCCACCATGCCGAACACGCCACCACCATGGGGTTCTGCTTCTTCAACAACGCCGCGATCGCGGCCCGTCATGCGCAGGCCGTCCATGGCGCCGAGCGCGTCGCGATCATGGATTTCGACGTGCACCACGGCAATGGCACGCAGGACATCTTCTGGTCCGACAAGAACGTGCTCTACGCCTCGACGCACGAGATGCCGCTCTATCCCGGCACGGGCGCGTTGAACGAAACGGGGGCGTTCGGCACAATCGTCAATGCGCCGCTACGCGCGGGCGACGACGGCGCGCAGTTCCGCGACGCCATGACGAGCCGGATCCTGCCGGCCATCGAGGCCTTTGCGCCCGACCTCGTGATCATCTCGGCGGGCTTCGACGCGCATCGGCGGGATCCGCTCGCCAACATCAACCTGCTGGAAGCAGACTTCGGCTGGGCCACCGGCAAGCTGATGGAAATCGCCGACCGCCGGGCGCAGGGCCGCGTGGTCTCGCTGCTGGAGGGCGGGTATGATCTCGAAGCGCTGGCGCGCTCGGCCGCCGCGCATGTGATGATGCTGATGGGCGGCGCCTGAGACGATGAAGCCTGCACGCCGCACCTGCCTCGCGCTGATCTTCGCGCTGTCACCCGTCGCGGCCCTGGCGCAAGCCGACGGTCGGGCCTGTTCCGACATCACCGACAAGGGCGTGTCCTATTCGGTCTGCGCCGCCCCGGCCAAGGGGTCGGACCTGCGGCTCTTCCTGCGCGACCCGGAGGGCAAGCCGTACGGGGCGTTTTCAGCCATCGATCGCGACCTCGCCAAGCGCGGTGAAAGGCTCGCCTTCGCGATGAACGCCGGCATGTATCACGAAGACCGCTCGCCCGTGGGGCTCTATATCGAGAATGGCGCGCAGGCTAAGGGGCTGAGCACGCGCGGCGGGTTCGGCAATTTCCACATGCGGCCGAACGGCGTGTTCTGGATCGGGCCGGGCGGCGCCCAGGTGACGGAAACGTCACGCTATGCGCGGCTGAAACCGAAAGCCGCCTACGCCACGCAGTCCGGCCCGATGCTGGTGATCGCGGGCAAGCTGCATCCGCGCTTTTCGCAGGATTCCGATTCCCTGAAAGTGCGCAACGGCGTCGGCCTGTGCCGCGACGGACGGGTGCGTTTCGTCATCTCGAACGCGCGCGTGAGCTTCCACGATTTCGCAGTTCTCTTCCGCGACCGGCTTGGCTGCCCGGATGCGCTCTATCTCGACGGATCAATCTCGGCGCTGCATGCGCCCGACCTGAAGCGCAGCGACGGCTGGCGCCCCATGGGCCCGATCGTCGGGCTCGTCGCGAAGGCGCGCTGATCAGTCCTGGAAGGGCCAGATCCTGCCGTCGCCGATCTGCGCGCGATGACGCAGGAAGGCGTCCGCCAGCACGATCGCCATCATGGCCTCCCCGACCGGAACGCCGCGAATGCCCACGCAGGGATCATGACGCCCCTTGGTGCGCAATTCGACCTCCGCGCCCGTGCGGTCGATCGAGCGGCGCGGCGTGAGGATCGAAGACGTCGGCTTCACGGCGAAGCGCGCGACGATCTGCTGGCCGGTGGAGATCCCGCCCAGAATGCCGCCGGCGTGATTCGAGAGGAACAACGGCTTGCCGTCGTTGCCCATCCGCATCTCGTCGGCATTGTCCTCGCCGCTCAGGGCGGCCGAGGCCATGCCATCGCCGATTTCCACCGCCTTGACGGCGTTGATGGACATCAACGCAGATGCGAGTTCGGCGTCGAGTTTGCCATAGATCGGCGCGCCCCATCCGGCCGGCACGCCGTCGGCCACCAGTTCGATGATGGCACCGCAGGACGAGCCGGCCTTGCGGACGCCGTCCAGATAGGTTTCCCACGATTTGGCGGCTTCCGCGTCCGGGCAGAAGAACGGATTGCGGTCGACCTCGTCCCAGTCGAAGCGCTGGCGGTCGATCTTGTGCGGACCCATCTGGACCAGCGCGCCGCGGATCGTTACGCCATCGAGGATCTTGCGGGCGACGCCGCCGGCTGCGACCCGCATGGCGGTTTCGCGCGCCGAGGAGCGCCCGCCGCCGCGGTAGTCGCGGATGCCGTATTTGGCGTCATAGACATAGTCGGCGTGGCCAGGGCGATAGCTCGACTTGATCTCCCCATAATCCTTCGAGCGCTGGTCGACATTGTCGATCTGCAACCCGATGGCGGTTCCGGTCGTGACCAAGCGGCCCTGCCCGTCTTCCATCACGCCGGACAGGATGCGGACCGCGTCCGGCTCCTGACGTTGCGTGGTGAAGCGGGATTGGCCCGGGCGGCGCTTGTCGAGCCAGACCTGCAGGTCTTCCGCGGCCAACGGAATGCGCGGCGGGCAGCCGTCGACGATGCAGCCGATCGCGGGCCCGTGGCTCTCGCCATAGGTGGTGACGCGGAACAGATGGCCGAAGGTGTTGTGCGACATGGGGCCCTGGGCTCGCTGGCGGCTGAGAACGCCAGCGCTTTCTAGGAGCGCCGCCGCGCGCGGTCAAATGACGCCACGCCGCGCGGCGGTTCCGTCAGGCCTGCGCCTGACCGACGATGCGGGCCATGGCGGGCTCGGCGGGCGCGCCGATCCATTCCGTGTTGGCCGGAATATGCTCGCCCTTCATCACGATCGTGAGCGGCCCCAGGCGCGCCCACTGGCCGACATGGGTGTCGTACAGCACGGTCGATCCCGCGCCGACGGTCACGCCGTCGGCCACGAAGACGCGGCCGACTTTCATGACGCGATCCTCGTAAAGGTGCGTCTGCAAGGCCGAGAGACCGTTCAGCGCCACGAAATCTCCGATCGTCACGCAATCGAATTCCGTGATGTCGGTCATGTTCATGTAGACGCCCTTGCCGATATGCGTGCCGAACAGCCGCAGGGTCCAGGGCAGGAAGGGCGTGCCGCGCAGATGCTCCAGCAGCACCTTTCCGGCGAGGCCCCAATAGAGCACCGCGACGGATTCTGTGCGCATCGCCCACCACGACCACATGGGTTTCACCACCGGCTCGTAGCGGCCCATGACCAGCCATTTGATCATGACGACGACCAGCAGGATGCCGACCGAGATCGTCACCGAGGCGGCGACGAACAGCAGGAACAGCTTGAGCCATTGCCCGGCCAGCAGCGCAGGTCCGAAGACCTCAACCGCCCAGGTGCCGAAGGTGATGAACAGCATGGTGGGCAGTGAAATATGCACGGCCTCGAAGACCGCGCGGGCGGCCTTTTTCCAGAACGGCGGCTCATAGGTCCAGTTGGCGCCAAGCGCGTCGAACTTCTGGCGGACCGGCAGCTTGATCGGCGGCGAGCCGAACCAGGTGTCGTTCTCGCTCATGAGTTCGTTTGACGGAGGCTTCGACTTGATGCCGATCAGCGCGCCGCTCGGGATCTCGCTGCCGGCGGGCACGACGGCGTCGTTGCCGACGAAGACATGCGCGCCCGTCTTGACCATCTTGAGGTGCATCCAGCCGCGGCGAACTTCCTCGTCGCCCAGCACGACCTCGTCGGCGATGAAATTCTTCGCGCCGATTTCCACGAGGTCGTAGCGGCCCGCAAGATTGGTCGATATCTCGGCGCCCTTGCCGATCTTCGCGCCCATCAGGCGGTACCAGGCGCGCATGTAGATGGTGGCGAACAGAGAGCTCAGGGTCTCGAGCGTGATCTCGGTCGAGAGCGCCACCACCCACTTGCGGAAGTAGAACCACGAATGCACCGAATAGGAGCCTTCGCGGACGCGTGGCAGCACGGCCCAGCGGATCAACACGATGAAGCCGACCGTGATCAGCACCATCGCAAAAGCGGTCGGCCAGGCAAGGATCGGTATCGAGGCCATGTAGAGCGTGCGGTCGAGATCGGCGACGCCGATCCACTCGTCCACGTAGTCGAACACCCAGAAGGCCGGGAAGATCGGCAGGAGGCCGATGGGCGGAATGGCGAGAAGCGCGATCGTGTAGCAGAACGTTTGGAGCGCGCGATGCGCTTTGCCGACGACGGGGAATTCATCAAGTTCCGCCGGATCCAGAACGCCGACCTTCTTGCCCGGAGACCCGTCCCAGATCTCGAACGGGCCGATGCGCGAACCGTCCTGCAGGGAGGTCAGATCCCGAAGTTCGGCGCCCTCGCCGATGATCGTGTTGCCTTCGATGATGCAGGAATTGCCGATATAGGCGTCCTCACCAATGATGATGCGGTCGATGATCAATTCGTTGCCGACGACGCGCGCATTGCCGAGCTCGACCTTTCCGCCGATGCACGAGTAGCGGCCGAATTCCACGAGATCGAGCGCGCCGGATTCGATTTCGCCGATGATGGCGTCATCCCCGACCTTGGCCCCCAGAGCGCGCAGCAGAATGCGCATGACGGGCGAGCCCTGAAACCATTTCAGATGCATGAGGCCGATGAGGCGCTGCACGAGCCACCATCGAAAATAATAGGAGCCCCATAGGGGATAGCGCCCCGGCTTCGTGCGGCCGATCAACGCCCATTTACCCACGATGACGATCGCGACCGTCGCCAGATTGATGCAGACGTAGACGCCGAGCAGCGAAAAAATTTCGGTGAGAAGGCCGGCCTCGGCCGAGGTCAGCAACATGTAGCTGACGAAGACGCCGAGCCATTGCGCGGTCATCAGCGCCAGAATGAACGGCATGACGATGCCCTGCGCGAGCCCGCACAGAAAACGGCGGCGCCACGGCGGCGGCTCGAAGGACAGATCCTCCGCCTCCGGGACATGCGCGAATTTGGTGTCGAGCATCTCGCCCATCGCGCGCAGGCTGCGCGTGGCGTAGACGTCCTGCAGCGTGATGCCCGCCAAGCCATGGGTCTGGCGAACGATCGAGACGAAGCGCGCGGCAAGCAGCGAATGGCCGCCCAGATCGGTGAAGAAATCCGCGTCGAAGGGAATGGCCTGCGGCGGCAGCACCGCCTTGGCGGCTTCCAGCAGACGCGCTTCGGTGGGCGTGCGCGGCTCTTCCTGCTCTTCGGCTGTTCCGGCCGGCGTGGTGAGTTCGGCCCGCTTCAGCTGGTTGCGATTGACCTTGCCGGACGACAGGCGCGGCAGTTCGTCGAGCGTCTCGTAACGGCCCGGAACCATGTAGGCGGGCAGACGGTCGCGCAGAAGCGCGCGCAGGCGGCGCGGATCGAAATCGGTCTCGGCCTGCTTGTCGGCGACCAGGAAGGCCACGAGCTGATCCATGCCGTCATCGGTGCGCAGCACGACGGCTGCATGCGCGATGCCGGGGATTTCGGTCAGCTTCGTTTCGATCTCGCCGAGTTCGACGCGGAAGCCGCGGATCTTGACCTGATCGTCGATGCGGCCGCGAAACAGGATGTTGCCGGCGGCGTCCATCGCCACTGCGTCGCCGGAGCGATAGAGGATCGGGTCGACGCCATCGGTCCCGTACGGATTCTGGATGAATTTTTCGGCCGTCAGCAGCGAGCGGTTGAGGTAGCCGCGGGCGACCCCGGGTCCGCCGATCAGCAATTCGCCCTCGATGCCGCGCCCGAGCAGTTTCAGCGCATCGTCAGCGACGTAGCAGGTGTAGTTCGGAATCGGGCCGCCGATCGTCACGGGCTCGCCCGGACGCACTTCCGCCACGGTGGCGACAACGGTCGCTTCGGTCGGGCCATAGCTGTTGAAAATCGTGCGGCCCGGGCGGCACCAGCGGCTGGCGACTGTGGGCGGACAGGCCTCGCCCCCCAGGATGATGACGCGCAGGGAGGCGACGTCGCGCGGCAGCATGGCCAGCAGGGTCGGCACGGTGTCGAGCACCGTGACGCCGGCCTTGTCCATCACTTCCGGCAGATTGTCGGTCTCGCCCATGATCTTCGGCGTGGCGACGAAAAGGCTGGCGCCGACCAGATACGGGACCCAGATCTCCTCCATCGAGAGATCGAAAGCCACTGACGCGCCCTGGAACACGACGTCGCTGGCGACCAGCCCATAGACCTCGTTGGCGGAGCGCAGGTAATGGCAAATATTGGCGCCCGTGACGACGATGCCCTTGGGCGTGCCTGTCGAACCCGAGGTGTAGATCAGATAGGCGGGCTGGTCGGGACGCGCCCCCATGGCGCGGGCGTCGACGAGGCTGTGGTCGGACGGATCGCGCAGGGCCGCCGGGGTCAGAACGCGGCAGGGCATGTCCTGCTCGACGTCCCCGACCTTGGCGGGCGCCGCGAGCAGCGCCTTGGCGGAGGCATCCTCCAGACAGACGGCGATTCGCTCCGGCGGCGCATCCGCGTCGAACGGCAGCCAGGCGGCGCCTGTCTTGGCGATGGCGATCTGGGCGACCAGCAATTCGCCGCCGCGCGGCATCCAGAGACCGATGACGTCGCCCGGCTTCACGCCATGGCGCAGCAGACCGCGCGCCAATTCGACCGCGTCACGGTCGACATCGGCGTAGCTATGGCTCACGCCATCGACAATATGGCAGATTGCGTCGGGACTTGCGGCGACTGTCGCGGCGAAGATCTCGGCCAGCAGTTCGTCGCGCAGCAGATCGGGGCGCTGGGCCCCGCGCAGCATGGCGGGCGCGGCTTCTGGCGGCGTTTCAGCGGCGCTGGTGAGGAGCTCGGGATCCGTCTGGGTCATACTGTCGGGCCGGTTGTCTGAAGTCTGAAAGTCCCATTCCCGGCATCGCCGGGCGCCTCATGAGGCGGGGCCCCGAAGGCGGGTTGCGGGCGGGTGAGGCCGAGTGCGAAGCGCGGCGCGGCCTGTGCGGAACGGTCAAGACAAACGGTCGTCCCCCTCCCTCTCAAATTTGCGGCAGTCGTCGAGCCACCACGTCGAGGCTGGCGCCCCTGCGGGCGCGCATCATGCGGATGGACCGAACCAGAAACAAGGTTGGACTCACGATTAAGATTGCTTCGTGACGGCAGAGAGTCCTTTTTCACGCTCACCATCAATCTCAATGCTTATGAACCCGGCATGAATGGATGTCGATGCGGAAGCCTCGACTCATATCCACCGATATTTTCCAGCCTCGAAGACCAGGACGCGGCCCTGCCAGATGTCCGACATGGGGGCGCGCTCGGTCGCGGTCCCGGCCAGCATGTACATGAGGCAACGGGCGACGCCGCCATGGGCCACCGCGATGGTCTCGGTCGAGATCGTCTCGAGCCAGGGCGCCAGACGGTCGCACAGCATGGCGTAACTCTCGCCCCCGGGCGGCACCAGGCCCCATTTATCCAGTTCGCGGTTGCGCGCCGCCAATGGATCGTCCTTCTGGACTTCCGGCCATGTCATGCCTTCCCAGCGGCCGAACGACATTTCTCGAAGGCGGTCTTCCAGACGGTAGGCCTTGGGGTCGAGCCCGAGAGCGCCGCGCGCCAGCTCCATCGTCATGCGGGCGCGGCCGAGCGGCGAACAGACATGGTCGCAGGCGTCGATGCGCGCCTTGTCCCGGCCAAGGATCTTGCCGACGATCCGACCCGCCTCCTCGGCCTGCGCGCGTCCCTTGGCGTTGAGCGGAATGTCCTGACCGCCCTGCAGCCGACCTTCGGCGTTCCAGTCGGTTTCGCCGTGGCGCAGGAAGATGAGGCGATGACGAAGTTCAAAGATCATGGCGGATGCGACGCTGGCGCTCCCTCGAACATTTCCGGGGTCCGTCACGCGCAGGATCGGCATGCCGGCAACACATTCACCGGCGACCGCGACTCAGTCCTTGCCGACCACGCTGATATCCGGCGCGGACGGGTTCTTCATGCCGACGACATGATAGCCGGCGTCCACGTGGAGAATTTCGCCGGTCATGCCGCGAGCCATGTCCGACACCAGGAAAGCCGCGGTCTCGCCGACCTCCTCGATCGTGACCGTGCGGCGCAGCGGCGCGTTATATTCGTTCCACTTGAGAATATAGCGGAAGTCGCCGATGCCCGAGGCCGCCAGCGTCTTGATGGGGCCGGCCGAGATGGCGTTGACACGAATGTTCTTTTCGCCGAGGTCGGCAGCCAGATAGCGAACGCTCGCCTCGAGGGCAGCCTTGGCGACGCCCATGACATTGTAATGCGGCATCCACTTCTCGGCGCCGTAATAGGTCAGCGTCACGAGTGAGCCCCCGTCTGTCATCAGCTTCTCGGCGCGCTGCGCGACCGCTGTGAAGGAATAGCAGGAGATCAGCAGCGACTTGGTGAAATTGGCCTCGCTGGTCTCGACATAACGGCCGGTCAGCTCGTCCTTGTCCGAGAAGGCGATGCAATGGATGACGAAATCGAGCTTGCCCCAGATCCGCTCGACCTCGCCGAATACGGCGTCGAGCGTGGCGGCGTCGGTCACGTCGCAATGGCCGACGACATGGGCGCCGAGTTCGGCGGCGAGCGGCCGGACGCGCTTTTCCAGGGCGTCGCCCTGATACGTGAAGGCGAGTTCGGCGCCGGCCAGATGCGCGGCGCGCGCGATGCCCCAGGCGATCGAGCGATTGTTCGCGACGCCCATGACGAGACCGCGCTTTCCGGCGAGGATTCCCTTGGTCGCCGGACCGTCCGACTTTTCGACTGGCTGGGTCATAATGGTCCCGACAAAGTTGAGGCCGGTCCCGCCGAGAGTCGGCCGCGGTCCGCGCCTCGCGATACCTTCACGCCGTTTAAGCGAGCCGCCGCGGGAAGGCAAGCGCCAGCGGGATGAGCGGCCGTCCTTCGAATTTCGTTCAAACTCTCGGCAAGGCCATAGTCACGGCGAAATCCGCGACCTAAAATGCTTCCGGTGTTCGGGGAAAAGCGTTCGAGGATGCGCGTTTGGGTCACCGCGACGATCTAGCCAGATTGACGCCTGCATTGCGCCGCTTCGCCAGCGCGCTGATCCCACGCGAGGGGTCCGGGCCGAACGACGCCGCCGCCGAAATGGTCCACAGGACGCTCGCGCTGGCGCTCAAGACGGGGCGGCAGCCCGCCGCCGACCAGTTGCGGATCTGGCTCTATACAACCCTCATCCATCTGAACCAGGCGCGCCTCCAGGCGATTTCCGAGGCAGGGGGCGCGCCGCCCGCCAGCCCGGCTCCGAGATCGCAGGGCGTCAACCAGGCGCTTCTGGAACTCCCGCTGTCGGACCGCGAGGCGCTGTTGCTGGTGGTGATCGAGGGGTTCACCTATGCGCAGAGCGCCGAGATCTTGGGGATATCGCGCGCCACGCTTGTGTGCCGGATTGCGCGCGCGCGCGCCCTCCTGGGGCAGCATCTCGACGCCGCGCTGCCGTTCGGGGCGCGGAGGCACCTGCGCCAGCCGAACCATCTGAGGCTGGTCAAGTGAGCGCGGGCCGATGACCGGCGCAGAGCGCATCAGCGACGCCGAATTAAATGCGCTGGTGGACGGCGAATTGATCGCCGAGCGCCGGGTTAAAATCGAACATTGGCTGCTGGACGAGCCGGAGGCCGGGGCCCGGGTCGAATCATGGCGCCGTCAGAACGACATCCTGCGCGCCGCCTTCGCGAAAGTCGCGCAGGAGCCATTGCCGCCGGACCTTACCGGTTTGCTGGGCGCCCGTGAGGCGACGTTGCGATGCGTGCCGAGTTCGCCCACGCCCCTGGTGGCCGGCGAGGCGCCGATCCGGCAGCCGCAGCATCGCATCGGCATGATCGAGGCCGG
>JAIEQX010000257.1 GCA_019747375.1 Beijerinckiaceae bacterium | reverse complement strand
CCAGCCCGCTGAGAAATCGACAGAAAAATACACCGTCGATCCAGACCGAAATTACACCACCTCCGTGGACGCTACCTCATCGAGCCGGTCGTGTCCAGCGCCAGCGCGATCTGCAGGTCGACGTCGCTGCCCACCACCACATCGGCGGAAGACCCGACCGGCATGGTGTTGTAGCCCATGAGCCTGGTGATCGACATGGGAACTTCGACCGTCGCCTTGACGCGGAAGGAGTCGGACGGGCTCGCCTTGATCAGCTCGGCGCTGAAGGATTTGCGCGCCGCGAAATTCCGGTAATTGCCCTTGAAGGCCTCTTCGGCGGCCGCCTGGGCGGCCTTGATGTCCGTGGTGGCGAATTTGGCGCCCGCCAGGGCGGCCGCATCGATGGCGGCGTTCAATTCGACCTTGGTGGTGTTGAGGCGCGAATAATCGACCGCGGCGCCAACGCAACAGAGAACCGCCACGATGCTGACGGAAAAGATCACCGCCACGCCGCCGTCAGTGTTTCTGTAGAATGCCTTGAACATGCCAACCTCCCGAGCACGCACCATCAGACACGGAAGATGTAAAAGTTTTGTTTGAAGTTAGCCTTGTAAATCAGGACCTTGCTTCAACATTAATAAAAACTTACGTGAATATTAGAATGTCGGCCCCAAGTAGACGCCAGAAGTGGACGCGCCAGGAGGCGTCGCGTGCGGCCGCGGAGACGAACCCATGAATGAAGCCAGTTTCACAGCCCGGCCCGTCGATCCGGGCGTCAGAATCGGCCATGTCCACCTGAAGGTGGCGGACCTCGACCGCGCCCTGGGTTTCTATTGCGGCGTGCTGGGCTTTGAACTCATGCAGCGCCTGGGCGCGCAGGCCGCCTTCATCTCGGCGGGCGGCTACCACCACCACATCGGCCTCAACACCTGGGAAAGCCGTGGAGGCTCGCCGCCGCCGCCGGGCTCCACGGGCCTGTTCCACACGGCCATTCTCTATCCCACACGCGCCGCCCTGGCGGATGCGCTGCGCCGCGTCATCGCCGCCGGCCTGCCGCTTGACGGCGCATCCGACCACGGCGTCAGCGAAGCGCTCTATCTGCGCGATCCGGACGAGAACGGCGTGGAACTTTACTGGGATCGCGCGCCCGCCGACTGGCCGCGCACGCCGGACGGCGAACTCGCCATGTACACCCGCCGTCTGGACCTCGACGAGCTGCTGCGCCAATAGGCGCTCAGCCTTCCTCGCGTCCCGAGATTTCGCTCTGCCAGGGCGCGACCTTGCGCTCGACATAGCCGACCAGCGAATTCAGCGCGGTCGCCAGCACCATCAGCACCACCACCGGCACGAACATCCGCGCCGTGTCGAAACTGTTGGCCGCCGTGATGATGATCGCCCCGAGCCCGGAGATCGCGGTGAAGAATTCCGCGATCACCATGCCGACCACGCCGCGCCCCACCGCCAGCTTGATGCCCGCCATGATGTAGGGAATGGTCGCCGGCAGGACGATGCGGCGCATGATGGTGAAATCCGACGCCACGAAGGACTTGCCGACTTCGATCAGGGTTTTGGGCACGGCGCGCACGCCCAGCCATGTGTTGATGATGATCGGGAACACCGCCATCAGGAAGACGATGCAGGCCTTCACGGCGAAGCCCAGCCCCATCCAGAGCACCAGAAGCGGCACGAGCGCGACGAGCGGCATGGCGTATGCGCCCGTCACGAAAATCCCGATGGCGGCTTCCAGAAAGCGCGAACGGCCGATCAGGAGGCCGAGGGGCACGCCCAGGATCACCGCCAGCCCATAGCCGACGAGAAAGGCCTGCATGCTCTGCCACAAGGCCGCGTGCAGCTCGCCCGAGCGAAGCAGCTCCCAGAAGGCCACCGCAATGGCGGACGGGTAGGATCCGAAAACCGGATTGACGTCGCGCCCAAAAATTTCCCACGCCAGCACCGCGAGCGCGACCGACAGGCTAGTGATGGCCCAGCGCGGCATTTCGCGCGGCGGGCGCAGGGCCGGTTCCTCGCGCACGACCGCCGCGGCCGCAAGACTCGTCTGATCGCTCATGGCGCTGTCCTCTGGTGGCGTTTCAATGGGAAGCCGCGTCCGGCGCCCGGTGCAGCGCCTTCCAGACCTGGTAGCGCGCCTCGCCGAACTGCGCCGTGCCGCGCAGCGCGCCGAGATCGCCGCGCGGACGCGGCAGCGGCACATCGATGACTTCCTGGATGGAGCCCGCCCGCATGACGATGATGCGGTCGGCGAGCAGAACCGCCTCGTCGAGATCATGCGTCACGAACACGATGGTCTTCTTCGTGCGCGCCTGGATGTCGAGAAGCTCGCCCTGCAGGCTTTCGCGCGTCTGCGCGTCGAGCGCCCCGAAGGGCTCGTCCATGAGCAGCACTTCGGGATCGATGGCGAGCGCGCGGGCGATGCCGACGCGCTGCTTCATGCCCCCCGACAATTGATAGGGCCGCCGGTTCGCCGCATCCGCAAGCCCGACGAGATCGAGATAGCGCATCGCCGTCTCCTTCAGCTCGCGCCCGCGCATGCCCTTCATTTCGAGCCCGAACATCACGTTCTGCAGCGCTGTGAGCCAAGGCAGCAGTTCCGCGTGCTGGAACACGAGGCCGCGGTCGTAACCGCAGCCCTTCACCGCCTTGCCCCCGACCGTCACCCGGCCGCGGGTCGTCGTCTCGAGCCCCATGAGAATGCGCAGCGCCGTCGTCTTGCCGCAGCCGCTCGGGCCGATCAGCGTCACGATCTCGGAATCCCGGACTTCGAAACTGACCGATTTCAGCGCCTGGATGGTCTGATATTCATTGTCGACCTTCAGCGAGAAGGACTTCGACACGTCCATGACGCTGACGTGGCCCGAGCTTGCCTGAACCATGATGACCTCCGCCCTGTCCCACGCGCCTCAGCGCAGCGCGCCTCCGCCCGACGCCGCCAAAGCCGCAGGCGCCGCTTCCTCGGCCTTCGTGCCCGCCGCGGCGAAAATCTTGCGGGCCTCCAGCAATGGCCTGCGGTCGATCATGGCTTCCGGATCCCAGGCGCGGTCGAGCAGCTTGTTCTCGGCCAGCACGTCGCGCAGCCACCGCAGCTTCTCCATCGGCGGCTCGAACGAGGTCTCGATCACGTTGCGCGACACGACGCTGTCATAGGCGGCGGCAGGTTCGGGCGCGTCGGCGGGCGCGCTGACGAGGCGGCGCGCGAGCTTGATCGTCTCGTCGCGATTCTTCAGCGCGAACGTATAGGCGGCCATTTCGGCGGCCAGGAATTTGGCGACGCGCTCGGGATGCTGCTTCAGCGTCGCGCCGGTCGTGTAATAGCAGCGCTGCATGGACATGGGCGTCGCCTTGTCGGACGTCGTCATCACCTTCAGGCCCATGGCCTGCCCGCGCACCGAATATTCGTCCGGCGTCGCCGCCGCGTCGATCACGCCCGCCGACATGGATTTGAGCCAGTCGGACGGCATGCCGGCGGCGACGAATTTCACTTCATTCGCCGAGACCCCCTCGGTCGCCATGGCGGCGCGGATGAAGATGTCGGGCGCCGACCCCGGCGTGGAAATGCCGATCGTCTTGCCGCGCAGGTCTTTCACGTCCTTGACGCCCGGCCCGCCCCACAGAATGTAGCTCTGCTTGTGCCAGCCGCAGCCGACGATCTTGACGTCGGCGCCCTTGCTGGCCGCCACCATCGGGCTCGCGGGTCCGCCGATATAGCTTTCAAGCTGGCCCGACAGCAGCGACTTCAAGAGCAGCGGATCGCCCCGCAGATTGACGGTCTCGATCGCGATGCCCTGCGCGGCCGCAAACCCGCCCTTTTCGGACATCTGCAACATGCCGGCGTCGCTGTTGAGAATATAGCCGTTGCGCCACGCGACGGGCTGTTGCGCCTGCGCCAGCGGCGCGGCGAGCGTCAGTGCTGCGGTCATGAGGAAAAGCGGAAGTCGCGTCATGGGATGTCCTTCCTGAAAGCGTGAAACCACTGCGCGACAGGCGCAGCCTTGAGGCGTGCTGGAGTCAGGCCGCGCCCGCGACCCCGAGATCGGCGTCGAGATCGCGCAGCCGCGGCGCGACTTCGCTCATGAAGGTGCGCATCGAGCGATGGCGCTTCTCGCGCGTCGCCCAGCTCTTGCCGGCGACGATCAGCAGCGTGCCGAACCCGCCGGTGGCGTAATAGAATTCGCGCAGCTGGCGCGTCACCTGCTCGACATCGCCCACGATATACATGCCGCATTCGACCAGCGCGTCGATGGCGCGCTCGTCATTGGGGACGTCGAGGTTGAAATTCTTCTTCAGCATGTTGAGGAAGCCGCGCTGCGCCTGCACGCTCACCTCGTAGGCGACGGCCGCGCGCATGTCCTCGATCGCCTGCTCGCGCGTTTCCGCAATATAGACGAGGCGCGAAACCGTCAGATGCTTGCGTGGCGATTTCACGCCGGCGGCGTTGGCGAAGCGGATGTAGCGCTCGGCCTTGGCGGCGATGCCCTGCGGGGATTCGAGAAAGGCCGAGAGCTGGATATAGCCGCGCTCCGCCGCGATTTTCACCATCGGCTCCGAATCCGTCGCGGTCGCCATCGGCATGGCGGCGGCGTCGATCGGCTTGGGCAGCGCGATGATCCCCTGCCCGTTCCAGTATTTGCCCTCCAGATCGAAGGGCTCGTGGTTCGACCAGCACTTCAGCACGCCGTCGAGCGATTCCAGCAGCCGCGCGTGTCGGTCCTCGAAGCTCAGGCCGCGCTCGCGCGAGAACAGCGGCGAGGCGAAACCCGTGCCGAAGCCGAAAATATAGCGGTTGTTTCCGATCAGGTGATCCGTCACCGCCGCCTGGACGGCGACGTCGACGGGATGATGCAGATGGATCAGCTTCACGGCCGAGCCCATGCGGATCTGCTTGGTCAGCGCCGCCGCCTTGCACATCAGCATGTCGGGCGTCGGGATCGTATCGACCCTGCCGATATAGGGGGCCTCGCCGTGATGCTCGCTGATATAGGCGTCGCGAAACCCGAGCTGGTCCGCCAGGACGATCTCGGCGATGTCCTCGTCGTAGGATTGCCCGGCGCTGGAGTGCGGCCGAAAACCGTTCGAGAAGATTCCGAATTCCATGCCTTCACTCCGCCCGGCTGAAGCTCTGCCGCAATTGGCGCGAAGATGAAAAATCCTGGCGCGCCAATCGTTTCAGATGAAACGATTGAATTCAGGTTCGTGTCCGGACAACTTGTTGTAAAGCACATATGAGCGGCGCCGCATGCCCAGCGATCGACCGGAAAGGTCGATCTGCGTGCGCCCTCGAAAGCCGCTCAGCCGGCCGTCTTGCGCAGCAGGTTGACGCGGAACACCTGGTTGAAGACGAGTTTTCCGTCGCGCCGGACCGCGCTGGTCTCGAACTTCTCCTGCACTTCTTTGGGCCGCGCATCGAACAATGCCTTGCGGCGGATGTCGCGGTCGAGCTGGTCCGAACGCCATTCCTCGAACCCCGAGAACATGCGCTCGGCGCGGTAGATGATTTCGCGCACGGGCTCGGCGCCCTCAAGCTTCGTCAGTTCGACATAGGCCTCGGTGCGCACCAATGTCTCGTCATTGACGAATTTCGTCGCCTCGAAATAATTGCCCGCCGGCACCGGCTCCATGACGTAGAGAAAGCCGCCCGGCCTCAGCACGCGCAACGCCTCGCGCAGCGCCACGGCCGGCGTCGGCATGTGATGCAGCGAGTTCGAAAAGATCACGGCGTCGAAAAACCCGCTCTCATAGGGCAGATCTTCGCCGCTGGCCGTGCGGAAGTCGACCGACAGGCCCTCGCGCTCCGCCGCCGCCAGCGCCATCTCGATCTTGTTCGCCTTCACGTCGACGCCGCTGACATGCGGCGCGAAGGCCGTCAGGGCCCGGGTGAACTTGCCCTCGCCGCAGCCGATGTCGAGCGCCCGCCCGATGCCTGCGCCGAGAAGTTCGCGCGCGATCACGCTGTTCGAAATCAGCGCCATGGCGGCGATTTCTTCATTCGTCGGCGCCATGGCGCGCCGGATCTCTTCGTTCATGCTGACCTCCCTTATTCTTTTTCTCGTTTGGAAGCGGCTCTCAATGCCCGCCGGTGCAGTCATCGCTGGTCTGCCGGCGCAAGGCCGGGCACGCATTGATCAGCCGCCCGATGGCGGCGGTCGAGCCGGCGAGCGGAATCACCAGCTTTTCCTTCACCTTTTGCAGGTCGGCCGAGCTGCGGATCTCGACCGGCCCGCCGTCTTGCGTGATGGTCATCAGGGTCCTGCCGCCTTCCGACGTCAGCGACATGCCGGTGTTCTTCAGATACAGCAGCGATTTCGAGCGACGCAGACGGTCGAACCCGGACTCGCACCAATTGCTGCGCGCCTCAAAGAAACCCCGCACGTTGAAGTGGGCGAGATTGCTTCCCATCAGCGCGAACGGCTCGTCGACCACCGAGGTCACGTAATCGTCGGGCGAGCGGATGGCCGCCAGCCCCGTCGTCATGCGGAACGAGATCGAATGCGAGCCGGGATAGAAGGTCGTGTCGTTGCAGGCGATCCCGAACGCTTCCTCGCCGATGCGCACATAGGCGGCGCGCCCGAGGTCCGGGTGCTCGCCGAACGTCCATTGCCCCGGCCCGCCCGTCTCGCGCGGCGTCGCGGCGGGCGCGGCGGAGCGGCGCGGGCTCGCCTTCGGGCCGTCGTTGCACAAGCGCGCCACGCAGGCGCTATAGGCTCGCTCGCCGACGGAATTGTGCTGGCAGCGCCAGATGCAGCGCTGCGCCTCCATATAGTCGGGCTCGGCCAGGGCCGGCGCGTGAAACAGGACAAGAAGCGCCGCAACGTGGTAGATCCGCATGTGCCATCCCGGGTTGGTAGCCGCATAGCCCATGGTAAGTCGGTCGCGCGCGGGCTGGCAAATGCGCCCGCGTCCTGTTGAGCGGCGCCGTCACACGAAGGCCATGCTCAATCTCCATTGGTGGCCGCGCCGCGGTTACGGTTATGGTTCCGGCAATCGCCGAATCGCCGCGGCGCCCGATGTCCAGGAAGGCTCCGAACACTCATGTCCCCTCACGATCTCCACGACACGACGCCCCTCCCGCCTGCGGTGCGCAAGCAGCTCGCGCCCCTGTCGGTGCTGATCTTCGGGTCGCGCTGGCTGCAGCTGCCGCTCTATCTCGGCCTCATCGCGGCCCAATGCGTCTATGTGCTGCTCTTCCTCAAAGAGCTCTGGCACCTCGTCAGCCACGCCACGAGTTTCACCGAACAGCAGATCATGCTGGTGGTGCTGGGCCTGATCGACGTGGTGATGATCTCGAACCTTCTCGTCATGGTCATCGTCGGCGGCTACGAGACCTTCGTGTCGCGCCTCAACCTGAAGGGGCATCCCGACGAGCCGGAATGGCTGAGCCACGTCAACGCCGGCGTGCTCAAGGTCAAGCTCGCCATGGCGATCATCGGCATTTCGTCCATCCACCTGCTGCGCACCTTCATCGAAGCGGGTAACCTCGGCTCCGGGCGCTCCACCTACACCGAGAGTGGCATTCTATGGCAGACGGTCATCCACGCGATCTTCATCCTGTCGGCCATCGGCATCGCCTATGTCGACCGCATGGCGCAGGTGGAATCGCACGCGCGACCGCCGCGGGCGCATTGAACCTCGCCGCGCGCGCCGCCACGGCGATGCGCGCGGCGGCGCTCGTCTGCGCCAGTCTCGCAATCTGCGCGTCCGGCGCGTCCGCGGCTTCGCCCGAACGCATCCGCATCGGCTCCGGCCCCTCCGCGCTGGATGGCCTGCTCTACAGCCCGGCGGGCCCCGGTCCCCATCCCGCCGTCATCGCGCTGCATGGCTGCGGCGGGCTGACCAACGCCCGGGGCGAACTCTCGGCCCGTCATGCGGATTGGGGCGAGCGCCTGTCGCGGCAGGGTTTCGCGGTCTTGTTCCCCGACAGTTTCGGCTCGCGCGGGCTCGGCTCGCAATGCCGCGTGCGCGAGCGCGATGTCCGCGCCTCACGCGAGCGCATCGAAGATGCGGCTGCGGCGCTGCGCTATCTCGCCGGCCGGCGCGACATTGACGCGAAGAAGATCGCGCTGCTCGGCTGGTCCAACGGCGGATCGAGCGTCGTTTACGCCGTGCAGCCCCGGCATGCCGTGCGCGGGCCCGACTTCGCCGCCGCCATCGCCTTCTATCCCGGCTGCACGCTGATCGAGCGGCGCGGAACATGGCGCACGCGGTTGCCGCTTCTCGTCCTTTCGGGAGAGGCCGACGACTGGACGCCCGCCGCTCCCTGCGTGGCCATGGTGCGCAACGCCGCCCGGCAGGGCGACAGAGCCGAGATCGTCACCTATCCGGGCGCCTATCATAATTTCGATGCGCCCGGTCAGCCCGTGCGCCTTCAGCGAAATCTCGCCTTCACGGGCGACGGCGGCGGGTCCGCCCATTCCGGCACGAACGAGCCCGCGCGCGCCGACGCCATCGCGCGCGTTTCCGCATTCCTGAAGCGCTGAGCCTTCCGGTCGCGGCGCTCGCCTTGGGCGAGACGCCCCGATGCAGACGCCCCGACGCGTCTCCGGCGTCATGCGTCGACGCCCAGCAGGCGGATCCAAAAAAGGGCGCCCTGCTCAAGCTGAGCTAGAAAGCTGTTAACTTGTTGCGGTTAAAGCTGATTTGCAAAGCTAATCCGGTGCGATCGAATGAATGCCCTGCAACGCGTCGCTCCGAACCCATCGGGCAAACCCGGATCGGGCGCAATTCTGGCCCTGACGGCGGGCATCAGCCTGTTCGGCCTCGCCATCACGATCGCCACCCATTCGTCGCCCGCCGGCGACTCCGCCGCGGCGATTTTCCCGCCCTGGTGGTCCGGCGCAAAAGCCTTCGAGGCGGCCGCAACCTCCGGTCAGATCACCCGCCTCGGCGCGTTCCCTTTCGTTGTCGTCGTCCGCTCCGATGATCCGGGTCTCGCATCCCGGCTCCGGGACGCGGGCGCCGTCCTCGTTCTGGATCCCGTTCAACTCGCACTCTGCGACACTCCACGACCCCGGATCTGAAAATGACTGAAACTGGTTTCGAACTGAATGCCCTGCGCCAGCGCGCCCTGCGCCTCGTGCTCGCCTGCCTCTGGGGCCTGCCGCCGATCATCGGGCTGGCCTGCTACGCCGCCGGCGTTCCCTGGGCGACGCCGCTCCTGGCGGCGCTGGCCCTGTCGGCGCTCGGCCAGGGCGTCGCGATGACGGATCGCAGCGGGCGTCTGGCGAATGTCGTTTCGGGCGTCGCCCTCATGGCGTCCATTTCGATTCTGGTCGGCGCCTCGAGCGGACAATCCATGCAGGTCGACCTGCACATGGCCTATTTCGCCGCCCTCGCCATTCTGGTCGCCGCCTGTGACTGGCGCGTCGTCGTCGCCGGCGCCGCCACGGTCGCGGTCCATCACATCGCGCTCAATTTCATGGTCCCGGCGCTCATCTATCCGGGCGGCGCCAACACGAGCCGCCTCGCCCTTCATGCGGGCATTCTCATCGTCGAAGCCGGCATCCTCACCTGGGTGGCCTACAGGCTGGAGGCGATGTTCGCCGCCGTCGCCGAACAGGCCGCCATCGCCGAGCGCGCCCGTCACGCCGCCGAGCAGAACCACGTCAAGGCCCTGGCCGCCGCCGACGAGGCCGAGCAGGCGCATCGCCGCAACGCGCAGGACCGCTCGCGCACGGCGGAAGAAGACGAGATGATCCTTTCGCGCACGAGTCACGCCCTGAAGCTGCTGGCCGACGGCGATCTCGTGGCCGCGCTCGACGGCGACATGCCGCACAAGGCCGAGGCGCTGAAAAAGCACCTGAACGAGACCGTCCAGAGCCTGCGCACCGTCATGGAATCCATCACCAGTTCGGTAACCCACGTGCGCAGCGCGTCCGACGAGATTTCGTCCGCATCCGACGATCTGTCGCGCCGCACCGAACAGCAGGCCGCCTCGCTCGAAGAAACCTCCGCCGCCATGACCGAGATCACCACGACGGTGCGCAACACGGCGAGCAATGCCGACAACGCCAGCAAGGTGGTCGGAAAGGCCAAGGAACAGGCCGAAAACTCCTGCCGGATCGTCCGTCAGGCCGTCGAGGCCATGGGCGGCATCGACCGCTCGTCGCGGCAGATCAGCCAGATCATCACGGTGATCGACGAGATCGCCTTCCAGACCAATCTCCTGGCGCTGAACGCGGGCGTCGAGGCCGCGCGCGCGGGCGAAGCGGGACGCGGCTTTGCGGTCGTGGCGTCGGAAGTTCGCGCTCTGGCGCAGCGCTCGGCGGACGCCGCAAAGGAAATCAAGACGCTCATCTCGGCCTCGGCCGATCAGGTCGAAAAAGGCGTGGATCTCGTCGGACAGACCGGCGCGGCGCTCGAAGTCATCGTGGTCGAGGTCGCGGCCATCAACGACATCGTGCTGGGCATCGCATCGGCCGCGCGCGACCAGGCTTCGGCGCTCGCGCAGGTCAACACCGCGGTCGTCGACATCGATCGCGTCACGCAGCAGAATTCCGCGATGGTCGAGGAGACCACGGCGGCCTGCCACACGCTCGTGCAGGAGACCGAACGCCTGTCGCGTCTCGTCAGCCATTTCCGCACCGGCGCGGGCGGCCAGCCGGCGGCGCGCCCCGCCTTGCGGCGCGCCTCCTGACGAGGCCGCACGCGCGCGCCGGCGTCTAGCCGGTCAGGATCGCTTTCATCGCCGGAATTTCTCCGACGATGAAATCGACGAAAGCTGTGACGCGCGCCGTTCGACGAACGTCCGGGTGCGCCAGGAGCCGCCAGCTTCTGGTCAAAGCCGGAACCGGACCGAGAATGCGCACCAGATCCGGCTCGGCGTCGCCGAGCGCCGTCGGCAACGGCCCGACGCCGACGCCGGATTTCACCGCATATACGAGCCCCAGCACGCTGTTGTTGCGCGCCACGATCTTGCCGTTGGGCGCCGTCTCCCGAAGCCATGTCGAGGCGCGATGGCGCGCAAGCGACTCGTCGAAACCGACAAGCGGATGGGCTTCGATCTCTTCGAGGCGCGCCGGCTTTCCATGGCGCTCCACATAGGCCCGGCTCGCGTAGATCGCCCAGAGCGACTGCGCGATCGTGCGGCCCACGAGCGCGTCGTCGTCGGTGTCGCCCGATCGCAACGCCACGTCGGCTTCGCCCTTGGCGAGGTCGACATATTTGTCGCTGTTGACGAACTCGACCTTCAGGCCCGGATAGATCTCATAGAAACGCTCGAGCAGCGCGGCCTGCGTGATGCGGAAAACGATCGGCTCCGGACAGGTCAGCCGGATCACCCCGACATAATCCCGCTTCTCGACCTCAACCTGCTGGCTGAACGCCAGCACGGCCGCCTCCACGCGTTCCGCAGCCGGCAACATCGCGCGCCCGAACTCGGTGAGGCTGTAGCCGGCCGGCGAACGCGTCGTGAGCGGCTGGCCGATGCGCGCCTCGAGTTCGGTCAGCCGACGCTGCACGGTGGACTGGCTCAGGCCCAGATGCCGGCCGGCCGCAAGCGTACTGCCCTGTCGGGCCACAGCGAGGAAGAAGCGCAGGTCGTTCCAGTCAAACATCGTCCATTATGCAGTTGTGCGGGCCCGCTTCGCAAACTTGCGGCTGCCGGGGCGGGAAACATCGCGCTACCCCTCTGCAGGTTCGCAGCCGCGGACAGCGGTTCCGGACCTGTCCGGACTTCAGATGGAGAGAAAAGATGCGCGCCCTTCCCGCATTATTCGCCACATTGACGGTCTTCACGAGCAGCCTCGCCGCCGCGCACGAACCCGGCTTCGCCAAGCCGGAGCCGGTCCTGAAGCAGATCGCCGCCGGCATGCCGACCGGCCCGCAACAGGAAATCCGGGTCATGACGGCGCGCTTCCAGCCCGGCGACCGGACGGTGACGCACACCCACCGCCACCCCGTCACCGTCTACATTCTGGAAGGCGCCTTCACGCTTCAGCTCGATGGACGCGAGCCCGTCACCATCAAGGCCGGCGAGGCCATGGTGGAGCCGCCGCTGACAAGAATGACGGGCTTCAATCCGAGCAGCGTCGAGCAGACGCGCCTGGTCATTTTTTACGTCAGCACGCCGGACACGCCGTTTCTCGACATGACCCAGTAAGGCGCGGCGAACGCCGCGGTGGCGGCCGCTCAGGCGTGCAGGCCGGGAGCTTCCTGGCCTGTACGCGCCACATATTCCGTATAGCCGCCGCCATATTGGTGGATGCCTTCGGGCGTCAGTTCGAGCACGCGGTTCGACAGCGCGGCGAGAAAATGCCGGTCATGCGAGACGAACAGCATCGCGCCCTCATATTGCGACAGCGCGGTGATCAGCATTTCCTTCGTGGCCATGTCGAGATGGTTGGTCGGCTCGTCCAGCACCAGGAAGTTCGGCGGATCGTAGAGCATCTTGGCCATGACCAGCCGGGCTTTCTCGCCGCCCGAAAGAACCCGGCACTTCTTCTCGACGTCATCGCCCGAGAAGCCGAAACAGCCCGCGAGCGCGCGCAGCGAGCCCTGGCCGGCCTGCGGGAATGAATCCTCAAGCGACTGGAAAACCGTCCGGTCGCCGTCGAGCAGCTCCATGGCGTGCTGGGCGAAATAGCCCATTTTCACGGTGCCGCCGAGCGACACCGCGCCGGCGTCCGGCTGCGTCGAGCCGACCACCAGCTTGAGCAGCGTCGACTTGCCCGCGCCATTGATGCCCATCACGGCCCAGCGCTCGCGGCGGCGCACCTGGAAGTCGAGTCCCTCGTAGATCGTGCGCGCGCCATAGCCTTTGTGGACATTGGTGAGGCTCACCACGTCCTCGCCGGAGCGCGGCGCGGGCGGGAACTCGAACAGGATCGTCTGGCGGCGCTTGGGCGGCTCCACGCGGTCGATCTTGTCGAGTTTCTTCACCCGGCTCTGCACCTGCGCGGCATGCGAGGCGCGCGCCTTGAACCGCTCGATGAACTTGATCTCTTTCGCCAGCATGGCCTGCTGGCGCTCGAACTGCGCCTGCTGCTGCTTTTCATTCTGCGCGCGCTGCTGCTCGTAGAATTCGTAATTCCCCGAATAGGTCGTCAGTCCGCCGCCGTCGATCTCCACGATCTTGTTGACGATGCGGTTCATGAATTCGCGATCATGCGACGTCATCAGCAAGGCGCCCTCGTAGCCCTTCAGAAAGGCTTCGAGCCAGATCAGGCTTTCGAGATCGAGATGGTTGCTCGGCTCGTCGAGCAGCATGGCGTCGGGCCGCATCAGCAGGATGCGGCCGAGCGCGACGCGCATCTTCCAGCCGCCCGACAGCGCGCCGACGTCGCCGTCCATCATCTCCTCGCTGAAGCTCAGGCCCGCCAGCACCTCGCGCGCCTTGCCTTCGAGCGCATAGCCGTCCAGTTCCTCGAAACGGCCCTGCACTTCGCCATAGCGCTCGATGATCTCGTCCATGTCGTCGGCGCGGTCGGGGTCCGCCATCGCGGCCTCGAGTTCCTTGAGTTCCGCCGCGACCTCGCTCACCGGGCCCGCGCCGTTCATCACTTCCGCCACGGCGCTGTGGCCCGACATCTCGCCGACGTCCTGGCTGAAATACCCGATGGTGACGCCGCGATCGACGCCCACCTGGCCTTCGTCCGGCTCCTCCTGCCCGGTGATCATCCGGAACAGGGTCGTCTTGCCGGCGCCGTTCGGCCCCACCAGCCCGATCTTCTCGCCGCGCTGGAGCGCCGCCGAGGCCTCGATGAAGAGGATCTGCTGGCCGTTCTGCTTGCTGATGTTCTCGAGACGAATCATGTGCCGACGGGACCCGGAGTGCTGCGCCGCTCCCGGCCCGGCGAGGCGCGCATGGAAGAAGCTTCCGAAGCGCAGGCGGCCGGCAGGGATGCGTGAGGGAAATGACCGCGCCTACATACAGTGCATTGCAGCAAAACGAAACCGCGCCGGCGCCGTCCCGGCGGGCGTACCGGCCAGGGTTGATCCGGCGGATACGAACGCGGCCTTTTTTGCAACGCAAAAAGTCACGCAGCGCGGGAACTTTCTTCCGCCGTCCCCTGAAATC
Organism: Beijerinckiaceae bacterium; assembly: GCA_019747375.1. Taxonomy (GTDB): domain Bacteria; phylum Pseudomonadota; class Alphaproteobacteria; order Rhizobiales; family Beijerinckiaceae; genus Terripilifer. The sequence goes on along the minus strand of JAIEQX010000257.1, from coordinate 8,327 downwards.
TTGAAACGGCCGCAAGCCATCGTTGAAAATAAACAGGAATTCAGAAACACCCGGACGTGACATTACGACCTTTTGCTATAGGGTGAGCCCAGAAACGAGTGACGACCCCATTCCTGCGCAAGCAGCGAAATGAGATCTCGATGATGAGTTTGGCAGGAGCGCTTCGAAGGAGTTGGACGGGATTTCCCGCCTCGCAGCTCCGACTCCTTTTCATCCTCCTGTCGATCTGCGGGCTCCCCTCGGATTCCTTCAATTACTCGACCGACAATCTGGTGGCGATCGGCATATCCGATCAGGACCGGTCGGTCGCGCCCTTCGACGTCGCCGCGAGCGACATCGAGGTCTGCCCGCTCCGCGCGGATGCGCAGGCCCGTTTCCGTCCCTCGAAGCCGCTGCCGGCCGAGGACGTTCATGTCGCCGCCTTCATGGGCCGCGGCTACCATGCGCGCGGTCCGCCGCGCCTCGCCTGAACTGACGGTTTTTCAACTGCGGAAGTCGCCCCGGCGTGTCGAGGCGGCTTGACGCAAGCCGCGTTCAATTCGGCAAAACCCCGATTTTTTCACTGACTCCGACGCAATCGCGCGGCGCTCACGGGCATGGTCCTGCGGCCCGCTCTCTTATGTCTGCATCCGCCTGCGCGGCTCGAACGCCGCATCGCGGAAAACACTCTTTAGGTGGGGACTCTCAATGGAAGTCACTATGCTGGACGCCGCCGCAAAGGCGTTCGTAATGCTGATGGACCCGTTCAGGCTGGCGTTGCTGGCCCTGGGCACGGTCATGGGCCTCGTGCTCGGAATTCTGCCCGGCATCGGCGGTCTCGCCGGCACCGCGCTGCTGCTGCCCTTCACCTTCAACATGGATCCCTACGCCGCCATGGCCCTTCTGCTGGGCCTCGGCGCCACGACCGCGACGGGCGATCCCATCCCGGCCATTCTTTTCGGCGTTCCCGGCGGCGCCGGTTCGGCCGCCACCGTGCTCGACGGCCTGCCGCTCGCCAAGCGCGGCGAAGCCTCGCGCGCGCTCAGCGCCGCCTACATGTCCTCCATGATGGGCGGCATTTTCGGCGCGGCCCTGATGGCGGTCCTCCTGCCCATCCTGCGTCCGATGATGCTCTACATCGGCTCGCCGGAACTCCTCGCCTTCGCGGTGCTGGGCATCTCGATGGTGGCGGTGCTCTCGGGCAGCGCCCCGCTGCGCGGCCTGTCGGCCGGTTGCATCGGCCTGATGGTCTCGATGGTCGGTTCCGACCCCCAGACCGGCACGCTGCGCTGGACGCTCGACAGCCTTTATCTATGGGAAGGCGCTCCGCTGGTTCCGATCGTGCTCGGCCTCTTCGCCCTGCCGGAACTCTGCGATCTCGCCATTTCGCGCACCTCCATCGCGCCCGGCTCGAAACAGCTGTCGACGTCGACAGCCGGCATGATCCAGGGCGCGCGCGACTGCTTCACCCATTGGTGGCTGGTGGTCCGCTGCTCCTGGCTCGGAGCGGCCCTGGGAGCGGTTCCGGGCATCGGCGGCGCCATCGTCGACTGGCTCGCCTATGGCCATGCGCTGAAGACTGAAAAGGGAGCCGCCAGCACCTTTGGACGCGGCGACATCCGGGGCGTCATCGCCTCGGAGAGCTCGAACAACGCCAAGGAAGGTGGAGCGCTTATCCCCACCGTGGCGTTCGGCGTGCCCGGCTCCGCCGGCATGGCGATCCTGCTCGGCGCCTTCCTGATCCATGGCCTGGTCCCCGGACCCGACATGCTGACGAAGAACCTGTCAGTCACGTATGCGATGGTGTGGTCAGTCGCTCTCGCCAACGTGCTCGGCGCTGGCTTGTGCTACCTCTTCTCCTCGCAGTTCGCGCGTCTCGCCACGCTCCGCTATACGCTGATCCTTCCCGCGACTTTGTCGATCATCTACATTGGCGCGTTCCAGGGCTCGCGTAACTGGGGCGATCTCTACACCCTGCTCGCCTTCGGCGTGCTCGGCTGGACCATGAAAATGCTGAAATGGCCGCGCCCGCCGCTGCTGCTCGGCTGCGTGCTCGGCGAGATCGTGGAGCGTTACCTCTTCATCTCGATCCAGCGTTACGGCGTGGACTGGTTCGCCCGTCCGCTCGTCATCGTGATCTTCGTCTTCGCGCTGCTGGGTCTCCTGCGTCCGTTCCTGCAGGACGTGAAGATCCATGGCGGCATGAAGAAGATGCTGACCGACTTCCACATGACGCCGAACTTCAAGAAGGAGCAGCTGTTCTACGTGTTCCTGTTCGCGGTGCTCGGCTACATGATGGCCGAAGCCTCGACCTGGAACTTCAGCGCCAAGGTCGTGCCCATGATCGTCGGCTCGGTCGCCGCGTTCTGCATGACCGTCAGCCTGTTCAATCAGCTGTTCCGGCGGCCTGAAGCGCAGGTCGACGTCGGCATGGCGGGTGAAACCGTTCATGAGATCGAACAGAAGATCCACATGGATCTTGAATCGGGCACCGAAGACATTCCGATGCCCGTCGTTCTGCGGCGCGCGGCGGTCTTCTTCGGCTGGCTGGTGGCCTTCATGGCCTCCATGGCGACCATCGGACTCATCCCGACGGTTCCGATCTTCGTCATCGCCTTCATGCGTCTCGAAGAGACCAAGGAGCGCTGGTCGCTGGTCATCCCGCAGGCCGTGATCCTGACAATCTTCGTCTACGTCCTGTTCGACCAGCTGCTGACCATTCCGTGGCCCCCGACCCTGCTGGGCGGCTGGTTCCCGGCCCTGAAGGCGTTCATCCCGTCCGTCTGAGACGGTCATCAAGAAGCCATGTGGCCGGGCGAAATCCCGGCCACATGAGTTTGACGTCACTGGATGCGCCGGCGCCCGCCGTGGCGCCGCATATCGACCTCCTGCAAGGAGAAGCTCGTGAGCACAAGATTTACGCCCGCTTTCGGCGAACGTCTGAAAAACGCGCGTCTCGCCAAGAATATGTCGCTCAATGAAGTGGCCCGCGCCGTCGGGGTGTCCTTCGGCGCCGTCGCCAAATGGGAGAATGGCCGCTCCCGTCCCCGCCTCGACCGTCTCGCCGCGCTGGGCCAGGTGCTGCACATAGCCCCCGCCGACCTGCTGCAATCGGACGCCGGCGAGACGCCGGAATCCGTGCTGCTGCGGGCCCAGATGGGCCTCGCGGCGCTGTGGCACGTGTCCAGCGAGTCGATCGAAATCACCGTCAAGATCATCGGCGGCTGACCGTCCGCGCGGGCGAAACCGTACAGTCGAGCCCAAACGGCCGCCCGGAGGGATCGGGGCGCTTGGCCTCCCGCGCCGCGGATGTATGAATGTTGCAACCGCCGCGCGAGCGCGCGCCTTCTGGTGATCCACCATGAAGAAGACGCCTGAAGATCCCGGTTCGCTGAAACGCCGGACCCTTATCCGGCGCCTCGCCGAGGCGTCGTGGAAAAGCCGCCACAGGGTCGAGCGCGATGCGACGCGCGAGACGATCCGCAGCCTGATCCGGTCGCTGCTGGCGGCGCGCGCCACCCCGCAGCCCCCGTCCGACGCGCCAGACGACGCGCAGCAACCCGACGTCTCGCGCACCGACCGGTGGTCGGACAAGCTCTGAGATGAGACCGCCGCTCAGGGCTCGATGACATGCGGCGTGAAGCGCGACGTGTCCCGGGTGATCGTCGTCGCGTCTTCGCGAATGCCCAGCCCGCAGGGCTCCGAGGCCACGAGCCACGAGCCCAGCACCGGATAGCGGCCGCCGAAGTCTGGAATGCGGGCGGCCTCCTGCACCACGAAACCCTCCGCGCCGTAAGGCCCCGCGGCGTCGCCGCGCGCCTTCCCGTTCTCGACGATCGAGACATTGGCGCCTTCGCGGGAATAAAGGGGCTTGCGGATGTAGCGCGGGCCGAGGCTCGCGGCCGCCGCATCGCCTTCGAAAAAGCTCGGCAGCAGGTTCGGATGGCCGGGCTCCATCTCCCAGAGATAGGCCAGCAGGCCCTTGTTGGAGAGGAGCGCCTTCCAGGGCGGCTCGACGAACCGGCAGCCGGATGCGCGCAGGTTCGGGCCGTAGCGCTCGCGGAACATCCATTCCCACGGGTAGAGCTTGAAAAGGTGGCTGATCGGCCGGCCGTCCCGGTCGGCGAAGCGGCCGTCGGTCAAAAGCCCGATGTCCTCGATCGGGACGAAACGCGTCACCAGGCCGGCCTGGCGGGCGCAATCCTCGAGATACTCGACCGTGCCGCGATCCTCGACGCTGTCCGCCATGGCGGCGAAATGCATCTGCGCCGGCAGGGCCGGCCAGAGATTGCGGCAAGCTGCGATCAGCCTCTCGTGCAGCGAGTTGAACTGGTCGCGGCCGGGCGAGATCAGAGTCTGGTCCATGGCCTGTTCAAGCCAGTCCCATTGCACCACCGCCGCCTCGAACAGGGCCGTCGGCGTGTCGGCGTTATGTTCCAGAAGTTTCGCCGGCCCCGCGCCGTCATATGCAAGATCGAGCCGGCCATAGAGGTTGCGGTCTCCCCGCGCCCAGCTTTCGGCGATCAGGTCCCAATGCGCGGGCGGAATGGCGAGCTTTGTCAGGATCGCGTCGTCCGCGACGGCCCGGGCCACGAATGCGAAGCACATTTGCTCGATCTCGCCGGTGGGCGCTTCGATGTCCTCCTCGATCTGTTTCAGCGAAAAGGAATAGGCGGCGCCCTCGTCCCAATAGAGCTCGCCGTCGATCGTGTGGAAGGCGAAACCGAGCCGCTCGACCTGCGCTTGCCAGTCGGCCCGTTTGCGCAGGGTGAGGCGCTTCATCAGGAGCCCGACGAAAAGCCGCGGCCCAGCGAGCCGAAGCCGCCGCGCGACGCCACGGTCGCGGCGGCCGTTCCGTCTCCGCGGGTCGCGACAGGTCTGCCGGATGTCGTCGAATACCATGAGCCGAAGCCGCCGCTCCGGGAGCGCGCCGGCTGGCATTCGGGGCTCGCATTGCCCGGCGGGCAGGTTTCGCGCGTCGGCGGAAGCAGCGGCTGGCCGCTCGTGCTCGCCATCAGGCCCCGCCCCACCATGAAGCCGACGAGCGCCGGCGCCCATAAGTGTCCGCCCGACGTCTGAGACGCCGCCGGCGGCGTCGCGGCGCATTTGCCCGGTCCGAACTCGGCCTCGCATGCGCCCTGGCTGCCATATTTCTGCGAGTCGCGCGCATGCGCGGCACGGGCCTCCTGAAAACGCTGCGCGCACTGCTCCGGCGTGAGCTTGCCGTCCGCCCGGCACGCCGCCGCATCATTGTAGACGAGATTGTCGTTCCGGCTCTCTGGCCAGGCGCTCGCCACCAGAATCAGCCCGACGGCGCCGAGCCCGATTTGCGTTGATCGTTTCATCGGCGCTACTCCGTCATGCTGGCGCCGGCCAATGTTCCGCAGATCAACGCGACCACGGCCAGCAGCGCGGCGGCCGCGACATGATTGTCCTCGATACGGCGCGACAGGTCGGGCACCAGCCAGCGAACGAAGCCGTAAGCCGCGAGCTGGATCAGCATGGCGGCGACAGCCCACAGCACGAGATCCGGAATGCTGGCCGCCTGCTCTATCGCCTTTTCGAGCGGTATCGAGAAACCCAGCACATTGCCCCCGAAGGCGATGACGGCCGAGACATTGCCGGCCCGGATCAGCGCGATCTCGTCATGCGCGGTCAGCCGCTGGTAGACGACGGCAAAACACGCGATCAGCGCCGCGCCGACGACGAAATAGAGCAGGAACGCCGGCAGTCCGGCCATAGAGATCGTCACGATTGTCGTTCCCCCGTGCGCCGGAGCCGTCAGGCCGGGCCGTCGCTGCGAATCGCAGAACGCATCGCCCAGTCTAATGCAAAGCTTGCCGCATGCAGCCCCGCCTCTAGCGCTCCCCGATCTGGTCCAGCCATCCGCGCGCCGCCGCATAGCGCACGATCTCGGCGCGCGATCTCAACGAGGCCTTGAGCGAAGCGCGCGCCTTGTAGGTCTCGACCGACTTGATGCCGACGCTCATCTGGGCGGCGATTTCCTTGTTGCTGAAGCCCTGCGCGGTCAGCCGCAGAACCGCTTCTTCGCGCGGGCTGAAACTGATCGGCGTCTCGCGGTCGGCCGCCGCCGCGGGCGATTCCGGCAAGGCCTGTTCGATGACCGCTGGATCGACATAGATGCCGCCGCCCGCCACGATGCGGATGGCCTTCAGAAGGTCTTCCGCGGCCGAGCGCTTCAGCACGTAGCCGCGCGCCCCGGCGCGCAGAAGCGGCTGAACATAGGCCCGGCTCTCATGCACCGTCAGGGCGATGAGGCGCACGCCCGCATGCGCGTCGGTCAATTGCTGGGCGAGGTCGAGCCCGCTGAGGCCCGGCAGCGACAGATCGATGATGACGACGTCGGGCTGCGTCTCCGCCACGAGCGCCAGCGCATCGGCGCCGTTCGTCGCCTGCCCGGAAAGCGCCAGCCCGGGCGCGCGTTCGACCAGCGCCGCGATGCCGGCCAGCACCACCGGATGATCGTCGATATGAACCACGCGGATGTCGGTCATGATGTCAGCTTTTCCGCAGCGAGAGGGACGTCGATGAACAGCGTCGATCCGGCGCCGGTCCGGGATTCGATGCGCAGCGATCCGTTGATGAGCGTCAGCCGCTCCCTGATGCTCGCCAGGCCGAGCCGGTTGCGCACTTCGCCGTCCTCGCTCGCCCGTTCCGCGAGAACGTCCGGATTGAAGCCGCGCCCGTCATCCTCCACCACGACATGCAGCCCGTCGCCGCGATCGTCGATGATGACGCTGACGGTCTGGGCGCAGGCGTGTTTCAGCACGTTGGTGAGCGCTTCCTGCACGATCCGGTAGACCGCGATCTCGATGTCGGGCGGCAGCCGGCGCACCGTCCCGATCGTCTGCACCTCGATGGAAACCTCGTGCCGCATGCCGATTTCCGCCGCCAGCGCCGAGAGCGCGCGCGACAGGCCGAGATCGTCGAGAGCGGTCGGCCGGAGGTCGGCCGCGACGCTGTGAATGTCGCGGCTGATGTCGGACGTGATGGATTCGAGCCATTGCACGCGCTCGCGCAGGGTCTGCGCGCCCGACGCGTCGAGATCCTGCTCGAGCCGCTTCAGCCCGAGCGCCAGCCCCGTCAGGCTCTGCCCGACGTGATCGTGCAGTTCGAGCGCGATGCGGCGTTGTTCGTTGTCCTGCGCCTCGGTCAGGCGGCGCGTCAGCCGCATGCGTTCGGCGGCGGCGCGCTTGGCCGAGTCGATGTCGGCCAGCACGCCATGCACGACGCCGCTCTGGTGGTCGTCGCCGATGGCGCGGCGCTCGTCGGCCGTGGCGCGACGCCCCGCCGCGCGCAGCCAGCGATAGGAGCCGTCGCTGGGCAGCGCGCGAAACTCCATGTCCAGCGACCGTTCGGAGCCGCTGCAATCGCGGATCGCCTGCATCAGGGCGGCCCGCTCCTTCGGATGGACGGACCTGAAGAACTCGCTCATCGAAACCGGCGCCGGCACATTGTCTCCGCCCGCCAGATTGAGCAGGTCGCGGGTCCGGCCCGAGCCAGAGATGACGCCCGCGCTGGTGTCGGCCTTCCAGGTGCCGAGTTCGGCCGCCTTGATGGCCACGGCGGCGCGCTCCTCGCTGAGCGCCAGGACCATGTCGGAATAATCGTCCTGCTCGCGCCGGCGCTGTTCGAGATCGCGCGCCGTGACTTTCGCCAGCCCGCCCGCGAGCAGCAGGCAGACCGCGCAACTCGCCACCAGCAGCGCCAGCGAGCGCGCCACGGGCCCGTCGAGCCTTGCGCTCGGGACGCCGAAATGCACCGACCATCCGCTGTCGCCCGGAAGCCGCTGGTACAAGGTGTCGACCTCGACGCCGCTGCGCATCCGGCCGCGATATTCGCCCTGCGGCTCGCCCGCGATCGCCCGCTGCACCGGCTCGCTGGCCGGGCGGCCGATATCCTCGACCCCCGTGCTGCGCGCCACCACGCGGCCCTGCCCGTCCACGATGACGCCGATCCAGTCCTTCGGCGCGCCCGCATTGGCGAGGATGTTCTGGATCTCCACCGGCGACAGGCCGATCACCAGCACGAGCGAGATCTCATTGTTGCGGATGATGGGCGTCGAAATCGAAACCAGCCTCTGCCCGCTCACCGGCCCGAGCGGACCGACGCCGCCGATGGCCGTCCGCCGTTCGCGCAGGGCGCGGTCGAAGCTCTCGCGGTCGGTGACCGGGCCGATGTCGTCGCCCAGACGGCGCAGGATGTTCATCCGCTGCATGCCGGACGTATCGGCGAGCGACACGGTCTTCCAAAGGCTGCGCTGCGGCGCGATGCGCTGCGCGGTCCGGTAAAAACGCTCGAGGTCGGGACGGTCGAGCGACGGCTGG
>JAIEQX010000344.1 GCA_019747375.1 Beijerinckiaceae bacterium | reverse complement strand
GAGGCGTCCGTGGACATTCTGAACCAACTTGTCTTCGGCCTCGGCGTCGCGGTTTCGCCCGTCAATCTTCTCTATTGTTTCGTCGGCGTCCTGATCGGCACGCTGGTCGGGGTGCTGCCGGGCCTCGGGCCGATCGCCACCATCTCGATGCTGCTGCCCATCACCTTCACGCTGCCGGCCGATACGTCGATCATCATGCTGGCGGGCATCTATTACGGCGCGCAATATGGCGGCTCCACCACGTCGATCCTGATCAACATTCCGGGCGAGGCGTCGAGCGTCGTGACGGCGCTCGACGGCCACGCCATGGCGCGTGCGGGACGCGCCGGCCAGGCGCTCGGCATCGCGGCCATCGGATCGTTCATCGCCGGCTCCGTGGCGACGCTCGTGATCGCGCTGTTCGCCCCCGTGCTCTCGGGCGTCGCCCTGAGTTTCCGCCCGGCGGATTATTTCTCCCTGATGGTGTTCGGCCTCGTGGCCGCGGTCGTGCTCGCCAGCGGCTCGGTGCTCAAGGCGCTGGCCGCCATCGTGCTCGGCCTGCTGCTCGGACTTGTGGGAAGCGACGTCAATTCGGGGGCCTTGCGCTTTACCGGCGGGCTGCCGGAACTCATGAACGGGCTCGAGTTCGTGGTCATCGCCATGGGGCTGTTCGGCATCGCCGACGCCATCGCCAACGTGCAGGCCAAGACCACGACGGATCTGACCACGGCGCGGATCGGAACGCTGCTGCCGCGCTGGAAGGAGCTGCGCCATTGTCTGCCGTCCATTGGCCGGGGCACGGCCATCGGCAGCGTTCTCGGCCTCCTGCCGGGCGGCGGCGCGCTGCTGTCCTCCTTCGCGGCCTATTCGATCGAAAAGAAGGTCGCGAGCCATCCGCGGACGTTCGGCGAAGGCGACATTCGCGGCGTCGCCTCGCCGGAAGCCGCCAATAACGCGGGCGCGCAGACATCTTTCATTCCCCTGCTGACCTTGGGGGTTCCCTCCAATCCGACGATGGCGCTGGTGCTCGGGGCGCTGATGATCCAGGGCATCACGCCCGGACCGCAGGTCATGACCGAGCGGCCGGCCCTGTTCTGGGGACTGATCGCCAGCATGTGGATCGGCAACGTCATGCTGGTCGTGCTCAACATTCCGCTGATCGGCCTCTGGGTGCGGCTCGTCACCGTGCCGTATCATTATCTCTATCCGGCGATTCTGGTGTTCTGCTGCGTCGGCGCCTATACGGTGAACAACAATCCCTTCGACATCGTCGTGATGAGCCTCGCGGGCCTGCTGGGCTATGTGCTCATCCTGTTCCGCTGCGAGCCCGCGCCGCTCGTTCTCGGCTTCATCCTGGGGCCGCTGATGGAAGAAAACCTGCGGCGGGCGCTTTTGATCTCGAAAGGCGACCCGGCCGTGTTTCTCACCCAGCCGATCAGCGCCGCATTCCTGGCGGCGTCGATCGGCGTGCTCTGCCTCATGGGCCTGTCGTCGTTCCGCCGCACGCGCGAGATCGCCATGCAGGACCCGTGACAGGGGATGGGGCTTGGCCGTCATCACATTTTGCGAGATGGCGGTTTGCGGATTGACGGACACGGAAATATACATACAACATGTAGGTAATCGCACGGAGAGCCAAGCCATGTCAGCAGTCGCCGATCACCTGCACCGCACGTCTTCGTCCACGCCCGTCCATCCGTCGGCCTCGTCCGCCAAGGCCACGCCGCTGCGCACCGGGGCGGAATATCTGCGCTCGCTCGACGACGGCCGCGCCGTCTATGTCGACGGCGAGCGCGTCCGCAACGTCACCACGCATCCGGCCTTCGCGCGCGCGGCGCAATCGGCCGCCAAGCTGTATGACATCGCCGCCGACCCGGCCAATCGCGAGCGCATGACCTATACGTCGCCGACCACCGGCGCCCCCGTGCTGCGCGCCTATCAGATCCCCCGCAGCCACGCTGACCTGCGCGCCAAGCGCCTCGCCAGCGAAATGTGGTCGGAGGCGACCTTCGGGCTGATGGGCCGCACGCCCGACCACGTCTCGGGATTCTTCGCCGGCTTCGCGGCCGTGCCTGAAGTCTTCGCGGCGGGCGGCAAGCATTACGCCGAAAACGTCGTGAATTTCTACGAACACGCGCGCGAGAACCATCTGTGGACCACTTACGCGATCGTGCCGCCGCAGATCGACCGCGCCAAGCCGGGCCATCAGCAGAGCGATCCGACGCTCTACGCGGGCGTCGTGAAGGAGACGGACGGCGGCATCTATGTTTCGGGCGCGCAGCAGCTCGCCACCGCGGGCGTCTTCTCGGACTATCTCTATCTGAGCTGCATCCATCCGCTGCAGCCCGGCGACGAGAACTACGCCATCGGGGTCGCCATGCCGATGAACGCCGAGGGGCTGCGGCTCTACCCGCGCCGGCCGTTCGCCCAGCATGTCGACAACACGTTCGATCATCCGCTGTCGAGCCGCTTCGACGAGTCGGACTGTTTCGTCGTGCTCGACAATGTCTTCATCCCCTGGGAGAAGGTGTTCATCTATCGCAATCTGGAAGTCTGCCGCGACCAGTGGTGGAAGACGCCGAGCCATTCCTACGGCAACCTGCAGGCGCAGGCGCGCTACGCCACCAAGCTGCGTTTCATGATCGGGCTGGCCAAGCGCATGAACGAACTGACCGGCAATGACGGCGTGCCGGCCGTGCAGGTTCAGATGGGCGAACTGGCGGCGCTGGTGGCCACCGTCGAGGCGATGCTGGAAGCGCAGGAAACGCGCGCCGTCATCGACGCCAACGGCGTGGTGTGGCCCGACAAGCCGACGCTCTACGCCGTCATGGCGATGCAGTCGGAAAACAATCCGCGGATGATCGAGATCATCCGGGAGCTGACCGGCGCGGCGATGATCAGCATGCCGTCGTCGCTGAAGGATCTCGACAGCCCGGAGACGGCGTCCGACATGGCGCGCTACATGGCGTCGGGCAAGGCAGGCGCGCGCGAGCGCATCGCGCTGATGCGCATGGCCTGGGACTTCATCGGCTCGGAATTCGGCAACCGCCATGCGCAATACGAGAAGTTCTACGGCGGCGCGTCGTTCATCGTGAAGACCAACATGTACCGCAACTACGACTTCAAGCGCGCCACGAGCCTCGTGGACGCGGCCCTGGACCTGCCGGCTTAAGCCGGCGCGGCGCCGACTTTGCTCAATGGGGCGCCGGCCGATAGGCTGGCGCTCCTGTTCCGGCTCAATTGATCCTCGGCGCGCACATGCGCCGGGACGCTGTGGAGTGTACCGATGACGGCCGTCTACGAGGATCTGCGGGACTTCATCGAGCAGGTGGACGCCATCGGGGCTCTGCGTCGCGTGCCCGGCGCCGATCCTCACATCGAAATCGGCGCCGTCACCGAAGTGGCCGCCGGCATGCCCGACTGTCCGGCGCTGCTGTTCGACGACATCCCGGGCTTTCCGCGCGGATTCCGGATCTTCACCAACGCCACCGTGCAGGCGCGGCGCGCCGCGCTGGCGCTCGGCATCGACACCGGCCTCACGCCCATCGAGGCGCTGAAAGTCTGGAAGGACAAGCGCTCGAAACTCGAGCCGATTCCGCCCGTCGCCGTGCAGCGCGCGGCCTTTCTGGAAAATTCGCAGCAGGGCCGCGACGTCGATCTTTCGATCTTTCCGACGCCGCACTGGCACCGCAAGGACGGCGGCCCCTATATCGGCTCCGGCAGTCTCGTGATCATGCGCGACCCCGACACCGGCTGGATCAATGCATCGATCTATCGCGTGCAGGTTCATGCGAAAAATCGCGTGACGATCCAGTTCGACCACATGGGCCGCCACGGCAACATGATCGCGCAGAAATATTGGGATCGCGGCCAGTCCTGCCCCGTCGCGGTCGTCAACGGCGAGGATCCGGCCCTGTTCATCGCGGGATTCGAATATCTGCCGGCGGGCGTGTCCGAATATGCTTTCGCGGGCGCCATCAAGGGCCGGGCGATCGAGATGTGCGATGGTCCCGTCACCGGCCTGCCGCTGCCGGCGCGCGCCGAAATCATCCTCGAAGGACGGCTTGTGCCGCCTTCCGAAATGACGCTGCCGGAGGGGCCCTTCGGCGAATTCACCGGCTATTACGCGGCCGATGCGCGGCCCGCGCCGGTGATGGACGTCACGGCCGTTCATTACCGAAGCAACCCGGTTCTGCTCGGCTCGCCGCCCATGAAGCCGCCGCGCTTCCACTTCGGCCTGCCGTTCCGGGCGGCCAGCATCTGGGGCGATCTGGAAGCCGCCGGCGTCACCGACGTCAGGGGCGCCTGGCAGCACGTCTCGCAGCTCATGACCGTCGTTTCGATCGAGCAGCGCTATGCCGGCCACGCCAAGCGCGCAGGCCTGATCGCAGCCGCCAACAGCTATATGGGCCGCCTTGTGGTGATCGTCGACGAGGACGTGGACCCGTCCAATCTCGCCGATGTCATGTGGGCCGTCACGACCCGGGCGGAGCCCTCCGAATCCGTCGACATCATTCGCGACGCCTGGAGTTCCGCGCTCGATCCGCGCATCCCGCCGGAGGCGAAGCTGCGCGGCGCGACCTCTCATTCCAAGATGATCATCGACGCGTGCAAGCCCTTCGCCTGGCGCAAGGACTTCCCGCCCAGCTCCGCGCTCTCGATCGAGGAGGCGCGGGAGGTGGAGCGCAAATGGGGCCATGTGCTGAAGGGCTGACGCGTTTTTCGCGCGCCGGCGAAGACCTCTGGCCGCGCGCGCCTGCAACCGCGCGGCGCCCCGCAAGACCTCGTTCGAACCTCCAAGGTGAAGGCCAAGGTTTGAAGCGGTCATTTTAATACTAATTTCTGCAAAAATTACCAATGTGTTTACAGGAGCTTAGCGCAACGACTATCAATCCCTTCAGGGAGTGGAGTTGATGCACGAGGTTTCGATCGCCTTCGCGGACGACCATCCGTTGTTGCTTGAAGGACTGGCGGCGTCGTTCCGGCGCAAGCCCGGCTTCAGGCTCGAAGGTCTCGGGGCGAGTTTCGACGAAGCCCTGTCGATCGTTGAAACGCGCCGTCCCGACGTCCTGGTGATGGACCTCAACATGCCGGGCGACATGCTCGCCACCACGAGGGACATACTGGCGCGGTTTCCCGAGACCAGGATCGTCGTCTTCACGGCGTCGGAAGACACGGGGGCGGCCATTGCGGCGCTGAACGCCGGCGTGCTCGGCTATGTGCTGAAGGGCAGTTCCGTCAACGATCTCATCCTTGCGATCCGTGCGGCCCTGCAGGGCGACACGTTCATCACCCCGAGCTTCGCCAGCCGGGTCATCGGCGCGCTGCAGGTCAAGCCGAAGGACACCAGGAAGATCGCAACGTCGCAACTCAGCGTGCGGGAGGAGCAGATCGTCAAGAAACTGCTGCTCGGCAAGCGCAACCGGGAAATCGCCAGCGATCTGAACCTGAGCGAGCGCACCGTCAAGAGCTACATGACGGGCTTGATGCAGAAGCTGCGCGCGCGCAACCGGCTCGAGGTCGTGATCGTCGTCAAGCAGATGAACGAGGACGAGGCCAACCGGCCGACTTCCGGCGGTCCGCCCAGCTGATCAGTCGCGCGTCTCCAGATAGCGTTGCGCCATCAGGGCGGCCTCGACGCGATTGCGCGCGCCGAGTTTGGCGCGGATGTTGGCGAGGTGAAACTTGACCGTCTTCACCCGAACGCCGGTCGCGTCGGCGATCTCCTGGTTGCTGAATCCGCGACCCAGAAGCCGCAGGGTCCGCTCCTCCTTCGGCGACAGTCTGACGAGCCTGTCGCGCATCGTCGCCTGGACCGCATCGGTGCGGACGGCTGCAAGGACGCGTCCCATCAGGTGCGGGGGCAGATGCGCCTCGCCGCGCGCCGTCGACAGCACGATGTTGCACAGGGCCGGCGCAGGTGTGCCCTTCAGCACGTAGCTCAGGGCGCCCACGCCCAAGGCCGCCAGCACATCCTCTTCGGCTTCAGACACGGTGAGCATGAGGATTCTGGTTTCCGGGAAAAGCTCGTGAATGCGGCGCGCCGCTTCAATGCCGCCGCCCGGCATGGACAGATCCAGCATCGCGACCGCGGGTCTGCGCTGCTCGACCAGCTGGATCGCATCTTCGGCGCAATTCCCCTCGCCGATACATTCGATGTCGGGGCTGTTGCTCAAAGCCTGCGCGACGCCCATGCGAAACAGCTCGTGGTCATCCACGATGATGACGGTCGTCATATCTGCTGCGCCTCTTCGATATCGACGCTCATCTGCAGCCGCGTGCCGCCGCAGCGGCGCCGACGGTAGATGAACGAGCCGCCGAGGCTTTCGACCCTCTGCCGCAGGCCATGGAGGCCCAGCCCTTCGGAGGCTTCGCTTGTGGGCGCCCTCGCGTCGCCGCGGTCCAGGACCGACAGTTCGAGCCGGCCTTCGTTGAGCTCACACGCGATCTTCTGACATTTTGCGCCGGCGTGGCGGAACGCGTTCTGCAGGCCCTCCTGTATGAAGCGGAAAACGCATGCGCTGATGGCCGCCGGGACGGCGGCGGTCGAAAGCTCCCCCCCGACTTCGATGTCGACATCGGTCTTGGTGCGCGCGCGATGGGCGTCGGCGGCGCGTTGCAGCACCACCGTCAGCGGCAGGTCCGTGATTTCCGGAAGGATCAGTCCGCGCGCAGTCGTGCGGATTTCCCGCATGGCTTCTTCGAGCGCGCTCTCCACCACGACGATCGCCTTGTTTCGCGCCGCAGGCGTCCTCGCCTGGCGCACGTCATCCATCTTGACGGCCGCAAAGCCCAATAGTTGCGCGGGGCCGTCGTGCAGGTCTGCGCCGACCCGGCGCAAGAAATTCTCGTTGAGCTCGGCGAGACGCAGCGATGCGCGCTGCGATCTTTCCTGCAGACGACGGATCTCGGACGCGCTGGCTTCGGCGTCGACGACCTGCTGGCGCAGGCGTTCCGTCTGGGCGTCGATCAGCTTGCTGCCGCGATCCACGATGCCGAACAGTCCCAGCAGGATCATCAACGTCACGAGCGCGATGATGATCCATGTGTTGCGGCGCAGGGCGTAGAGATCTTCCTCCAGCGCAGTCGCATGTTCGTGAATCTCCGCAATGCCGATGATGCGTCCCGACGCGTCGTCGCGGATCGGCGCGTAGACTTCGAGATAGCGGATATGGAAGTTTCTTGCCGTATGCTCACCTGCGCGAAGGTCGCTGAACCCAGCCGCGACTTCGCCCTTGGCGGCCGCGCGCAAACTTTCCGACTGCGGGAATTTTCGCCCGATCAGCGATTTGGTGGTGGAGTAGACGACCACGCCGTCGACGGACCAGATCTCGAGATATGGAAAGCGTTCGCGCAGCGCGGGCGCCGCCAGTCTGCGGTCCACACGCGCGACGGTTTCCTGCGACAGCGCGTTCGCCACTGTCAGATCCTCGGTCACGGGCTCGACGATGCTTCGCATCAGCAAAGCCGTGGATGCGGCTTTGGCCTCGATGGCCACGCGCTGCACGAGGTCCGTCACGAAGATGCCGGCGATGAACGCCGCCACCACCATCAGGCAGCCGCCAGCCAGCAGGAAGCGGCAGGAAAGCGACAGGTGACGGGCTCTTTCGCGCGAGCCCGTGAAATGTTCCGTCAAGCCCCCGTCGTCCGCTGTCGGGCCGGTGGACGTCAAGACATTCCCCTCTCGCGCGCTCTTCACCACGTTGCGCACAGTTACAGCAGCGGCCAAGGGTTTAATCAAGACGGCGCAACAGTTTGAGTTAAATGTCCTTGTTAATGCGTCACTCCTCCGCAGAGGGAATCTGGCCTTAAGGCCAGCTCGCGACGTGGCCTTTGGGCCCTGCGATCATGCGACCAAAGCGCCGCCTTGAGACCGACCGTTGGTCGCAAAAGTCGGGCGACCATCCGACCTGCCCGGCTGCGCTTCGTCGTTCCATGCTGATTTCCGAAGCCCGCGAAGCGCAGACCGATTCCTCGGCGCGCAATCAACGGGGCCGGGCGATACGGGAGAGACGAGATGGTCAGCCTCATCAAGCACGATCTGGAATTCATCCTGAAGCAGATCAAGGTCGCCGAGGCGCATTCCGCCGGCGGCGATCTTGCGAGCCTGGTGGGCAATCCGCTCGTCCCGTACGGACTTCGCACCGTCAGCGGCGTCTACAACAATCTCGTTCCCGGAAGCGAGTATCTGGGTTCGTCAGACCAGATCATGCCGCGCCTGCTGGATCCGGATTTCAACGCGGCCGAGCAGGGCACGTCCTATGAGCAATCCAGCGGATCGGTCTACGATTCGCAGCCGCGTACGATCTCGAACCTCATCTCGGATCAGACGATCGGCAACCCGGCCGTCATCATCGCGGCCCTGACGGCGACCGGCCACGCCGACCCCTACGCCACGCTGCTCGCCAACCAGGCGACCTATGACCTGGCCGTGGACGCCTACAAGGCGTCGGTTGCGGCCGAGAAGACGCTCGCCGTGGCGCAAGCCTCCAAGGCCGCGCTGTTCTATGGCCCGCCGCCGTCGCCCGCCGCGATCGCCGCCGCCGACGCCGCCATCGCGGCCGCGCAGGGCAGTCTCGACCAGGCGAACGCGCTCAAGGCACAGGCCTACGAGGACGTGACGGACGATTTCGGCCTGACCATCGAGGGCGACACGGTGGTCATCCCCAACGTGTCGGCCGATCTTGGCGACACCGCGCCGTTCAACGGGTTCTTCACGCTGTTCGGCCAGTTCTTCGACCATGGCCTCGACCTGGTGAGCAAGGGCGGCAGCGGCGCCGTGTATATTCCGCTGCAGCCTGACGACCCGCTCTACGTGCCCGGCAGCCCGACCAATTTCATGGTGCTGACGCGCGCCCAGAACCAGCCGGGAGCAGACGGCGTTCTCGGCACGGCCGACGACGTTCACGAACATACGAACGAGACGACGCCCTTCATCGACCTCAATCAGGTCTACACCTCCAATCCCTCGCACCAGGTGTTCCTGCGCGAATATGCGATGGTGGACGGCAAGCCGGTCGCCACCGGGCGCATGCTCGAGGGCGCCATGGGCGGACCGGCCACCTGGGCGGACGTGAAGGCGCAGGCCCGCGACATGCTCGGCATCGAGCTGACGGACGCCGACGTGCTGCGCGTGCCTGCGGTGCTGACCGATCTCTACGGCGAGTTCGTGCGCGGCGCGAACGGCTTTCCGCAACTCGTCACCGCGAACGGCCCTGTGGAGGGCGCGCCCGATGCGCTCGCCAGCGCCGCGTCGGCGCTGTCGGCGGGCCGCGCGTTCCTGAACGACATCGCCCATACGGCCGTGCCCTCGGGCCCCGTCGATCACGACAGGAATCCCGCCACCGCGCCCGTCGCGGTGCTGGCCGACGCTGATACGATCGCGGGCAATCCCATTGCGCCGAACATGTTCGGGATCTCCACGACCTATGACAACGAGCTTCTCGACCGCCATTTCATCGTCGGCGACGGACGCGGCAACGAGAACATCGGCCTGACGTCGGTTCATCACGTGTTCCATCACGAGCACAACCGGCAGATCGACGAAATCAAGAAGACGGTCCTGGAAAGCGGCGATCTCGCCTTCATCAATCAATGGCTGGCGGTCGATCTGACCAGCGCCCCGACGGCGGCGCAGCAGGCCGACCCCGCCTTCACGAATGCGCTGGGCTGGGATGGCGAGCGCCTGTTCCAGGCCGCGCGGTTCTCGACCGAGATGGTGTATCAGCATCTCGTCTTCGAAGAATTCGCCCGTGCGGTCTCGCCCAACGTCGACGCCTTCCTGTTCTCCAACACGGTCGATATCGACCCGTCGATCATGGCCGAGTTCGCCCATGTGGTGTATCGCTTCGGCCATTCGATGCTGGTCGAAAACGTCGACCGGCTGAATCTTCTCCTGGGCGAGACCGGCGAGGTCACGGGCGTCGCGCCCGATCATATCGGCCTCATCGACGCGTTTCTGGATCCGCTCGATTTCGAGGCCAGCGGGGCCGATGCGGAGGCGGCGGCCGGGGCGATCCTGCGCGGCATGTCGCGCCAGGTCGGCAATGAAATCGACGAGCACGTCACCGACGCCTTGCGCAACAATCTCGTCGGCCTGCCGCTGGATCTCGGCGCGCTCAACATGGCGCGCGCCCGCGAAACCGGCGTTCCCTCGCTGAATGAAGCGCGCACGCAATTCTACGAGCAGACGCACGACTCCATGCTGAAGCCCTATGACAGCTGGTTCGACTTCGCGCTCAGTCTCAAGACGCCGGCGTCGATCATCAATTTCATCGCCGCCTACGGCACGCACCCATCGATCGTCTCCGCCGTCACGATGGAAGACAAGCGCGACGCTGCGCTTGCGCTGGTGATGGGCGGGGACGGCGCGCCCGCCGACCGCGGCGACTTCCTGAACGCGACGGGCGCCTATGCGGGCGGTTCGCTGGGCGGTCTCAACAATGTCGACTTCTGGATCGGCGGCCTGGCCGAAAAGAAGATGCCGTTCGGCGGGATGCTCGGCTCGACGTTCAACTTCGTGTTCGAAGTGCAGATGGAGAAGCTGCAGGACGGCGACCGCCTCTATTATCTCAGCCGTACGCAGGGCCTGAACCTGCTGAACGAGCTGGAAGCGGATAGTTTCGCGCAATTGCTGGAGCGAAACACCGACATCGGCGAAAGCGGCGTCCATATCAACGGCGCGGCGTTCCAGTCGGCCGCCTATATCCTCGAGATGGATCAGGCGCGCCAGCACACCGGCCTGGGCGCGGACGGCAAGGCCGATCCGCTGGGCTCCAACCCGGTGCTCGCAGCCATCAATCCGCTCGTCATCCGGCAGGATCTCGACAATGACGGAGACATGGACGTTCTGCGCTACACGGGCGGCGACCATGTCGTGCTGGGCGGCACCCATGAGAACGACATTATCGTGGGCGGGGAAGGCGACGACACGCTCTGGGGCGATGGCGGCAATGACAGGCTGGAAGGCGGCTTCGGCGTCGATCATCTGCATGGCGGCGCGGGCGATGACATCATCACCGACTCGGGCACGGACGTCGGCGCCGCCGACGTCATTCACGGCGACGACGGCAATGACGTCATCAACGGCGGCAACGGCCTCGACCTGATCTTCGGCGGCGACGGCAAGGACTTCATCTACGGCGGCTCGGAAGACAAGACGATCTCGGGCGGCCGCGGCGACGATTTCATCATGGGGCCGAGCGGACTGAGCTTCCTGGCCGGCAACGAGGGCGACGACTGGATCGAAGGCGGCGACAGTTTCGACACGCTCGCCGGCGAGAATTCCGAACTGTTCTTCAATTCGACGATCATCGGCCATGACGTTCTGGACGGACGCGGCAATGACAACGACTACGACGCCGAGTCCGGCGACGACATCATGGTTCAGGGTTCTGGGATCCAGAGAAACAACGGCATGGCAGGCTTCGACTGGGCCATCCACAAGGGCAATGAACAGGCTGCGGATTCGGACATGAACGTGTCCATCTTCACCAACCAGCAGAACAACATCCTGCGCGATCGCTTCGATCTCGTCGAGGGACTGTCGGGCTGGGACAAGGACGACCGCCTCGTCGGGCGAGAAGTGGTGGTCGGCGGATATGATGCGAACGGCAACGCCACGCAGGTGGACCCGGACGCGCCGCTCGAGTCCTATTCGAACGCGCTGCTGGAAAAGAACATCAGCCTGATCTCGGGCCTCGACCAGCTCACCGACCATCTTGCACGCACGCAGGTGACGGTTGCGGGCAAGACCGAAACCATCGTGATGGACACGTCCGACGCGTCGGACATCATCCTGGGGGGCGGCGGCAGCGATACGATCGAGGGCATGGCCGGCAACGACATTCTCGACGGCGATCGCTGGCTGAACGTGCGCATCAGCGTGCGGACGCCGGAGGGCGCGGAGATCGGCAGCGCGGACGGCATGTCCCGGGCGATCCATGACGCCAATGGCGACGTGCTGTTCAGCGGCCGCACCGTCGCCGAACTGATGTTCGACGGCACTTTCAACCCGTCGCAGCTGCACATCGTGCGCGAGATCCTCGACGGCGGAAAGGACGGGGACGTCGACACGGCCGTGTTCTGGGACGTGAAGGAGAATTACGAATTCACCGCCAATGAAGACGGCAGCGTCACGGTGGAGCATGCGACCGTGACGGCGGGCGTCATCGACCAGGTCAGCGGGCGCGCCCGCGAATCCGACGGCGTCGACCGCCTGTTCAACATCGAGAAGCTGCAGTTCGCCAATGGCGCGCTGGACGTCGCGCAGCTGTTCAACGCCGCGCCGGTCGGCCTGCCGATCATCAGCGACATGACGCCGACGGAGGGCCTGACGCTCACGGTCGACACGAGCGGCGTTTCCGACGCCAACGGACTCGGGACCTTCTCGTATCAGTGGCAGGTTTCCGAGGACGGCGGGACGACCTGGACCAACCTGCTCGTCAATGCGAACGGCCCGAGCTTCACGCCCAATGACGGCTTGCTGGGCGTGGGCAGCCAGGTCGGCGACGTGCTGCGCGTGCGGGTCACGTATGTGGACGGGGCCGGCAACGCCGAGACGCTGTTCTCGACGGCGACCGGCGTGGTGGGCGACAATTGGGACGCCATTCCGTTCGTCGCCAACACGTTCAACGGCACGGCGGGCGACGACATCGCCGACGGCACCAGCGGGTTGTTCGGCCTCGGCGCCAGTGACACGCTGAACGGCAACGCCGGCAACGACATCCTGAACGGCTTCGGCGGCGCCGACACGCTCACGGGCGGCGCCGGCGACGACCGGCTCGACGGCGGAGCCGGGACCGACACGGCGGTCTTCGCCGGCAACGTGCGGAACTTCGCGTTCGGGTCTGCCGGCGCGCAGCTCGTCGTCACCGACACGACCGGCGCGGAAGGCGTCGACACGCTCAGCACTGTCGAGACCCTGCGGTTCAACGGACAGAATTATGCCGTGACGACCGGGTCCACATTCGCCAACACGCTGACGGGCGCGGCAGGTTCGCAGATCATTTTCGGACTTGAGGGCGCTGACGCGATCAACGCCGGCGCCGGAAGCGACGTGATCGTGGCGGGCGACGGCGACGATACGGTCACCCAGATCGGATCAGCAGGCGGCGTCGACATCGTGGATGGCGGCGCGGGCGTCGACACCTACCAGCTGAACGGATCGACCGGGGCCGAGAGCTTCACGATCTACAGCCGCGCCGCCGCGCTCGACGCCTTCGCGGGCCTGACGCTCGCGGCCAACACCGAGATCGTGGTGGCGCGCAACAATGCGGTGATCGCGGAACTCGACAATATCGAGGAAATCCGCGTCAACACGCTGCAGGTGACGAGCCCGGGCGGCGCAGGCGGGGGCGCCGACGGCGGCGACACGATCACGGTCGTGGGCGATTTCACCGGAACGAGCCTGAGCTTCAGCACCATCACGATCGATGGCGCCGCCACGGACGACACGGTCGATATTTCCAGCCTGTCATCGGCTCACCGCATCGTCTTCCGGTCCAATGGCGGCAATGACACGATCGTCGGGACGCTTCGCCCGCAGGACGTGATCGAACTGCCGGCCGGTACGAGCCTGGCGGCTGTCGAGACCGTCGACAACGGCGACGGCACCAAGACCGTGCGGACGGGGCTCTATTCGGTGACCTTCGCGGCGGCCGTGATGCCGGCCCTGGCGGTGGCGGGGACCAACGACGACGAAACCGAAAACGAAGAGGACGCCGACGACGATCATCCCGATGGCGTCGACGAGCCAAGCGGAAGCTCGAACGACGACGAGACGGAGGACGACGAGGACGAGGACGAAGAGGCCGAGCAGGATGACGATGCGTCGGCTCCGGCTCCGGTCCCGGCATCCGCCTCGCCCATCGTCGGCACCGCGCAGGCCGACGTGCTGGGCGGCGGCGGGGCGGGTGAAGACATCATCGCCTTTGCGGGCGACGACGTCATCACGGCGGGCGGCGGAGCCGACACCGTGCTGGCCGGCGACGGCGCGGATTTCATCCGCGGCGGCGACGGACGCGACATGATCTTCGGCGGCGCAGGCGACGACCATATCTTCGGCGAAGCCGGGTCCGACATGATCTACGGCGAGGCCGGAGCCGACCGCATCTTCGCGGGCGATGGCGACGATCTCATCGACGCGGGCGCCGGCAATGACGTGGTTGCGGGCGACGCCGGACACGACGTTTTCGTGGCGGCGGCAGGCGACGGCGACGACAGCTATGACGGCGGAGACGGCGCCGATACGCTGGACATGTCGGCGCTGACAGCCGGCGTGCAGGTCGATCTCGGCAGCGGGCTGCGCGGCTCGGCCTCAAGCGCCCAGAGCGGCGTCGACAACCTGCGCAGCATCGAAAACGTCATCACGGGTTCGGGCGCGGACGTCATCACCGCAAGTCTCGCGGCGAACATCCTCGACGGCGGCGACGGCGCGGACACGTTCCGCTTCGAGAGTTTCGCGGCTGCGGACGGGGATCGCATTCTCGGCTTCGAGCCGGGCAACAAGATCGACCTGTCGGGCATCGACGCCAATCTCGGCGTGGCGGGCGACCAGGCCTTCGCGCTCGGCGCCAGCCTCAGCTCGGCGGGTCAGCTGACGATCACCTACGAGACCACGCCGTCGGGGCAGATGACGGTCATCCAGGGCAATGTCGATGCGAACCCCGACGCGGACTTCCGCCTCGAACTGGAAGGCCACCACACGCTGACGGACGCAAATTTCGTCCGCTGACATCGCGTGCGGCGGGGCGCTTCGCTCCGCCGCCGTTCTTCCATCGACCCGATGTTCTCAGACCGGCGTAACAGACATGGCCCAGAGCAAAGACGTCACTCTCGCCCGCAAGCGCGCGCTCGAACATCTCACCCAGGGATTGCTCGCCACGGGCGTCTTCCTGTTCATCATCTCGGGCGCCATCAACGTGCTGGCGCTGACCGGCTCGTTCTACATGCTGCAGATCTACGACCGCGCCCTGACGAGCGGCAGCATTCCCACGCTGGCGGCCTTGTCGGCCCTGGCGATAGCGCTCTATCTGTTTCAGGGCGGCTTCGACGTCATCAGGTTGCAGGTTCTGGTGCGCCTCGGCGCGCGGCTGGACGCGCGCATCGGGCCGCTCGCCCACAGCGTCGCCATCGACATGCCGCGCTTCGGCTTCTCGGTTCCCGAAAGCCTGGAGCGCGGACGCGACGTCGACACGGTCCGGGGCTTTCTGGCCGGGCAGGGACCGTCGGCCTTCTTCGATCTCCCGTGGATCCCGCTCTATCTCGCTTTCATCTATCTGCTGCATCCGTGGCTCGGCGCCATGACGATCGCCGGCGCCTTCGTGCTGGCGCTTCTCACCCTCGTCAGCGAGGTGTTGACGCGCAATCTCAACGGCGCGTCGCGCGCGGCGGCGCTTCACCGCAACACGATCGCGGATTCAAACGCCCGCAACGCGGATGTCGTGAAGGCGATGGGATTTTCCGGCGCGGCGGTGCGCCGCTTCAGCCTCGCCAATGCCGAACACCTCGAGCTGCAGACGCGCACGAGCGATATTTCCGGCACATTCGGGGCCTTCTCGCGCGTGCTGCGCATGCTGCTGCAATCGGCGCTGCTGGGTCTTGGCGCCTATCTGACCATCAAGGGCGAATTGTCCTCGGGCGCGATCATCGCCTGCTCGGTCGCATCGGCGCGCGCGCTTGCGCCGGTCGATACGGCGATCGGCAACTGGAAGGGCTTCGTGGGCGCGCGGGCGGCCTTCCAGCGCCTGCGCGAGACGGTCGCGGCCTTTGCGTCGGCGAGCCAGCCCATCGACCTGCCGGCGCCGGCGGCGAGCCTGACGGTCGAGAAGCTGACGGTCGCGGCGCCCGGTTCCGGCCACGTCATCCTGTCGGATGTGAGCTTCGAGGTGCGGGCCGGCCAGGCTGTCGGGATCATCGGACCCAGCGCCGGCGGCAAGACGACGCTCTCGCGCGCCATCACCGGCATATGGCCGGCCTTGCGCGGCGCCATCCGCCTCGATGGCGCGGAGCTTTCGCAATGGCGCCCGGATATGCTTGGCCAGCAAATCGGCTACATGCCGCAGGACGTCAGCCTGCTCGACGCCTCGGTGGAAGAGAATATCGCGCGGCTCGAAGCCGAGCCCGACGCGCGGAAAATCGTCGAGGCGACACGCGCGGCCGGCGTGCACGAAATGATCGTGCGGCTGCCGGACGGATACAAGACGCAGCTCGGCGCGCAGGGGCTTTCCCTTTCGGCGGGCCAGCGCCAACGCATCGGCCTGGCGCGCGCGCTCTATGGCAATCCGTTTCTCGTCGTGCTGGACGAGCCGAATTCGAACCTGGACGCCGAAGGCGACGCCGCCCTGCAGGGCGCGATCGAAAGCGTGCGCCGGCGCGGCGGCGTCGCCATCGTGATCGCCCATCGTCCGAGCGCGCTGGCCGCCGTCGATCTGATCGGCGTCGTGCAGGCGGGCAAGCTCGTCGCCTTCGGACCCAGGGATCAGATTCTCGCGGCCCTCAACAGGCCTGTCGCCCAGACAAGCGTGCAGCAGGCGTCCGACCTCGGCGCGAGCATGAGGGTGCCGGCATGATCAAGATCGCGCCCAAACAACACAAGACCGACGACGCCGGCCCCTCGCATGAAACCTATGCGCAGAAGGAGCAGGGCAGTTCGATCCGGACGCCCGCCGCCATCGCGGCGATCCTGACCGGCGTCATGGTCTATTTCCGCAGCCTGTTCGTCGAGGCCTCGCCCGCCCCGGACGCCGACGCATCTCCGGCGCGCGAGCCCGCGCCGGCGGCCGCGTCGCCGAAAGACATCAAGCTGGCGCAGACCGGGGAAGACGCCGACGCCGGCGCGCGCAAGCCGGAAGAGGACGAGGACGCGCCAGCCGCCCCGCTGCTGCGGCCTGGCGGGGGATCGAGCGGACGGGTCTTCAACAGCTTCATGACCGAGGACAAGCCGCTCGATTTCGGCCGTCTCGCGGCACGCCCGGACGCCTATATCCCGAACAGTTTTGCAAAACCCGTCAACGACAATGCGTCGCCGCAGGAAGATCCCGTGCGGATGCGCGCCGCGGCCCCCGGGGGCGGCGAGACAGGCGGGCCAAAAAAGGATCCCGATCCCAAAACGCCCGACGAGGACGATGCGCGCAACCGCGCGCCGCGCGTCAGCGGCCCGGTGCGCCTGTCCGACATCGTGCAGTCCCACCCCGTCTTCGTGCCGCTCGCGCTTCTTCTTTCAGGCGCCACGGACGCGGATCTCGACAAGCTGAGCGTCGTCGGGCTGAAAGCCTCGTCGGGCAGGCTGGAGCCGACCGAGGGCGGCTGGATCTATACGCCGGCCGACCTGCAGCTCGGGGGCGTCGAACTGACCTATGCGGTGAGCGACGGCAAATTGTCGGTGGCGCAGACGGCCGCGTTCGACGTGCTTCGCCAACCGCCGATCGCGGGCGGAGCGGGCGACGACATTCTGGTCGGCACGGCGCAGGACGATACGATCGACGCGCAGGCGGGCGACGACGCCATCGACGCACGCGCCGGCCGCGACGTCATTCATGCCGGCGACGGCGCCGACCATATCGTGGCGGGCGACGGCGACGACATCGTCTATGCGGGCCCCGGGGACGATATCGTGTTCGGCGGCTCCGGCCATGACATTCTTCACGGCCAGTCAGGCGACGATCGCCTTTTCGGCGAGCAGGGCGACGACGTCATCGACGGCGGGGCGGGACGCGACATCATCCATGCAGGGCTTGGCGCGGACCTGGTTTTCGGCGGAGACGGCGACGACCGCATCTTCGGCGACGATGACAGCGATTCCATCGACGGCGGCGCGGGCGACGACATCATTTCGGGCGGCGCCGGCGCCGATGTGCTGCTCGACGGCGCCGGCGCCGACCGAGTCGCGGGCGATGCAGGCGACGATGTCTTTCTCGCAAGCATGGACGCCGCCAGCGACATTTTCCAGGGACAGGATGGCTTCGACACATTGTCGTTCGCGGACGCGAAAAGCGATCTCGTCATCGATGTGCCGGCGGGCTCGAGCGCAGGCGTCGACAGCGGCCAGGACAGTTTTTCGGGATTCGAATCCTTCATCGGCGGCAAGGGCGACGACACGTTCCTGGTCGGCGCCGCGCCCGTCTCGCTTCAGGGCGGCGAGGGTCGCGATACGTTCTCGTTCAGCGACATGTCCGCGGACATGCAGATGGAAGAGCGCGAACTCGTGCATGAAATCCTGGATCTGGACGTCGGCGACCGCATCGTCGTTCGCGGCTATGAAATCCGCCGCCTCGACCCCGACGACGACGACGACCATGACGGCCGCCAGGACGACCAGCGCTTCGAAAGCCACTATCTCAACGAGAGCGACGACATGCGGCCCTTCCGGTTTCGTGTCGAGACGCGCGAGGACGACCGCGAAGACACCTATATCGACGTCTTCAGAAACGAAGACACGGACGAATTGGAGATCGCCTATTCGATCAATGTGCATGGCCGCCAGCATCTGACCTATGGCGACATCACATGATCCGGACCGGCATTGGGGGGGCAAAGCCCATGGCACGCAACAAAGACCTGACTGGCCGCGACCATTTCGCATTGAGCATCGGCGCGCCGCCGCGCGAGCGAAGCTTCCGCATCGGACGTCATGTCACGGCAGGCATCGTGATGACGGTGTTCCTCATCGGCGTCTGCGGCAGCTGGGCCGCGCTGGCGCGTCTCGAAGGCGCGGTGATCGGGCAGGGCGCCCTGAAGGTGAACGAGAACCTGAAGGAAGTGCAGCATCGCGATGGCGGCATCGTCGACCAGATTTCGGTGCGCCAGGGAGATCACGTCGAGAAGGGACAGATCCTGCTCCGCTTTGACGACGTGCAGATCAGGGCCGAACTCTCGATCACCAACACGCAGCTCGGCGAGCTTCTGGCGCGGCGCGTGCGCCTCGTGGCCGAGCGCGACAATGTCGCAAATCTGGTGTTTCCTGACGAACTCTCCGGGCTGCTGCCGGAGGTCGCCACGACGATCCTGGGCGAGTCGCTGCTCTTCAACGGCAACAAGCTGCATCGCGAAAGCCAGAAGCAGCAGCTCGCTTTCAGCATCGAACAGACCGGCGAGGAATTGCGCGGCCTCGAGGCCCGCCGAAGCGCCAAGGCCGACGAGATCGGCATTGTCGAGGCCGAGCGCCAGAAGCTGAGCAGTCTCTTGAAGCAGGGCTTGATCTCGAGCGCGCGCGTGCATGCGATCAATGTCGAATGGATCCGTCTGCGCGGCGAGGCCGGAGAGATCGATGCTGCGATCGCGCGCGCCAAGGTCCGCATCAGCGAGGCCCGCCTGCAGATCATCACGGTCGACCAGACCGCGCGCACCGATGCGCAGCGCGAGTTGCGGCAGGTCGATGCGCGCGTGTCCGAGCTCAGCGACCGGAAGGTCGCCATCGAGGACCGGTTGTCGCGCGTCGACGTCCGGGCGCCGATCTCCGGCTGGGTCAACGAACTGACCGTCTTCACCGTGGGAGGCGTCGTGACGCCTGCGGCCCGAATGATGACGATCGTGCCCGACAAGGCGGACCTGCGCGTGGAAGTGAAACTCGCGCCCGCCGATATCGACCAGGTGCGGACCGGTCAACGCGCGCGGCTGCGCTTCACGGCCTTCAACCGGAATACGACTCCGGAAGTTTCGGGGGACGTCGTTCATATCTCGCCATCCGTCACGCGCGACGCGGCGACGGGCCAGATGCATTATGTGGGCGAAGTCCAGTTCACGGCCGACGCTGCGAAGCTCGGAGACCGGAAGCTGCTGCCCGGCATGCCTGTCGAAGTTTTCATCGCCACCGAAGAACGCACGCCGCTGTCCTATTTCGTGAAACCCTTCACGGATCAGTTCGAGCGGACATTTCGGGAGAGGTGATCGGGTGACTGCCGTGTCAACCGACTTCTACCTCGGCCTTGCGTGGGCGCTTCTGCTCAGCAGCGTGCTCTGGTTCGCCATCCTGCGCAATTTCGGAACCTGATCGGGCGTGACCGCCGCCGTCACCACCGAATCTGCTCGATCTCCGTGAAGCCGATCTGCGCGCCGCTGTCGCTCAGCAGGTAGCCGCTGGAATCTTCCGACAGAACCAGCAGATTGGGCTCGGCCGCCTTGGCCTCGCCGCTCGTCAGGACAAGCGTCCAGCTCGACTTGGCGTCGCCGCTGAAGTCGGCTTTGAAGGCCTGGACGTCGATCGTATCGGTCCAGCCCCGGCCACCGTTGATGCTTGTTCCCGCGCCGTCCGAAGCGAGCAGGAAATAGTCGGACCCGTCGCCGCCGAGCAGGATGTCCGCGCCGGCCACGCCCTCGAACCAGTCGTCGCCCGCGCCGCCTGAAAGGAGGTTCGCGCCCTTGTCGCCGGTCAGGACATCGTCGAAGGCCGAACCCGTCAGATTTTCGACGCCCGAGAGCACGTCGCCGGCCGCATCGCCTTTCGACTCTTGCGCGGCCGCATTCTGGAGGTTGACCGAGACGCCGCTGTCGGACAGCGAATAATCGGCCGTGTCGTCTCCGGCTCCGCCGCTGATCTGGTCGGCTCCGCGTCCTCCCGCGAGCAGGTCGGAACCGTCGCCGCCCGAAAGGCTGTCGCGGCCATCGCCGCCCGCAAGTGAATTGGCGAACTTGTCGCCCGTCAGCTTGTCGTCAAAGGCCGATCCCGTGACGTTCTCGACTTCCGACAATTTGTCGCCCGAAGCGTCGCCGGCGGATTTCTGCGACCCGCCGATGGAGAGATCGACGGTGACGCCGGCTTTCGAGGCTGAATAGTCCGCCGTGTCCGAACCGTCGCCGCCGACGAATTCATCGGCGCCCGCGCCGCCCGCGAAACTGTTGTCGCGCCCGTCTCCCTTGAACTTGTCGTCGCCCTTCGAACCGATGAAACCCTCGACCGACGTGAGAATATCGCCGTCCGCATCGCCCTTGGAGGACTGATCGGCCCCGCGCGTGAGATCGACCGTAACGGCGGTGGCCGACGCCGAATAATCGACGATGTCGAACCCCTCGCCGCCGGAAATTTTGTCCGCGCCCGCGCCGCCCGAGAGCAGATCGTTTCCGCCGCCGCCATTCAGCGTGTCGGCTCCGACCCCGCCGCGGATGTCGTTTGCGGCGTCATCGCCGGTCAGGACGTCGGAGAATTTCGAACCCGTGATGTTTTCGAAGCCGGAGAGCATGTCGCCTGCCGCGTCGCCGTTCGACTTTTGCGCGCCGGCGTTGTTGAGATCGACGTTCACTCCGGCGACCGATGCCGAATAATCGACCGTGTCGACGCCCTCGCCTCCGTCCATCCGGTCCGCGCCGGCTCCACCGGCCACGAGATCGTTTCCGCCGCCACCATAGATGACGTCCTCTTCGGACGTTCCGGCGACGCTGTCCTGGTCATCGCCGCCCTTGAAGGAGCCCTGGTAGTTCTCGACGGCGATCTCGAGGACCTCGCTGTAGGATTCGCCGGCAGCATCGGTCACCCGGATGGTCGTCCGATGAGAAGACGCGCTCTCGTAGTCGAAGCTTGCGCCGGCGGCTACGCGCAGCTGGTTGCCGTTGACGAGTTCGAAGCGTCCGTTTGCGCTGTCCACCAGATCGAACCTGAGCGCGCCGCCGTCGGGATCCGTCGCCGACAAGGTCGCCACAACCGGCTGCGTGGCTGCGGCCGAATAGGCGGTTCCGATCGACCCGCCGCTCGACACCGTCTCCCTGACGGCCGAGGCGCCGTTGACGATGATGTCGACGGGCGCTTCATTGAAATTGTCGATCCGGATCGACAAAGCCTGTTCGGAATCGAGCGCGCCGTCGCTCGCCGTCAGGATGACGTCGTAGACATTGTCGCGGCCTTGATCGGCCGGGGCCTCATAGTCGGGCGTGCGACTGAAAGCCAGTTCGCCGGTCGCTGAGTTGAAGCGGAACAATGCGGCGTCAGCGCCCGAGATCGACCATTTCAGGCTGGTCCCGGCGTCAGGGTCGCTGGCGGCCGCCTTGTAGAAAATGCCGGTCGTTTGCTCATCGACCACGGCGGTCGCATCCGAGACGATCGACGGGCGCTCGTTGACGTCGTCGACACGGATCGTCAACGCCTGTTCGATGACCTGCCGCCCGTCGCTGGCCTGCACGATCACGTCATACTGGTTGTCGGCTCCTTTGTCGGCGGGCGCTTCATGGTCCGGCGCTTTGGCAAAGCGCAACTCCCCGGTCGCCGCGTCGATCTCGAACATGGCGCCATCAAGCCCAGACACCGACCATGTGATCTTCGCCGCGGGATCGTCCGACGTCGCCGTGTAGAAGGCGCCGGTCATCTCCTCGTCAACGGATGCGAACGACGCCGACGTGATCGACGG
>JAIEQX010000364.1 GCA_019747375.1 Beijerinckiaceae bacterium | reverse complement strand
CGGGCGCGCGCAGAGCCGAGCCCTGCTGCATGACCGCGCCGGAGGCGCCCTGTGCGGCCGCAGACCCGCCCGACGGAGCCGAGCCGGAGCCCGGAGGCGCATCGGCGAGACGGCGCAGCACGTCCTCGGGGGTCGGCAGATCGGCCGCATAGGCAAGGCGCACCAGCACCATGTCGGCGGCCGCCAGAGGCCGGGGATTTTCACGCACGTCCTGGATGCCCTTGGCGAGGATCTGCCAGGCGCGCGTCAGCACCGCCGGACCCAGCACCGCCGCGAAGGCGCGGCCGCGGGTCAGCTCGTCCTGGGTGATCGAGACGTCGGGACGGAAATCCGGAATAAGGCGCAGGCGCGTGACGAAATGGACGAATTCGGCGAGATCGGACAGGACCAGCGCGGGGTCGGCGCCCTGGTCGTATTGCTCTTTCAGGGCGACGAGCGCGGTCGCGACATCGCCCTTCATGACGGATTCGAACAGGTCGACGACGCCGGCGCGATCGGCGACGCCCAGCATGGAGCGGATGGCGGCGGCGCCGATCGAGGCCTCGCCGAGGCTGGAGCCGTGGGCGATCGCCTGGTCGAGCAGCGACAGGGCGTCGCGCACGGAGCCTTCCGCGGCGCGCGCCACGAGCGCCAGCGCCTCCTCGTCGACCGCCACCGCCTCCTTGGCGCAGATGCCCGCCAGATGCCGGACCATGACGGAGGATTCGATGCGGCGCAGATCGAAGCGCTGGCAGCGCGAGCGCACCGTGACGGGGACTTTTTCGATTTCCGTCGTGGCGAACAGGAAGCGGACGTGTTCCGGCGGCTCTTCGAGCGTCTTCAGCAGGCCGTTGAAGGCCTGTTTCGAGAGCATGTGCACTTCGTCGATGATGTAGACCTTGGTGCGCGCCGAGACAGGGCGATAGCGCACGCTTTCGATGATCTCGCGAATGTCGTCGATGCCGGTGTTGGAGGCCGCGTCCATCTCGATCACGTCGACGTGGCGGCTCTCGATGATCGCCTGGCAATGGACGCCGAGTTCCGGCATGTCGACGGTGGGGCGCGTCACCGCGGGCCTGTCGCCGCTGGCGGGCAGTTCATAATTGAAGGCGCGCGCCAGAATGCGGGCCGTCGTGGTCTTGCCGACGCCGCGCACGCCCGTGAGGATGTAGGCCTGATGGATGCGGTCGAGCGCAAAGGCGTTGGTCAGGGTGCGGACCATCGCCTCCTGGCCGATCAGGTCGTCGAAGCTCGAGGGGCGATATTTGCGCGCCAGCACGCGGTAGGCGTCGGGGCGGACGGGGGCGGCGGGCGCCGCAGGGGCCGGGAAATCGAGGCCGATCTCCAGACTGGCGGACGGGATCGGCGGGTTCGCTTCGGTCATTGCGGAGGCCAATTCGCGAGAGGCGGCAAGACCGCGATACAGGACCGCGAGGCCGGACCGCAAAACCGGTCCGCCGCGAGCGCGCTTCGAATTCAGTGGGAGGCTGGACAGAGACCCGCCCGGTCTCGTTAGGGCTGCTTCCTTCCGGACCTGACCCGGTTGGCGAGTGGTGCGTCCACCGCCAACCTCCCGGGCCTTATTTGGCAGGCCGGGGGGCCCGGCGCAAGGGGCAATCCGGGCTTTCCCTGCGTGCGCATTCGCGCTCTTTCACGATCGGCCCGACAGGCCTAGATTGGCGCCCCGAACCCTGAGGCTCCATGTTCCTGCATGCACCGCACTCCCTCGATGCGTCGGCCCTGACGGGCTATGGCGTCAATGGCCTGGACCGGCTGGCGGCGCGGCGCGACGACGCCCCCTTCGTGGCCGATCTCGCGACCGCGGCGGGGACGCGCCACCTCGTGTTCCACGGCGACATTCCGCTGCTGCGCAAGCGCGGCGAGACGCATGACCCGTTTTTCCAGCCGGCCGAGATCGCGGGCCTCGGAGCCGTGCGCGAGACCGTGCTGCTCGGCCGCGACGAGGACGGCGCCATGTTCGGTTCGCTGCTCGAGGCGCCGGCCGCCGAATCCGGCGAGGGCGCGCAGGACATGATCTCGATGGACCTGCGGTCGATCGCCGCGCAGGGCCTCCTGCCGGCTCCGACGCTGGGCGCGATGGCGGAATGCAAGAGCCTGCTCTACTGGCACGCGCGGCACCGGTTCTGCTCGAATTGCGGGGCGCCGACGCGGCTGGCGGCCAGCGGCTGGCGGCGCGAGTGCGACGCCTGCGAGGCGCAGCATTTTCCGCGCACCGATCCAGTGGCGATCATGCTGATCGTCGACGGCGATTCGTGCCTGCTCGGCCGGCAGGCGCGGTTTCCGGCCGGCATGTACTCGGCGCTGGCGGGCTTCGTGGAGCCGGGCGAGACCATCGAACATGCCGTGCGGCGCGAGATTTCCGAGGAATCCGCCATCGTGGTCGGGCGCGTCGCCTATCATGCGTCGCAGCCCTGGCCCTTTCCGGCCTCGCTGATGATCGGCTGTTTCGGCGAGGCCCTGTCGCGCGAGGTCGTGATCGACCGGACCGAACTCGAGGATGCGCGCTGGTTCTCGCGCGCCGAGGCGCAGGCCATGTTCGAGGGACGCCACGAGGGCGGCCTGCTGGCCCCCTCCCGGCTGGCCATCGCGTGGCACCTGCTGCGCGCCTTCGCGGAAGGGCGCGAGCCGCGTTTTCCGGCTGGCTGATGCGCGGCGCGGGCCGTTGACATCGGGGCCACGCTGACGTTGATGAGCGCCGTCATGAGCCCGAAGATCCTTCCCCTTCCGCGCGGCGCCCCGCTTCGCCTCGATGCGCGCCCGCTCGTCATGGGCATCCTCAACGTGACGCCCGATTCCTTTTCGGATGGCGGCCGGCACGACGACGAGGCGCGCGCGGTGGCGCACGGGCTGGCGCTGGTCGACGAGGGCGCGGACATTCTGGACATCGGCGGCGAGTCGACGCGTCCCGGCCATCGGCCCGTCGACGCCGCAGACGAAATCGCCCGCGTCGAACCGGTGATCCGGGCGCTGGCGCAACGGATCGCCACGCCGATCTCGATCGACACCATGAAGGCGCAGGTCGCGGCCCGCGCCATGGCGGCGGGCGCCGCCATCATCAACGACGTGTGGGGCTTCCAGCGCGATCCCGACATCGCCCGCGTGGCCGCCGACACGGGCGCGCTCGCCATCGTGATGCACAATCGCGAGACGGAAGATCCCGGCGCCGACATCGTCGCGGAGGTGCGGGACTTCCTGTCGCGCTCGATCGACATTGCGCTGGCGGCGGGCGTCGCGCGCGACCGGATCGTGATCGATCCGGGCTTCGGATTCGGCAAGACGCACGAGCAAAGCCTGCGGCTCGTCACCGAACTCGCCAGCATCGCGGCACTCGGCTTTCCGGTGCTTCTCGGCGCGTCGCGCAAGCGGTCGATCGGCCGCGTGACGGGCCGCGGCGACCCCATGCAACGGCTGCACGGTTCGCTCGCGCTGGCCGTCGTCGGCGCCATGAACGGCGCGGACATCCTGCGCGCGCATGACGTCGCGCCCCATCTCGACGCGATGAAAATGGTCGCGGCGCTCCACGCTCAGCACAAGGCACGGCCATGATCGCCAAAGTCCTCATCGAAGCGCTCGAACTTCACGCCTATCACGGCTGGCATCGCCACGAGGGCGAGTTCGGCCAGGCTTTTCTGGTGGATCTCGAACTCGAGACCGACATTTCGCGCGCCGCCGCCACCGACGAACTCGGCGACACGCTCGATTATGCGCGGCTCGTCGACACGGTCCGACGCCTGTTCGTCGACACGCGCTACAAGCTGGTGGAAACGGCGGCTGCCACCCTGGCGAAGGGCATATTGGCGGAATTTCCGACCGTGCTGTCGGTCGACCTGCGGGTGCGCAAGCTGAAGCCGCCGATCCCCGAGCGGCTCGTCGCCGTCGGCATCCACCTGCGGCTCGACCGCGGCGCCCAATGACACGCGCGGCGCTCGCGCTCGGCGGCAATGTCGGGGATGTCGCGGGAGCGTTCGCACTGGCGCTGGCGGCCTTCGCGCAGCATCCGGGCGTGCGAATCCGCGCCCGCTCCAGCGTCTATCGCACGCCGCCCTGGGGCGTGACCGACCAGCCGGATTTTCTCAACATGGCCGCGATGGTCGACACCGATCTGCCGGCGCGCGACCTGCTGGCGCTGTGCCTTGCGATCGAGCGCGACGGCGGCCGCGTGCGCGACACGCGCTGGGGACCGCGCCGCATCGACATCGACATCATCACTTATGGCGACGAGACGATTGCGGAGCCCGACCTCACGGTTCCGCATCCGCGCGCGGCGGAACGCGCCTTCGTGCTTGCGCCGCTGGCGGAGATCGACCCGACGCTCAGGATCGGGTCGCAGAGTGCGGGCGAACTTTTGAAGCGGCTCGACGCGACCGGCGTGACGCGCGACGCGGCGGCCGACGCCGTGCTGCGCGAGGCGGGCTTCTAGTCCGCGGCCTTCTGCGTCTCGATGCGGAAGGGATGGGCCGGATAGACGCCCAGGATGCGCACTTCGCGCGAGAAGAACGCCAGTTCCTCGAGTGCGCGCGCGACCGCCGGATCGTCCGGATGACCGTCGACGTCGGCGAGGAACTGCGTGGCGGAGAACTCGCCCTCGACCATGTAGCTCTCGAGCTTGCTCATGTTGACGCCGTTGGTGGCGAAGCCGCCCAGCGCCTTGTAGAGCGCGGCCGGCACGTTGCGGACGCGGAACACGAAGGTCGTGACGGTCGGGCCGTTTCCGGAGGCGACCCAGTTCGGCGTCTTCGACAGGATGACGAAGCGCGTGGTGTTGTGGGCCGCGTCCTCGACATCATGCGCGAGCGTTTCAAGATCGTAGATTCCGGCCGCGAGCGCCGGCGCCAAGGCGGCGCGCGAGGGATCGTTCCATTCGGAGATCTGGCGCGCGGCGCCGGCGGTGTCGCCCGCCGTGACGGCTTTCAGACCGAGCTTTCGGATGATGTTGCGGCACTGACCCAGCGCGTGAATGTGGCTGTAGACGCTCTTGATGGTGGCGAGGCTCGCACCCTTGACGGCGAGGAGCTGGAAGTGGATCGGCAGAAAATATTCGCCGATGATGTGCAGCCCCGAGGACGGCAGGAAATGATGGATGTCGGCGACGCGACCGGCGATTGAATTTTCGATCGGGATCATGCCGAGTCCCGCCGAGCCATCCTGGATCGCCGCGAAGGCGTCCTCGAAAGTGGCGCAGGGCAAGGGCTCCCAATCGGGGAAGACGTCGTTGCAGGCGATATGGGAATTTGCGCCGGGTTCGCCCTGATAGGCGATGAGCTTGGAACCAGTCATCATTGCACCGTGTGTCGGCCCGCCGGGCGGGCCAGAATTTCGCGCGCGCGCGAAAGGTCGTGCGGCGTGTCGACGCCGAGGGGAACGCCGCCCACGATGGCGACGTCGATCCGCATGCCGGCTTCAAGCGCGCGCAATTGCTCGAGCTTCTCGCGCCGCTCCAGCGGGGAAGGCGGCAGCGAGACGAAACGCTCCAGCGCCTTGCGGCGATAGGCGTAGAGGCCGATGTGATGCAGCAGCGGGCCGTCGCCCCAGGGCGCGGTGGCGCGGGTGAAATACAGCGCGCGCAGCCGGCCGGGCGCGATCTCGGCCCCCACCACTTTCACGACATTCGGGTTGTCGCGCTCCTCATCGAGCGCGATGACGGCCGCAAGCGTGGCGATATCGACGCGGGAATCCGACAGCGGCAGCAGCGCCGCCTGGACGGAGGCCGGATCGATGGTGGGGAGATCGCCCTGGACGTTGACCACGACATCGTGCCGGCCTTCCGGATCGAAGGCCTCGATGGCCTCGAAAATGCGGTCCGAGCCGGATTCGTGGTCGGCGCGGGTGAGCACGGCATGCCCGCCCGCCGCCTGCACGGCCGCGACGATTTCGGGCGCGTCGGCGGCGACCAGGACGGGGCCGACGCCGGCCTCGCAGGCGCGGCGCCAGACATGGACGATCATCGGCTCGCCATGAATGTCGGCCAGCGGCTTGCCGGGCAACCGGGACGAGCCCATGCGGGCCGGGACAAGGACGATCGGATCGGACATTTGGGGCGCGGATCCTCGCGCGGCCGAAGCCGAGCGGCAAAAGGTATCAGGAAGGGTTCGCTTATACGTGTTGCCAACGGCCACGCAAAGCGGGTAATCAACCCCCGCGCGCGTCTCCTTTCGGCCGAAAGGGTCGTGCGGCGAATCGGTTGCGCCCCGCGCGCCCGGAGCTGACAGAGGCGGAGCCCTAACGACATGGATTCTTTCGAATTCAACAAGATCGCCGGCGCGGTGCTCGGCGCCCTGCTCTTCCTGATGGGAATCGGCATTTTCTCGGACGCGATCTTCCATCGGGCGCCGCCGAAGACCGCCGCCTATAATCTCCCGGCCGAAGAGGCCGCACCGGCGGCCGCCGCCGCAGCCGGCCCCTCCGTGCCGCTGCCGGAACTGCTCGCCAAGGCCGACGCCAAGCGCGGCGAGACGCTGTCGAAGCCCTGCGCGGCCTGCCACACGTTCGAAAAGGGCGGCGCGGACAAGATCGGTCCGCACCTCTATGGCGTCGTCGCCCGGCCGATCGCGTCAGCCTCCGGCTTCGCCTATTCGGACGCCCTCAAGGGCAAGGGCGGCGAATGGTCGTATGCGGCCCTCGACCAGTTCATCGCCAATCCGCGCGGCTACGCCAACGGCACGAAAATGGCCTATGGCGGCGAAAAGGACCCGGCGCGCCGCGCCGACATCCTCGCCTATCTGCGCAGCAAGGCGGACACGCCGGCGCCGCTGCCGGCGCCCTGAGCGGCCTTTCCATCGCGAAGAGTTCAGAGGCCGGGCATCGTCCCGGCCTTTTTCGTGACTGCGGCCGTCTGACGCCGGGCTGGCGGCCTCTCGAAAAAGCGACATAATCGCCCCGAATCATGAGCGGGCCGCAGCCTGCCGCTTTCATTCGCGGCTCTCAGACGAGGACATTGCATGGGCTTTACCCGCCGCCAGGCCATCCGGCTCGGCTCCGCCGCTCTCGGTTCGACCGCTTTGGGAGCCGGAGCTTTCGGGCCGGCATCCCCGGCCTTCGCCCAGCAGGGACCGCTGGCCGACGTCGCGACAGAGGTCGAGACCTATGGCCTGTCGACCTTCGGGGAGCTGGCCCTGCCGGAGAATTTTCCGCATTTCGCCTATGTGAACCCGAAGGCGCCGCGCGGCGGCACGCTGTCGCTGCAGATCAAGAACACCAGCGGCAACCAGAATTTCGAGACCTTCGACACGCTCAACATCTATGTGTTCAAGGGCGACGGCGCCGCCGGCATGGACGCGACCTTCGACACGCTGATGAGCGGAACGGCGGACGAACCGACGTCGATGTATGGCCTCGTGGCCGACCGGGTGAAGATTTCCGCCGACAAGCTGACCTATCGTTTCCACATCCGCCCGGAAGCGCGCTTCCATGACGGCTCGCGACTGACGGCGGCGGATGCGGCCTTCTCGTTCAACATCCTGAAAGAAAAGGGCCACCCGCTCTATCGCACCATTCTCGGCGAGTTTCTGGGCGCCGAGGCCGAAAGCGACGACACGCTGGTGGTGAAGCTCGGCCCGCAGCGCTCGCGCGACCTGCATCTGATCGTCGCGGGGCTGCCGATCTTTTCGCAGGCATGGTGGAAGGGCCGCGATTTCGAGGCCTCGACGCTCGAGGCGCCGCTCGGCTCCGGCCCCTACAAGGTGTCGCGCTTCGAGCAGGGCCGTTACATCGAGTTCGAACGCGTGCGCGACT
Organism: Beijerinckiaceae bacterium; assembly: GCA_019747375.1. GTDB lineage: Bacteria > Pseudomonadota > Alphaproteobacteria > Rhizobiales > Beijerinckiaceae > Terripilifer. The sequence goes on along the minus strand of JAIEQX010000364.1, from coordinate 14,461 downwards.
ATTGGGGCGCGAACCTTCCGGTGAATGTCGGGTCGAACAATTTCGACAGGCTGCGCTACGAATATTACCGCGAGCGGCAGGTGGCGTTCGAAGGCTTCAAATCGGGCCAGATCAATTTCAACGAGGAATATACGGCGCGGCTCTGGGCCACCGCCTATGATTTCCCCGCCGTGCGCGACGGCCGCGTGAAGCGCGACGAACTGCCGAACGGCGCGCCGACGCCGAGCCAGGGATGGTACTTCAACACGCGGCGCGCGAAGTTCAAGGATCCGCGGGTGCGCGAGGCGCTGGGACTGGCCTTCGACTTCGAATGGACCAACCGCAACATCATGTATTCCGCCTACAAGCGCATGGCCTCGTTCTTCGAAAATTCCGACATGAAGGCCGTGGGGACGCCCGGCCCCGCCGAACTGGCGCTGCTGGACCGCTTTCGCGGCAAGGTTCCCGAAGAGGTTTTCGGCGAGCCCTATGTTCCGCCCGCGTCCGATGGCTCGGGCTCGGACCGCAATCTTCTGCGCCGCGCCGACCAATTGCTGCGCGAGGCCGGATGCAAGCGCGCCGGCACGCGCCTGATGCTGCCCGACGGACAGCCCTTCGAGGTCGAGTTCCTCGATTCCTCGGGCGCGCTGAAGCCCCATACCGAGCCCCTGCAATCGAATCTGCGCAAGCTCGGCATCGAGACCTCGTTCCGGCAGGTGGACGCCGCGCAATACAAGCGCCGGATCGACGCGTTCGACTTCGACATGCTCACCATGGCGCTTGGCGGCTCGACGACGCCCGGCAATGGCTTGCGCAACGTCTTCGGCTCCGAAGCCGCGCGCACGCCGGGCACGCGCAACATGGCGGGCGTGGCCGATCCGGCGGTCGACTTCCTGCTAGAGCGCATCGCCCAGGCCGACACGCGCGAGGAGCTGAACGTGGCCTGCCGGGCGCTGGACCGCGTGCTGCGCGCGGGACGCTACTGGATCCCCATGTGGTACAAGGACAAGAGCCTGGTGGCCTATTGGGACGTTTTTTCGCGTCCCGAGACGAGCCCGAAATATGCGACGGGCGCGCCGGGGACCTGGTGGTGGGACGCTGAAAAAGCCAAGCGCATCAATTATCCGGGCTGAGCGACAGCGCCCTGCCCGGGCTGAAAGGATTTCATGCTCGCCTATATCGCCCGCCGCCTTCTGCTGATGATCCCGACGATCTTCGGCATTCTCCTGATCTCGTTCGTGATCGTGCAGTTCGCGCCGGGCGGCCCTGTGGAGCGCGTGTTGGCGCAATTGCAGGGGCTGGATTCAGGCGCGACTTCGCGCTTCGGCGGCGGCGCGACCGATCTCGGCTCGGCGGCGCAGAGCGGCGGCGGCGGCGATTCGCGCTATCGCGGCGCGCAGGGACTCGACCCGAAATTCATCGCGGAGCTGGAAAAGCAGTTCGGCTTCGACAAGCCCGCCCATGAGCGCTTCTTTCTCATGGTCAAGAATTACGCGATGTTCGATTTCGGCCGCAGCTATTTCCGCGACACGCCGGTGTTGCAGCTGATCAAGGAGAAACTCCCGGTCTCGATTTCGCTCGGGCTGTGGATGACGCTGCTGTCCTACATGATCTCGATCCCGCTCGGCATCCGCAAGGCCGTGCAGGACGGCTCGCGTTTCGACACCTGGACCTCCGCGGTGGTGATCGTCGGCTATGCGATTCCGAGCTTCCTGTTCGCGATCCTGCTGATCGTGCTCTTCGCCGGCGGCTCGTTCTGGCAATTGTTTCCGCTGCGCGGCCTGTGGTCGGAGAATTTCGCCGAACTGTCGTGGCCGCAGAAGGTCCTGGACTACGCCTGGCACATCACCCTGCCGGTGGTGTCGATGGCGATCGGCGCCTTCGCGACCTCGACCTTCCTGACGAAGAACTCGTTCCTCGAGGAGATCCGCAAGCAATATGTCCAGACGGCGCGGATGAAGGGGCTGACCGAGAACCAGGTGCTGTACGGCCATGTGTTCCGCAACGCCATGCTGATCGTGGTGTCGGGCTTTCCGGGCGCCTTCGTGTCGGCCTTCTTCACCGGCTCGCTGCTGATCGAGAGCATCTTTTCGCTGGACGGGCTGGGCCTTCTGTCGTTCGAATCGATCGTCAACCGCGATTATCCGGTGGTTTTCGCGAACCTGTATATTTTCGCGCTGATCGGGCTTCTGGTGAATCTCCTGTCCGACCTCACCTACACGTGGATCGATCCCCGGATCGATTTCGAGACGCGGGAGGTGTGACGTGACAGCCCCGGCTCTCCGCGACGAACTCACCTCCTCGTCGGGCGCACCGCGCGCGCCCGAACTGGTCGATCATGGCTGGTTCAAGCTCAGCCCGATCAATCGCCGCAGGCTCGACAATTTCAAGCGCAACCGGCGCGGCTACTGGTCGTTCTGGATCTTCCTCGTGATGTTCGTGCTGTCGCTTTTCGCCGAACTGATCGCCAACGACCGGCCCATCGTGGCCTCCTACAAGGGCGAGATCCTGTTTCCGGTCCTGAAGGATTATCCGGAGGAAAAGTTCGGGGGCTTTCTGGCGCAGACGGATTATCGCGACCCGATCATCGCCAACGAAATCGAGCAGAACGGCTGGATGATCTGGCCGCCGATCCGCTTCGCCTATCGCACCCACCAGCGCGACCTGCCGACGCCCGCGCCCTCGGCGCCGACCTGGATGCTGAGCGACCAGCAGTGCAAGGCCGTGACCGACAAGATCTTCGATCCGCCGCGGCCGAACGCCACCTGCCGGGATCTCGAATGGAACTGGCTCGGCACCGACGACCAGGGACGAGATGTCGTGGCGCGCCTGATCTACGGCTTCCGCATCTCCATCCTGTTCGGGCTGATCCTGGCGGGCATTTCATCCGTGATCGGCATCGCGGCCGGCGCCGTGCAGGGCTATTTCGGCGGCTGGATCGATCTCGTGTCGCAGCGCTTCATCGAGATCTGGTCGTCTCTGCCGCATCTCTACCTGCTGATCATCGTCTCGTCGATCATCACGCCGGGCTTCTTCGTGCTTCTCGGAATCCTGCTGCTGTTCTCCTGGGTGTCGCTCGTGCATGTCGTGCGGGCCGAATTCCTGCGCGCGCGCAACTTCGAATATGTGAACGCCGCGCGGGCGCTCGGCCTGTCGAACGGCAAGATCATGTTCAAGCACCTGCTGCCCAACGCCATGGTGGCGACGCTGACGTTCCTGCCGTTCGTGCTCAACGCCTCGATCACGACGCTGACGTCGCTCGACTTCCTGGGCTTCGGCCTGCCGCCCGGCTCGCCGTCGCTGGGCGAATTGCTGCTGCAGGGCAAGGCGAACCTGCAGGCGCCGTGGCTCGGCCTCGCGGGATTCTTCGTGATCGCCGCCATGCTGTCGCTGCTCATTTTCATCGGCGAGGCCGTGCGCGACGCGTTCGACCCCCGCAAGACATTCTCGTGAGGGCGACCATGACAGAGCCCTCCACGACGACAACCACCGCCCCTCTTCTCGACGTGCGCGATCTTTCCATCGCGTTCCGGCAAGGCGGCAAGGAATCCCTTGCGGTCGATCGCGTCTCCTTCTCGCTGCAGAGCGGGCGCACGCTGGCGCTCGTGGGCGAGTCGGGGTCCGGCAAGTCCGTGACGGCGCTGTCCATCGTCAAGCTTCTGGGCGCGACGTCGGCCACCTATCCTTCGGGCGAGATCCTGTTCAAGGGACAGGACGTTCTCAAGGCCGACGACCATGCGTTGCGGCGCATGCGCGGCAACGAGATCACCATGGTGTTCCAGGAACCCATGACGTCGCTCAATCCGCTGCATCATATCGAGCAGCAGATCGGCGAAATCCTGTCGCTGCACGGCATGCGGGGCGACGCGGCGGTCCGCGCGCGCGTGATCGAACTGCTGGACGAGGTCGGCATTCCCGATCCGGCGTCGCGGCTCAACGCCTATCCGCATCAATTGTCGGGCGGTCAGCGCCAGCGCGTCATGATCGCCATGGCGCTCGCCAACCGACCCGACCTGTTCATCGCGGACGAGCCCACGACGGCGCTCGACGTGACCGTGCAGGCGCAGATCCTGAAACTGCTGAAAGAGCTGCAGGCCCGGCTCGGCATGGCGATGCTGTTCATCACGCATGACCTCGGCATCGTGCGCAAGATCGCCGACGATGTCGCGGTGATGCAGCGCGGGCGCATCGTCGAGGCAGGACCCGTCGCCGAGGTGTTCGGCGCGCCGCAGCACCCTTATACGCAGGCGCTTCTCGCGGCCGAGCCCAAGGGCGAACCCGCGCCCAGCGATCCCTCCGCCAAAGCCATCGTGACGGGCGAAGACATCCGCGTCTGGTTCCCGATCAAGAAGGGCTTCCTGCGCCGCACCGTCGGCCATGTGAAGGCCGTGGACGGCATTTCGGTGACGGTGCGGGAGGGCCAGACGGTCGGGGTTGTGGGCGAATCCGGCTCGGGCAAGACGACGCTCGGACTGGCGCTGCTGCGCCTCATCCGCTCGGAAGGGCCGATCGCCTATCTGGGCCAGCGCATCGCCGGGCTCGGCTCGAAGGAGATGCGGCCGCTGCGGCGCGACATGCAGATCGTGTTCCAGGATCCCTACGGATCGCTCTCGCCGCGCCTGTCGGTCGCCGACATCGTCGAGGAAGGGCTGCTGGTTCAGAACGCCGCCCTGTCCTATGCGGAGCGGCGCGAGATCGTCGCTCGCGCGCTCGCCGACACGGGGCTCGACCCTGCCGCGATGGATCGCTATCCGCACGAATTTTCGGGCGGCCAGCGCCAGCGCATCGCGATTGCGCGCGCTATGGCGCTGAACCCGCGCTTCGTGGTGCTGGACGAGCCGACCTCGGCGCTCGACATGTCGGTGCAGGCGCAGATCGTGGATCTGCTGCGCGACCTGCAGAAGCGGCGCAACCTCGCCTATCTGTTCATCAGCCACGACCTGAAAGTGGTGCGCGCGCTCGCCACGGAGCTCATCGTGATGCGCGGCGGCAAGGTGGTGGAGGCGGGCTCCGCCAAGGATATTTTCGCCGCGCCCCAGACCGAATATACGCGCGCGCTTTTCGCCGCCGCCTTTTCGATCGAGACGCATGCCGGGGCGGCGGCGCCGTGACGCGCGCCCTCATCCTCGTGCTCGATTCCTTCGGGTGCGGGAATGCGCCCGACGCGGCGGCCTTCGGGGACGAGGGCTCAGACACATTCGGGCATATTGCGCAGGCCTGCGCCACAGGGCTCTGCGATGTCGAGGGCCTGCGCAGCGGTCCCCTGCGCATGCCGCACCTGCATGCGCTGGGACTGGGCGAAGCCGCCCGCGCCTCGACCGGGCGAATGCCCGCCGGCTTTCCCGACATCGCCCCGACGGGCGCCCACGGGTATGGTATCGAGACGTCGCTCGGCAAGGACACGCCGTCGGGGCATTGGGAAATCGCCGGCGCGCCGGCCGATTTCGCCTGGGGGTATTTTCCAGCGGCCGAGCCGGCGATTCCCGCGTCGCTGATCGCAGATCTGGTGCGCGAAGGCGGCCTGCCGGGCGTGATCGGCAATGTGCATGCCTCCGGCATTGCGATCATCGAGGAACTGGGCGCGGAGCATCTGCGCACCGGCAAGCCGATCCTGTACACGTCGGTCGATTCCGTTCTGCAGATCGCCGCGCATGAGCAGGCCTTCGGGCTCGAACGCCTGTACGATCTCTGCCGCATCGCCCGCAGGCTTTGCGACCCGCTTCATATCGGGCGCATCATCGCCCGGCCCTTCTTGGGCGATGCTCCCGAGACGTTCAAAAGGACGCCGCACCGCAAGGACTTCTCCATTCCGCCGCCCGAAGGCTCGGTTCTCGACCGAGCCGTCGAGGCGGGGCGCGCGGTCGTGAGCATCGGCAAGATCGGCGATATTTTCGCGCACCGAAACACCGGGCGCGAGATCAAGGGCCGTGACGACATGGACCTGTTCGACAAGACGCTCGTCGAACTGAACGGGCTTGCGGACGGCGGATTGATCTTCGCCAATTACGTCGATCTCGACACGGATTTCGGCCACCGGCGCAATGTGGCGGGCTATGCCGCCGGGCTCGAACGTTTCGATGCGCGCATTCCCGCACTGCTGTCTGGATTGCGGCCCGGCGATCTCTGCGTGATCACGGCCGACCACGGCAACGATCCGACATGGGCGGGCACCGACCACACGCGCGAGAATGTTCCCATTCTCGCCTTCGGCCCGGGCGTCGCGCCGCGCGCGCTCGGCGGACGCACGACCTTCGCGGATATCGGCGCAAGCATCGCGCATCATCTGGGACTGGCGCCGACGCGCGCCGGGCGCGCCTGGCAGAACGACTCCGGTCAGTAGCCGATCGCCGCCGTGCCGCGCTGGCGCGTATCGGCCGCGCCGTAGAGGACGCCGTCGCGACGCTGGATCGTCTGCGTCGAGCCGGTGGCGCGCTGCTGGCGCACGATATGGCCCTTCGCCTCGAGCAGACGGATGGTGTCGATCGACAGGCCCCGCTCGACGCGCAGTTCATCCGGGTGAAGCTGGTGATGCACACGCACGGCTTCGCTCGCCTCGGCGACATTCAGTCCGTGGTCGATAACGTTGGAAATGATCTGCAGCACGATGGTGATGATGCGCGAGCCGCCGGGCGAACCGGTGACAAGTTCGAGTTCGCCGTCGCGAAACACCATGGCGGGGCTCATGGAGGACAGCGGCCGCTTGCGCGGCCCCGGCGCATTGGCGGCGCCGCCGCGCAGCCCATAGGCGTTGGGCGCGCCCGCGACGGCGGCGAAATCGTCGAGCTCGTTGTTGAGGATGACGCCCGTGCCGTCCGCCACGAGGCCGAGCCCGTAGGAGAAGTTCAACGTGTAGGTGTTGGAGACCGCATTGCCGTGCCGGTCCACAACAGAATAATGCGTCGTCTGGTCGCTTTCGAATCCGGGCGGGCGGCCCGCTGAAATCTGGTCCGACGGCGTGGCGCGCCCGGTCGAGATCTTGGCCGCGAGCGACGCGGCGTAATCCTTCGACACAAGCCCCGCGACGGGCACGCGCACGAAATCGGGATCGCCCAGATAGATCTCGCGGTCGGCATAGGCGCGCTTCATCGCCTCGGCCATCAGGTGGATGGCGGCGGCGGAATTCTGGCCGAGATCGCGCAGCGGAAAACGCTCGAGAATGTTCAGGATCTGGATGACATGGACGCCGCCCGACGAGGGCGGCGGCATGGAAGCGATCTCGTGGCCGCGATAGGTTCCGCGCACGGCATCGCGCTCGACGGCGCGATAGGCCTTCAGGTCTTCGAGCGTCATGGCGCCGCCTTCGGCCCGCACGGCCGCGACGAGCTTTTGCGCCGTCTCGCCTTCATAGAAGCCGGCCGCTCCGCTGGCGGCGATGCGTTGCAGCGAAGCCGCGAGATCTTTCTGCACCAGCCGGTCGCCCGGCTCGAAAGGCGCGCCATCGGGCCGTATGAAAATGGCGCGCGTCGACGCGTAGCGCGACAGGCGACGCCCGGCGGCGGCAAGCGAGAAGGCGAGATCGTCGTCGACATCGAGACCCTCGCGCGCGAGCGCGATGGCGGGCGCGAGGAGATCGGCGAGCGTGAATCGGCCGGAGCCGTATTTTTCGAGCGCCAGCGCAAAGCCCGCAACCGTGCCGGGGACGCCAACGCCCGCGCCGCTCGATTGCGACAGGCGCGGAACGAAGCGCCCCTCCGTGTCCAGAAACATGTCGGGCGCCGCCGCGGCCGGCGCCGTCTCGCGATAGTCGATCGCGATCGTCTTCCTTTCCTTCGCCAGATGCACCAGCATGAAGCCGCCGCCGCCGAGATTGCCGGCGCGCGGCAAGGTCACCGCCAGGGCGAAGCCCGTGGCGACCGCTGCGTCCACCGCATTGCCGCCGGCTTTCAGGATGTCGACGCCGATGCGCGAGGCCCTCGCCTCCTGGCTGACCACCATGCCGCTGCGCGCCACGACCGGCAGCGTGCGGGCGTCACCCATGACGATCGGATCTGGAACGGACTGGGCGGAGGAAACATCAAACGTCGCGCAGACGACGAGAACCGCGACGAAGACTGCTTTCAATTTCCCCACCTGTTGCGCCAGAGCGATTCGCCGATCATGCACGAAATCCGCGGTTCCTTGGCGGCCACGCGGGTGATCGTCGCGCCCGTGGGCGGACCAGGATTGGCGGCGATCTCACGCACAAGCTTGGTGCGCGTAGCCTCCACGAAACTGCGCGAATCGCGGATCGGCACCATGAAGGCGTCGAAACCGCCGATGACGCAATCCTGATAATAGGTGTCGAGCTCCTCGATGTCGGCGGGGCTGCGATAGGCGCGTATGCCGACGAGCGGCAGGCCGTTGATGGTGATGCCCTGCGCGAGCGCCTCGTCGCGCGCCTGCGCCACCGGGCGGCCGCTGTTGTTGGGGCCATCGCCCGACACGTCGATGACCTGGCGGGCGCTGTCGAAGCCATTGCCCTCGAAAAGCTTGGCGGCCGCATCGATGGCGCCGGAAATCGACGTGCGCTGCGCCCGCCGGTAGGGCGCGGCGGCGAGCTTCGCCGCAAAGGCGCTGGCGCTGTCGGGCCCGTCGATCACCGTCCATTCGAGCAGCGTGTCGGTGTCGTATTCCGACGCCCATTGCATGTAGACCACCGCGATGCGGCCGGTCGATCCCTGTTTCAAGGCGTTGAGAAACTGCTCGGAGCGCAACGCCTCGACGTAACCGTTGCGCTGCAGGCGCTGCTCCTCGGTGTCCATCGAATAGGAAATATCCACCGCCAGCACGAGTTCGACGTCGACTTCGGTGGAGCCGCCGCGCGCCGAAGCCGGAACGACCTGCGCCATGGCGGCGAGCGTGGCCCCCAGCAGGGCTGCGCGGAGAAGTCGGCGGGTGGAAGACCGGGACGGAGACGCCATTCGCTCACTCCCTTTTTCAAGGCTCGGGCCAGTGTGGCACGCCCTCGACACAACGCAAACAACATGCCGATCACGAGTTTGCAGGCTGAAGGGCTGCGCCGGGGCGCGCGGCGGTTGGCGCGCAAGGCGGCGTCGTGGCATTGTGGCGCGCAACAGGACGGATTCATGCACGACGCTCAGGCCCGCGACCTTGACGACCTCTTCAACCAGGCTGCTCTGGCGCAGACCCGGGCCTATGCGCCCTATTCGGGCTTTCCTGTCGGGGCCGCCATTCGCGACGTGGCCGGCCAGACGCATCTTGGCTGCAATGTCGAGAACGCCGCCTATCCATCAGGCACATGCGCCGAGCAATCCGCCATATCGGCGATGATCGCCGCAGGGGGGACGCGCATCGCCGCCATTGCGGTGCTGGGTCCGGGCGAGGAACCCGTGACGCCCTGCGGCGCGTGCCGGCAGCGGCTGCGCGAGTTCGGCGACGCGACGACGGTCGTGCACGCCGGGGCGCGGGGCGGCGCGCGACGCAGCTTCACGCTGGGCGAATTGTTGCCGGAGGCGTTTGGACCCGCGCTGCTGGCCGGGGCGGTCAAGACATGACGGCGGCCAAGACATGACGGCCAGGCCATGACGAATGAGGCGGCGGAGCGCGTTCGTGCGCTGGCGGGCGATGCGCGCATCGATCTCGCCATCGTGCTGGGCACCGGACTGGGCGATGTGGTGGCGGCTTGCGCCGGCGATGTCGCGCTTTCCTACGCCGATCTTCCGGGCTTTCCGCGCGCCGACGTGTCGGGCCATGCAGGGCGACTTGTGATCGGACGGCGCGGCGGAGTGCGCGTCGCTTGGCTACAGGGACGCGCGCATTTCTACGAGGACGGCGATGCGGCGGCGATGAGCGGCGCGCTGGAGACGCTGGCGTCGCTGGGCGCGACGCGTCTGCTGGTGACCAGCGCGTCGGGCGGCACGCGCGCCGATGTCGCGCCGGGCTCGCTGATGCGGCTTGTCGATCATATCAATTTCAGCGGCCGCAACCCGCTCATCGGCGCGCGCGGCGACGACCGGTTCGTGGCGATGCACGACGCCTATGACGCGGCCTTCGGGGCGGAGCTCGACGCCGCGGCCGCCACGGCCGGCGTGGCGCTGACACAGGGCGTGTACATGTGGTTTTCGGGCCCGTCCTTCGAGACGCCCGCGGAAGTCCGCATGGCGAAGATGCTCGGCGCCGATCTCGTCGGCATGTCGACCGTGCCGGAAGTGATCATGGCGCGACGGCTCGGACTGCGTGTGGCGGGCGTTTCGCTCGTCACGAATTTCGCCGCCGGCTTTGCGGGCGGCGCGCCCGACCATGCCGGGACAAAGCGCATCGCCGCGCAGGGCGCCGTGGAGCTGAAGCGCCTGCTCGATTGTTTTTTCGCCCTGCAGGAGAGCCGAACATGACTGGCGAAGCGCGCGCGCTGGCGCTGAGAGCGATTCCGCTGATCGACCTCACGGATCTTTCGGACGCATGCCGGCCCGACCATGTCGACGCCCTGGCGCGACGCGCGCTGGCGCTGGCGGTGCGCCCGGCCGCTCTGTGCATCTGGCCGCAATTCGTCAGCGGGGCGCATGCGCTGCTCGCAGGCTCGGACATCGCGCTCGCCACCGTGGTGAATTTCCCGCACGGCGGCGACGACATCGAACGCGTCGTCGAGGATATGCAGCAGGCGATCGCCGATGGCGCGGACGAAATCGACGTCGTGCTGCCCTGGCGGGCGTTTCTGGCGGGACGGCGGGACGAGGCGCGCCGCATGGTGGAAGCCCTGGCGGAATGCCTGCCAGCGGACACGCATCTCAAGGTGATCCTCGAAACCGGAGAATTGCGCGAGCCTTCGCTGATCGCGGCCGCGAGCCGTCTCGCCATCGAGGCGGGCGCGCATTTCATCAAGACATCGACCGGCAAGACGGCTGTGTCGGCGACCCCGGAGGCGGCGCGCCTGATGCTGGGCTGCATCCGCGAGAGCGGCAGGCCCGTCGGCTTCAAGGCGTCCGGCGGCCTGCGCACGGCCGCCGACGCCGCGCTCTACCTGTCCATCGCGGACGAAATCATGGGGGCGGACTGGGCGACGCCCCGCACCTTCCGGTTCGGCGCGAGCAGCCTGCTCGATCCGCTGGTCGCGGCGCTCGGCGGAGATCCCGAGGCATGATGCTGCCGCAGGAAACCATCCGGAAAAAACGCGACGGACTGGCGCTCGACGCAGCCGAGATCGACGGTTTCATCGAAGGGCTGACGAACGGGGCGATCACCGAGGGTCAGGCGGCCGCCTTTGCGATGGCGGTCTATTTTCGCGGCATGAGCACGGAGGAATGCGCGGTCCTGACGCGCGCCATGATGGCGTCGGGAATCGTGCTCGACTGGGTGGCGCAACGGCTCGACGGGCCGGTTCTCGACAAGCATTCGACGGGCGGCGTCGGCGACAATGTCAGCCTCGTGCTGGCGCCCGCGGTTGCGGCCTGCGGAGGCTTCGTGCCGATGATCTCGGGCCGCGGGCTTGGACATACGGGCGGCACGCTCGACAAGCTGGAGGCGATCCCCGGCTATGACGCGACGCCCGATCGCGAAACATTCATGCGCGTCGTCCGCGAGGCCGGCTGCGCCATCATCGGACAGACAGGCGAACTCGCGCCAGCCGACCGCAGGCTTTACGGCATTCGCGACGTGACCGCGACCGTCGAGTCCATCCCGCTGATCACGGCCTCGATCCTCTCCAAGAAACTCGCCGCAGGCCTCGGCGGGCTTGTGATGGACGTGAAGACCGGCTCGGGCGCCTTCATGCCGACGGACGCGGGCGCATATGATCTGGCGCGTTCGATCGTCGAGGTGGCGGCGCGCGCGGGCCTGCCCACGACGGCGTTGATCACCGACATGGATCAGCCGCTCGCCAGTTCAGCCGGCAATGCGCTGGAGACCGCGCACGCCATCGCGCATCTGACGGGCGCGCGACGCGAACCGCGTCTGCATGAGATCGTGCTGGCGCTCGGGGCCGAGATGCTGCTGCTTGGCGGGATCGTGGCCAGCCTCGATGAAGGCCGCGCGCGTCTGCAACAGGCGCTCGACAGCGGCGCTGCGGCGGAGCGTTTCGCCCGCATGACGGCGGCGCTGGGCGGCCCTGCCGATCTCATCGACAAGCCGCAGGCCTATCTGGCGGCGGCGCCGGCCATCCGCGCCATTGCGCCGCCGCACGCGGGCTTTGTGACGCGCATCGACACGCGGGCGCTGGGCCTCGCCGTGGTGGCGCTGGGCGGCGGGCGTGCGCGCGCGCAGGACGCCGTGGACCCGCGCGTGGGCTTGAGCGACATCGCTGCGCTGGGCGAGCCCGTCGAGCCAGGCCGACCGCTCGCCATCGTGCATGCGCGGGATGATGCGGAAGCGGCGCGCGCCAGCCGCGCCGTGCTGGATGCGATGACGATCGGCGAGGCCCCGCCGCAAGCGTCCGCGCTGGTGCGGCGTCGCGTGACGGCCTAAAGGCCGATGCGGCGGCGAGACGTCACCGCGCCGTAGCTCTTGGCGGCGATACGGCGGCAGGCTTCGTCGAATGGTTCGGAGACGACCTGCATATGGTGGCCATTGGCGTGCAACAGCGTCGCGGCGTCCTGCATCAGGCCGACATGCCCCTTCCAGAAGACGAGATCGCCGCGCCGCAGGGGCGCCTCGGCTGGGAGTTCCTCGCCCAGTTCGGCCTGCTGCATGTCGGTGTCGCGCGGCGCCGCGAGGCCGGCCGACTGCAGCGCGATATGCACGAGGCCAGAGCAGTCGAGACCCAGAAAACTCTTGCCGCCCCACAGGTAGGGAACGCGCAGGAAGAGCTCAGCCGACGACACCGGATCGACGACGTGATCGAGCGGCTGCAGATGCGCGCGCCATACGTATCCGCCTTCCGCAAGTTCGGCGAAATCGCCGTGCAGGGCGCTCACCTCCACGGACGCGCCGAATGGAAGTCCGCCGTTGACCGGGGCTTTCATGGTGCGGGCGGGATACACGAAGGTGCGGGGAACGCCGACCCGGTGCGTCGGCGCGACGAGCCGTTCGTCGAGCGCGACGGCGGGCATGTAACCGACATAGGAATCGGCTTCGAGCTGCACCCACGCCCAGCCTTCGTGAATTTCGTAGACCGTGACCCGCTCGCCGAAAAGCGCCTGTGTATCGAGGCTGCAATCCGAACCCGGGCGCGCCCGCAGTCCCACGGCTTCCTCGACCACGCGCATGCGGCGGCCCTGCACGAATTCCGACGCCGTCACGAGGCCTTCGAGATGGGCGGCCGCGAGATCTGGCCGCGCCGGGATGCGGCGCGCATCTGACAGGTTCACGGAGCCGCGTCCCGAAGCGTCAGTTCGGCGGCCTTGCGCACCACCATGTCGCCGAGCTTTTCGACATAAAGCGCGCCTTTCACGGTGCGCTGGATGATGACGTTTCGCTTGTCGGCCTCGTCGCGACGGCGCGCCACGATGGCCTGCTTGCCCATGGCGTCGAGCGCGCGCGTGATCACCGGCTTGGTGACGCCGAGCTTCTGCGCGAGTCCGCGCACCGTGTGAGGCGGATGCTCAAGATAGACGGTGAGCAGAATGGCAAGCTGGCGATGCGTAAAATCCGCCATGCCCTCGGGTCGTGTCTCTCGCACCATTGCAAGCGCGATTTCGTGCAGCAGGTTCAGACCCTGCACTGGCTTCAACTCGACCGGCATCGACGCCCCGCAATGTTCCAAACATGCATCTTGCCCGAAGAGCCCCGTCTTTCAAGCTTCTCTTTGGTAGCGTTGCTCCAGAACCTCATACAGCAGCCGAGCCGTTTGCGTCTCTCCGCCTTCCGGCGAACCGGGTTTGGTCTTGGGCGACCAGCCATAGATATCGAAGTGAACCCAGGCCTGAGCGCCGTCCACGAAGCGGCGCAGAAAGAGCGCGGCGGTAATGGAGCCGGCGAAGGGACCATTCGATACGTTGTTGATCTGTGAGATCTTTCCGTCGAGAAGTTGATCGTAGGGCTGCCACAACGGCATGCGCCAGACAGGATCGTTCACACGAGAACCTGCGGCTGAAATCTCCGCCGCGAGCTTGTCGTCGTCAGTGTAGAAAGGCGGCAAGTCCGGGCCGAGCGCGACGCGCGCGGCGCCGGTCAGGGTTGCGAAATCGAACATCACATCCGGTTTTTCTTCCGCCGCGAGCGCCAGCGCATCCGCGAGGATCAGGCGTCCTTCCGCATCGGTGTTGCCGATCTCGACATGAAGACCCTTGCGGCTGGGATAAATGTCTCCCGGCCGAAAGGCGTTGCCCGCGATGGCGTTCTCGACGATCGGAACAAGGACGCGCAGCCGCACGGGCAGGTTGGCGTCCATGATCATATGCGCCAGAGCCAGAGCCGTGGCGGCGCCCGCCATGTCCTTCTTCATCAGCAGCATGGCGCTCGACGGCTTGATGTCGAGCCCGCCGGTGTCGAAGCATACGCCCTTGCCCACCAGCGTGACCTTCGGGGCGTTCTCGTCGCCCCAGGAAAATTCGACGAGACGCGGCGCGTCCTGCGCGGCGCGGCCGACGGCATGGATCAGCGGAAAATTCTT
>JAIEQX010000180.1 GCA_019747375.1 Beijerinckiaceae bacterium | reverse complement strand
GCGCGGCAGGTCGTTGCCGAGCTGGCGGATGGCCTCGAAGAACGGCAGGCCCTCGATGTCGCCGACCGTGCCGCCGATCTCGACCAGCACGAAATCCACTCCGGCATTGCCGTCGAGCACGAATTCCTTGATGGCGTTGGTGACGTGCGGGATGACCTGCACGGTGCCGCCCAGATAGTCGCCGCGCCGCTCCTTGGTGATGATGTCCTGATAGATGCGGCCGGTGGTGATGTTGTCCTGGCGGCGCGCCGGCGTTCCGGTGAAACGCTCGTAATGACCCAGGTCGAGATCCGTCTCGGCGCCGTCGTCGGTGACGAAGACCTCGCCATGCTGATAGGGCGACATCGTGCCCGGATCGACATTGAGATAGGGGTCGAGTTTACGCAGGCGAACCGTGTAGCCACGGGCCTGAAGGAGTGCTCCGAGGGCCGCAGACGCAAGCCCCTTGCCGAGCGATGACACCACGCCGCCGGTGATGAAAATGTACCGCGCCATGGGAGTTGAGCCCTATCCTGTTAGCGGCGAGACGGGAAGCGAAAAACGCAAGCCCGGACGCATGATCCACAAAGCTTCGCTGTCGGGGTCGAGGCCCGGCCTGCGCCGTCGCCATGACGCCTCAACGAAGAGGGCCGGATGATCCGGCCCTCGGTGTCTGTCGGTGGCGCCGGAGCGCCTGTGCCGGTTCGTCCCGCGGGACTTACTGCGAGCGGGGCGGCTCGGGCGTCGCGGGCGCGGCCGGCGTCGCGGGAGCGCGGCGCTCAAGCTGCTGCAGCTGGTCGAGCAGGTTGCCGCCCGGCGCCGGGGCGCTGGGGCTGGAGACCGGCGGGGCCACACGGTCGAGGACCGAGGTCGGGGCGCGCCCCCAATTGGCCAGAACCGTCAGGGTGATGCTGGTGAAGAAGAAGATCGCCCCGAGAATCGACGTGGCGCGCGTGAGGGCGTTGGCCTGGCCGCGGCCGGTCATGAAGCCGCCACCGCCGCCGATGCCGAGCGCGCCGCCTTCGGACCGCTGCAGGAGAATGACGGCGACGAGCGCGATGACCACCATCAGATGGATGACGATGAGAACGGTCTGCATGGTCGAGGGGACCTTAAAGTTCGAACGGGGCGGCCACGATGCCGGGGCTCCGGAGAATCCCGCGGACCGCCGCCTATGTCGGGTCGCGTCTTACATCATGCAAGGCGCCCGGTCCATGTTGAATCTCAGGCCTTGTAGGCCGCCGCGATGCCCAGGAAGTCCTTGGCGGTGAGGCTGGCGCCGCCGACGAGCGCGCCGTCGACATTGGCGACCGCCATGAGTTCGGAGGCGTTCGAGGGCTTGACCGAGCCGCCATAGAGCAGCCGCACGCCCGCCCCGCCCTCGCCCAGCAGGCGCTCGACCTGGCGGCGGATGAAGGCGTGAACCTCGGCGACGTCGGCCGGCGTCGGGGTGAGGCCCGTGCCGATGGCCCAGATCGGCTCATAGGCGATGACCAGGCGAGCCGGGCTTGCGCCGCGCGGCCAGGATTTCTCGATCTGCTCGCCCACCACGCTCAGCGTCTCGCCGGCCTCGCGCTGGTGCTGGGTCTCGCCGACGCACAGAATGGCGACGAGCCCGGCCGCGATGGCCGCCTCGGCCTTGGCGCGGACCTGCTCGCTGGTCTCGTGATGATCGGTGCGGCGCTCGGAATGGCCGACGATGACATAGGCGGCGCCCGCATCCTTCAGCATGGCGGCGGAAATGTCGCCGGTATGGGCGCCGCTTTCCTTCGCGTGGCAATCCTGCGCGCCGGTTCCCACCTGCGAGCCGCGGCACAGATCCGCCACCGCGGCGATCAGGGTGGCGGGGGGACAGACGGCCACGTCCGCCCGGCCCGCGCCGCCCGCCGAAACCCCGTCGCGAATCGCCTGAACCTCCGTGAGCGAGGCCTTGAGGCCATTCATCTTCCAGTTGCCGGCGACGAGGGGTTTGGGGCTGGCGGTCATGGGAACTCCGGACAGGATGATGTGAGCTGGATGCGTGACCTGCCATTACCAGAGGCGGGCGCGGGGTGAAAGCTTGAGCCGGGAACAGGCTGAACGCGGCGCTGTGATTGCATCCCCGCGGCCCCCTCCCTATAGTCCGCCGCCGCGACGCGATTTGGCGTCCCCCGCTTCACGAACCCGGATGAAATCATGCTCGAAAGCATGCGCAGAGCGACGCAAAACTGGATCGGCCGCACGATTCTCACGATCGTGTTCGGCATCCTGATCCTCAGTTTCGCCATCTGGGGCATCGGCGACATTTTCCGCGGCGGCGCCACCACCACGGTGGCCAAGGTCGGGGACGTGTCGATCAGCGCGCAGGATTTCCGCAACGCCTACCAGACGCAGCTGCAGACGCTGCAGCGGCAGGCCCGCCGCGCCATCACCAACGAGCAGGCGCGCGCCTTCGGACTCGACCGGCAGGTCCTGTCGCGCCTCGTGGCCGATGCGGCGCTCGACCAGAAGGTGCGCGAGCTGCGGCTCGCCATGTCGGACGACCAGATCGCCCGGTCGATCCTCGAGGACCCGTCGTTCAAGGGACCGGACGGCAATTTCAACCGCCAGGCCTTCAACGACATCATCCGGGATAATGGCTTCACCGAGCAGACCTTCGTGCGCGAACAGCGCCGGGTCTACCTGCGCCGCGAGATCGGCGAGGCGGTGGCCGGCAATGTCCCGACCCCGCAGGTCGCCGTGGAGGCGATCCACCGCTATTCGAACGAGACGCGTTCGGTGGAATATGTCGTGCTGCCCGAAACCGCGGCGGGCGAGATCCCGGCGCCGTCCGCCGAGGACCTGCAGAAATTCTACGACGCCCGCAAGACCAGCTATCGCGCGCCGGAATATCGCCGGATCGTCACGCTGGCGATCACGCCGCAGACCCTGGCCGATCCCAGCAAGGTGACGGACGCCGAGGCGCGGGCCCATTACGAGCGCATCAAGGGCGAGCGTTTCGGCGTGGCCGAGCGGCGCGAATTGCAGCAGATGGTCTTCCCGACCGAGGACGAGGCCAAGGCGGCGTCCGAAAAGCTGAAGGCGGGCGCGTCCTTCGAGGATCTGGCGACCGAGCGCCAGCTCTCCAAATCCGACATCGACCTCGGACTGGTGGCGCGCAGCGCGCTCATCGATCCGGCGATCGCGGAAGCGGCCTTCACGACGCCGGCCGGCGAGACCAGCGCGCCCGTGCAGGGCCGGTTCGGCTGGGCCCTGGTGCGCGTCGTGCGCGCCGAGGGCGGCAATGTGCAGGCTTATGAAGAGGTCGCCGACAAGGTGAAACTCGAAGTCGCCGCCAATGCGGCGCGCGGCCGCGTGCAGCAGGTGCGCGACGCCATCGAGGACGAGCGCACCTCCGGGCGCACGCTCGCGGAAGCCGCCAAGAAGGCCGGCTTCGAGGTGACGACCATCGAGGGCATTGACGCGCAGGGCCGCGACAAGACCGGCGCCGAGATTCCCCTGACCGACAAGGAAGCGGTTCTGCGCGCGGTCTTCGCCTCCGACATCGGCGTCGACAACGAGACGATCACGACGCGCGACAACGGCTATGTCTGGTTCGAGATCGCCGGCATCGACCCGGCGCATGACCGTTCGCTCGACGAGGTGAAGGATCAGGTCGCGGCCTCCTGGCGCGAGGAAGAGGCGCGTCGCCGCCTGTCCGAGCGCGCAGCCGAACTGGTGAAGCGCATCGACGGCGGCGAGACGATCGAAAAGGTCGCGGCGGCGGAAGGCAATCTGAACGTGCAATCGTCCGCGGCGGTCAAGCGCGGCGGGGCGGAAGGCCTGCCGGCCGGGCTGGTGGCGCAGATCTTCAACACGCCGACCGGCAAGGCGGGCTCGGCGGCCGGCGACGGCGCCTCGCGCTACGTGTTCGTGGTCAACGACAGCGTGGTGCCGCCGCTCGATCCGGACTCCGATGACGTCAAGTCGATTTCGGGACAGCTGGCGACGGCCTATGGCGAGGATATGCTCTCGCAATATCTGACCCGCCTGCAGGCGGATCTCGGCGTCAGCGTCAATCAGCGCGCGATGAGCGCGGCCGCCGGCGGCGAGGCCTTCTAGAGCTCGACCCATGTTCGAACCGACACTCGAGAGTTTTTCCGCAGCCTATGAGGCCGGGCGCCCCGCGCTCGTCTCGACACGGCTGATCTCCGACCTCGAGACGCCGGTCTCGGCCTTTTTGAAGCTCTCGGCGGGGCGCGCCGGCAATGTGTTCCTGCTCGAATCCGTCGAAGGCGGCGCGGCGCGCGGGCGCTATTCGATGATCGGGCTCGATCCCGACATCATCTGGCGGGCGACCGGCGCGACGTGCGAGATCAACCGCCGCGCGCTGACCGACCCGGCGGCTTTCGAGCCCTGCCCGGGCGCGCCGCTTGCGGCTCTGCGCGCGTTGATCGCGGAATCGGCGGTGCCCGACGTCGAAGGCCATGTCCTGCCGCCGATGGCGGCGGGCGTGTTCGGCTATCTGGGCTACGACATGGTGCGCCAGATGGAGCGCCTGGCGCCCGCCAAGGACGATCCGATCGGCGTGCCCGAGGCGGTGATGATCCGCCCCACCCTGATGGTGGTGTTCGATTCCGTGCGCGACGAATTGACGGTCGTGACGCCGGTGCGGCCGCAGGCGGGCGTCTCGGCGCGGGCCGCCTATGAAAGCGCGCAGGCGCGGCTCGACAGGCTGGTGGCGGTGCTGGAAAGCCCGCTCAACCATGTCGCGCCCGCGGCCGACCCGATGATGCTGGCCCGCGCGCCCTCCTCCAACACGAGCGACGCGCGCTTCCTCGAGATGGTCGCCAAGGCGAAGGACTATATCGGCGCAGGCGATATATTTCAGGTGGTGCTGTCGCAGCGTTTCACCGCGCCGTTCGAACTGCCGGCGTTCTCGCTCTATCGCGCGCTGCGGCGCGTGAACCCGGCGCCGTTTCTCTGCTATCTCGATTTCGGCGGCTTCCAGATCGTCTGTTCGAGCCCGGAAATTCTGGTGCGGGTGCAGCGCGGCAAGGTGACGATCCGGCCGATCGCCGGCACGCGCTGGAGGGGCAAGACCCCGGCCGAGGACGAGGCGCTGGCGACCGAGCTTCTGGCCGACCCGAAGGAGCGAGCCGAACATCTGATGCTGCTCGATCTCGGCCGCAACGATGTCGGCCGCGTCGCGCAGATCGGCACCGTCGAGGTGACGGAGAAGTTCACCATCGAGCGCTACAGCCATGTGATGCATATCGTCTCCAACGTCGAGGGGCGGCTCGACGCGAAGCACGACGCCATCGACGCGCTCTGCGCGGGCTTTCCGGCCGGCACGGTTTCGGGCGCGCCGAAGGTGCGGGCGATGGAGATCATCGACGAACTCGAGACCGACAAGCGCGGCATCTACGGCGGCTGCATCGGCTATTTCGGCGCCTCGGGCGAGATGGACACCTGCATCGTGCTGCGCACCGCCGTCATCAAGGACGGGCTGATGCATGCGCAGGCGGGCGCGGGCATCGTCTACGACAGCGATCCGGTGTCCGAGAACACCGAATGCGTGAACAAGGCCAAGGCGCTGTTCCGGGCGGCCGAGGAGGCGGTGCGGTTCGCCACCGGCGGAAAGCGCGGGCAATGAGCCCCGCCCGCCACGCCCCCGGCGGCTTGACCGCGGACGCCGCGCGCCCCACAAGAACGGCTTCGAGGCGCGAGACCCCATGCCCAAAGTCACGCTGATCGACAATTACGACAGTTTCACCTGGAACCTGGTTCATTATCTGGGTTCGCTGGGCGCGGACGTGTCGGTGGTGCGCAACGACGCGATGAGCGCCGAAGCCATTCTGGCCGAGGCGCCGGACGCCATCGTGCTGTCGCCCGGCCCCTGCACGCCCAAGGAAGCGGGCGTCTGCCTCGACGTGATCGCGCAGGCGAAGGGCGAGGTTCCGATCTTCGGCGTCTGCCTCGGCCATCAGGCGATCGGCGATGCCTACGGCGGCGACGTGGTGCGCGCGCCCGTGCCGCTGCACGGAAAGATGTCGGAAATCACCCATCGCGGGCAGACGCTGTTTCGCGGCGTCAACGGCCCGTTCCAGGCGACGCGCTATCATTCGCTCGTCGTCGAGCGCGCGACCCTGCCGCCCGATCTCGAGGTGACGGCGGAGACGGACGGGCTCATCATGGCGCTGTCGCACCGGACGCATCCGGTGCATGGCGTGCAGTTCCATCCCGAAAGCATCATGTCCGAGCACGGGCATCTGATCATGAAGAATTTTCTGGATCTCGCCGACGCGTGGAACCGGAAGACCGGGCGCAAGAGCGCCTAAGCGGAGAGCAGAGCGACATGGACGCGTTCAAACCCCTGATCGGCAAGGTCGCGACCGGCGCCGGCCTGACGCGGGCCGAGGCGGAACTCGCCTTCGACAACATCCTGTCGGGCGAAGTGACGCCGGCGCAGATGGGGGCGTTCCTGATGGCGCTGCGGGTGCGCGGCGAGACGGTGGACGAGATCACCGGCGCGGTGACGGCCATGCGGGCGAAGATGCTGCGCGTGAAGGCGCCGGCGGAAGCGATCGACATCGTGGGCACGGGCGGCGACGGCGCCGGGACCTACAATGTCTCGACGCTCGCATCGATCATCGTGGCGGCCTGCGGCGTGCCTGTCGCCAAGCATGGCAATCGCGCGGCGTCGTCGAAATCGGGGGCGAGCGACGTGCTCGGCGCGCTGGGGGTCACCATCGGGATCAACGCCGCGCAGGTCGAGGCCTGCATCGCGGAAGCCGGGCTCGGCTTCATGATGGCGCAGACGCATCACCTCGCCATGCGGCATGTCGGCCCGGTGCGCGTCGAGCTCGGCACCCGCACGATCTTCAACATTCTCGGGCCTCTTTCGAATCCCGCCGGCGTGACGCGGCAATTGCTCGGCGCGTTCTCGCTGTCGCTGCTGCAGCCGCTCGCCGAAGTGCTGCGCAATCTCGGCTCGCAACGCGTGTGGCTGGTGCACGGCTCGGACGGCCTCGACGAGCTGACCACGACGGGGCCGACCCATGTGGTCGAACTCGACAAGGGCCGGATCCGCGCCTTCACGGTGACGCCCGAGGAGGCCGGCCTGCCGGTGGCGCGGGCCGAGGACCTGAAGGGCGGCGATCCGGCCTTCAACGCGGCGGCGCTGCGCGAGGTGCTCGCCGGGAAACGGTCGGCCTATCGCGACATTTCGCTGCTCAACGCCGCGGCCGCGCTGGTGGTGGCCGGAAAGGCGGAAGATCTGCGCGCGGGCGTTGCGCTCGCCGCCAAGGCGGTGGACGATGGCGCCGCCGCCAAGACGCTCGACACGCTCGTCGCCACCTCGAACCGCGGGTAAGACATGTCCGACATTCTGCGCCGCATCGAAACCTACAAGCGCACGGAAATCGCCGAGGCGAAGGTGCGCATGCCGCTGCACGCGCTGGAGCGGCAGATCGGCAAGCAGACGCCGCCGCGCGGGTTCGTCAAGGCGATCGAAAGCAAGCTCGGGCAGAACCAGATCGCGCTGATCGCCGAGATCAAGAAGGCGAGTCCGTCGAAGGGACTGATCCGCGAGGATTTCGACCCGCCGATGCTGGCGCGCGCCTACGAGAAGGGCGGCGCGGCCTGCCTGTCCGTGCTGACTGACGCCCCGTCGTTCCAGGGCGCGCCGGAGTTTCTGACGGCGGCGCGCGGCGCGGTGCGGATCCCGGTGCTGCGCAAGGACTTCATGTACGACCCCTATCAGGTCTACGAGGCGCGCGCGTGGGGCGCCGACTGCATCCTCCTCATCATGGCGGCGATCAGCGACGACGATGCGCGCACGCTCAACAAGGTCGCGCACGACCTGCACATGGACGTGCTGGTCGAGGTGCATGACGAGGACGAACTGAAGCGCGCGCTGCCGCTGGAGACGCGGCTGATCGGCATCAACAATCGCGACCTGCGCAGCTTCCACACCGACCTCGCGGTGTGCGAGCGCCTGTCGAAGCTCGTGCCGGAAGACCGCATCATCGTGGGCGAAAGCGGCATCGGCTCGCACGAGGACGGCCTGCGCCTGCTGCGCTCCGGCATCGGCACGTTTCTGGTCGGCGAGAGCCTCATGCGCCAGGCCGATGTCGCGCTTGCGACCCACGACCTGCTGCATGGCCCGGCGATTCCCGCGCGGCAGGCCGCTCCATGACCGGGCCGACCGAAAAACTCTCGCATATTTCCGCGACCGGCGAGGCCCATATGGTCGACGTGTCGGCCAAGGACGTGACGAGCCGCGTCGCCATTGCGGAAGGCCGCGTGACGATGAAGCCTGAAACGCTGGCGCTGGCGCTGTCGGGCGACGCCAAGAAGGGCGACGTGCTGGGCACGGCGCGCATCGCCGGCATCATGGCGGCCAAGCGCACGCATGATCTCATTCCGCTTTGCCATCCGCTGGCGATCAGCAAGGTGACGCTCGATCTTTCGCCCGACGAGGCGCTGCCGGGCATTCGCGTGCGCGCGCTGGTGAAAGTGGCGGGGCAGACCGGCGTCGAGATGGAGGCGCTGACCGCCGTCAGCGTCGCGTGCCTCACGGTCTATGACATGCTGAAAGCGGTCGACCGGTTCATGACCATCGACGGAATCGGCATTCTGGAAAAAACCGGCGGCAAGTCCGGCTCCTGGCGGAGAGACGCATGAGCAAGGCTCCGCTGCTGCCTGTCGCCGATGCGCTTGCGCGCGTGCTGGCCAGCGCTCCGGAGCCTCTGCCGACTGAAATCGTGGCCCTGACGCAGGCGCGCGGCCGCACGCTGGCGCAGGATGTCGCGGCGCTGCGCACGCAGCCGCCCTTCCCGGCCTCCGCCATGGACGGCTATGCGGTGCGGGCCGCCGATATCGCGCAGGTTCCGGCCCGCCTGAAGGTGACGGGAGTCAGCGCGGCGGGACATCGTTTTCACGGCGCGCTGGGCGCGGGCGAGGCGGTGCGCATCTTCACGGGCGCGCCCGTTCCGGACGGCGCCGACACGATCCTCATCCAGGAAAACGCCACGGCGGAGGACGGCTTCGTAGTGGCGCATGAGCCCGAGGAGGCCGGCCGACACATCCGCCGCGCCGGGCTCGATTTCTCGGCCGGCGACGTGCTGCTGGCGCGCGGGCGAAGGCTCGGGCCGCCGGAACTCGCGCTCGCCGCCGCCATGAACCACCCTGCCCTGCCGGTGACGCGGCGCCCGCGCGTGGCCCTGCTGGCGACCGGCGACGAACTGGTGCGGCCGGGCGAAAACGCCGGACCCGACCAGATCGTCGCGTCCAACACCTATGCGGTCGCAGCCTATGCGGAAGCGGCGGGCGCGGAGGTGATCGACCTCGGCATTGCGGGCGACCGGTTCGCCGATCTCGAACGCTGCATCCGGGCTGCGCGCGACGCCCGCGCCGACGTGCTGGTGACGCTCGGCGGCGCGTCGGTGGGCGATCACGACCTGGTGCAGACCGCCTTGTCGCGCGAAGGCATGGAGCTCGGTTTCTGGCGCATCGCCATGCGGCCCGGAAAACCGCTGATGCACGGGCGCATCGGCGACATGCGCATTCTCGGCCTGCCCGGCAATCCGGTCTCGGCCATCGTGTGCGGCGTGCTGTTTCTCGTGCCGCTGGTGCGGGCGCTTGCGGGCGATCCGCAGGCGGGCAGCGACCGCAGCGAACTCGCGGTGCTGGGTGCGGACCTTCCGGCCAATGACAGCCGGCAGGATTACATGCGCGCGCACGTCACCGGCATGCGCGACGGCCATCCGCTGGTCGAGGCGTTCCGGCGGCAGGATTCCTCGATGCTGCGCGTGCTGGCTCAGGCCGAGTGCCTGATCATCCGCGATGCGCATGCGCCGCCCGCGCGGGCCGGCGAAACGTGCCGGATGATGCGGCTGTAGCGCGCATCATCGGGGCGCGGTCGCGTCGCCGAACTTGCAAAAATCCCTTCGGGGCCGCAGTCTGGACGCATCGCGAGCGGGGCCCAACACCCGCCGGATGGGAGGACACATGTTTCCTGCACGCCTGATGACGGCGCTCACTTTCGCCCTCTCGCTCGCTGTTCCGCTCGGCGCCGCCCGCGCCGACGTCGCGGATTTCTATCGCGGCAAGTCCATCAATCTCGTGGTCGGTTACGGTCCGGGCGGCGGCTATGACCTGATCGCGCGGCTGCTCGCCCGCCATCTCGGCGCGCATGTGCCGGGCAAGCCCTCCATCGTGGTGCAGAACATGCCGGGCGCCGCAAGTCTGCGCGCCACCAATTATCTCGCCACCAATGCGCCCAAGGACGGCACGGTCATCGCGGCTTTCGACCGCAACATGCCGCTGATCGCCTTTCTGGGCGGCAGCGCCAACGTGCAGTTCGATCCGCTGAAATTGACGTGGCTCGGCACGCTGTCGGATTCGAGCGAGGACGCGTTCATCCTCTGGGTCCGCAAGCGGCCGGATGTGACGAGCATCGAGGATCTGCGCCGGCCCGGCGGGCCGACGCTGACGGTGGGGGTGACCGGCGTGGGCGCGACCGACAACGACGTGGCGGTGCTGCTCAAGGAGATTCTCGGCCTGCGCATCAAGATCGTGCCGGGCTACCAGGATTCGAACGCGGTCGGCATGGCGCTCGAAAACGGCGAGGTGGACGGCCAGTTCATCGGCTATGTGGCGGCGAAAGTCGCCAAGCCCGCCTGGGTCGACCCGAAGGGCAAGATGCAGATCCTCATGCAATTCGCCCGCAAGACGCGCCATCCGGACCTGCCCGACGCCCCGATGGCGAGCGAACTCGCGCCCGACGCGGCGGCGCGCCAGCTGATCGACATGGCGGAACTGCCCTATGTGGTGGCGCGGCCCTATGCGGCGCCTCCGGGCCTGCCGCCCGATCGCGCCGAGGCCCTGCAGGCGGCCTTTGCGGCGACGATGCGCGACCCGGAGTTTCTGGCCGAGGCGAAACGTCTGAAGATGGATCTGACGCCGCTCGACGCCAGGACATCGCTGGCGGCCGTGCAGTCGCTCGCCAACACGCCCGCGGAGTTGCGCAACAAATTGCGCGACATTCTCTACGGAGCCCCGAAGCCCTGACGGTTTTGAGCGACACGAGAACAAGGAACAAGAAAATGCGTCTCGGCATTTGGGCGCCCGCGCCCCAGACCATCCGCCCCGACCCGACCGTACGCCCGGCGCTGGCGGCGCTGACGCAGCACGGCGGCGGCGTGGATGAAAGTTATCTCTACGCCGCAGAGACCTTGCGACGCGCGGAGGATCTGGGCTTCGACATTTCGCTGATCGCGCAGCGCTGGCTCGGCCCCGATCTCGACTCGTGGATCTACGCCACGGCGCTCGCAACGCAGACGCGGACGATCGAATTGATGGCGGCGGTGCATCCCGGCATCATGGACCCGCGCATCGCCGCCAAGATGGCGGCCTCGATCGACCGCATCAGCGGCGGCCGCTTCTGCATCAATATCGTCAATGGCGCGCGGCCGCAGGAAGCCGACATGTATGGCGAATGGATCGAGACCTCCGAGGCGCGCTACCGCCGCATGCACGAGTTCATCCGGGTGATGAAAGGCATGTGGACGCAGGACGATTTCAACCTGGACGGCGAATTCTACAAGATCGAGCACGCCACCGTGCCGACCAAATCCGTGCGCGCGCCGCATCCGCCGATCTATGCGGCGAGCCGCGTCGACGAGGGCATGAACGTCGTCTCGCAGGAATGCGACACATGGTTCGTGAACTACGACAAGGACCGGCGAAACTACGCCCAGAGCCTGCAGCGCATCGAGCATGAAGTCGGCCTGATGGAGACGCGCGTGCGGTCGCTCGGCCGCACCATGAATTACGGAATCAACGCGCTGGTGCTGATCGGGGATACCGACGAGCAGGCCAAGGCGATGGCGGACGAACATGTGCGGGTGGTGACGAGCGACCCGTTCATCACGGTCGGGACATCGGGCGTCGGCGCGGCGCTGATCGGCACGCCCAAAACCATCGTGGAACGCATGCGCCGCTATGAATCGCTCGGCGTCGGCCTGTTCATGCTGCACTTCTATCCGATGCGGCAGGGACTGGACGAATTCGCCGAAAAGGTCTTGCCGGAGCTGCGACGGGCCTGAAGGCGGCTTTTTCCGGCACGGGACTCTTGCGGAACACAGGGAGAACGGGTAGTTTCTGTTCACGCTTTGTTTAAGGCGATTCTGTAGGGTTCTGGCGTCTTCGCGCCGAGGCCGCCGGAATGCGCCGACAGGCTTGCGCGGCCCGGACCGGAACGTCGCCGGCGCGCAGAACAGGGACCCGAACCGATGCTGACCAAAAAGCAGAGCGAACTCCTCCGCTTCATCCACGAGCGGCTGAAGGAGACCGGGGTGCCCCCCTCTTTCGACGAGATGAAGGACGCGCTCGACCTGCGGTCCAAGTCCGGCATCCACCGGCTCATCATGGCTCTCGAGGAGCGCGGCTTCATCCGGCGCCTGCCGAACCGGGCGCGCGCGCTGGAAGTGCTGCGCCTGCCGGAATCCACCGCTCCCGCACAGCGCGCGCAAAAATTCTCGCCATCGGTCATCGAGGGCGATCTCGGCCGGGTGCGCCCGGCCCCGGTCCATGCGGACGACGACCAGCCCTATGTCGCATCCATTCCGGTAATGGGGCGGATCGCGGCCGGCACGCCGATCTCGGCCATCCAGTCGCGCAGCCACACCATTCCGATGCCGCCCGATTTTCTGGGCGTGGGCGATCATTTCGCGCTGGAAGTGCGCGGCGATTCGATGATCGACGCCGGCATTCTCGACGCCGATACGGTGATCATCCGCAAGCAGGAGACGGCCGAGACCGGCGATATCGTGGTGGCGCTGATCGACGACGAGGAAGCGACGCTGAAGCGGTTGCGCAAGCGCGGCGCCTCGATCGCCCTTGAGGCTGCGAACCCCGCCTATGAGACACGCATCTTCGGGCCGGACCGCGTGCGCATCCAGGGCAAGCTCGTGAGCCTGATCCGCAAATACTGAGCATCATTCGGCCAGATAGGGCGCGGGGTTCTCATCCGTGTCCCGGGCGCTGTCGTCCGGCGCCGGCTCGCCGCCCGGGGCCACGCCGGTCGCCGTCGTCTGCCGCGGCGCCGGTCCTTTCGCCCACGGACGGTTCAGGCCGGCCGGGCGGCTGACTTTCATCAAAAGATCCCCGCTCTCCGCGAGACGCAGTTCGGTCGCCCCGTGGGCGGCGAAATGCGCGCCGTCGAGCAGCAGTTCGGGGCCCCTGCACATGGACGCCGCCCACAGGCGCGTGACCAGAATGTCGGCGCGGCCGCAATCCTCCTGCAGCGCCGCCATGTCGAGAACCAGCGCGACAGTCCGTCCATCCTGCAGGCGGCCGACGCAGCCCAGCTTGTCGCAGCGGCTCTGCCCCGCCAGATCGGGATGCGTCGGCGGGCGCGCGTCGCCGTCGCCGAGCAGCCATTGCGAGACCGCAAAGCCGGCGCCGGCGCCGTTCATCACTTCGAGCCGTCCCTCCATGCCGCGCAGGGCCAGCGAACGGCCGCTCGAATCGACGATCAGGTCGGGGGTGCGATAGAGGGCCGCGAGGCCGAGTCCCAGACATGCGAAAACCGCGGCGGCGTAGCGGATCGGGCTGCGCCAGAGCGTCAGCCAGACGAGCGCCAGCGACAGGACCGCCAGAGCTCCGCCCCCGAAGGAAGCCAGATGACTGGTCGAGCCCTGAAAGCCGGCGACGAAGCGGGCGACCTCCATCATGCCGCCGACGCCCCAGCCCATCAGGCTCCAGATCGGCGCGTCGAGCCCGAAGGGACCGAGGACGACGCCGAGCAGGGCCGAGGGCATGACGATGAATTCGACGAGCGGCAGCGTCAGGCTGTTGCCGATCAGCGCGTAGGGATTGACGCGGTGGAAATGAAAGCTCGCGAAGGGGCCGGTGGCGAGGCCGGCCACGAAAGTGGTCAGCAGCATGATCACGACGGCGCGGCGCGCGCGGGCGAAAAGTCCCTGCGGCGCTTCGCCCGTCGCGACATCGCCCTGGCTGCGTTCGAACAGGGCGATCATGGCGGCCACGGCCCCGAAGGACATCTGGAAGCTGGGACCGAGGATGGTTTCGGGTTCGCGCGCCAGCACGATCAGGGCCGCAATGGCGAGATTGCGCATCGACAGCGCCGGCCGGTCTACCAGGATCGCGCCGAGCATCACCCCCACCATGATGAGCGAGCGTTCCGTCGCCACCTCGGAGCCGGCGAAGATGCAATAGGCGGTCGCGCCCAGCATGGCGAAGACGGCGGCCCATTTCTTCACCGGATAATGCAGCGCGATGACGGGCGCGAGCGCAAGAAGGGCGCGAAAGCTCCAGAGAAATAGCCCGGCGGCCAGCACCATGTGCAGCCCGGAAATCGACACGACGTGGTAGATCCCCGCGCCCCGCAGGGCTTCCGTGTCGTCTTCGGGGATGAGGCCGCGCTTGCCGGTGACGAGGGCGGCGGCGACCGCGCCGCGCCCGCCGCCGATGACCCCGGCAATGCGGTGGGTGAGATCATTGCGGGCGCGGTCGATCGCGGCGTTGATCCGCGCCATCGCGGAGACCTCGGCCGGCGGCGCGCGCTCGACGCGCGACACGATGCTGCCGACCGCACCGATGCCCTGGAAAAAGGCCTCGCGCGAAAAGTCGTAGCCGCCGGGCTCGGACGGCGGCGCGGGCGGCACGAGGCGCATCGTGGCGCGGGTCGTCATGCCGGCTTTCAGCCCGGCGTGATTGCGGATGGTCACGCGGATGCGGCCCGGCAGCTGATTCGGCGCCAAACCGTCGATCGACGAGACGCGCAACAGGAGGCGTCCGCCGCCCTTGCGGTCGTCGACGGTCTCGACATAGGCGGTGACCTTGGCGACCGTGATGCGCTCCAGCACCGGCGCGGCCACGAGGGCCGTGCGCCCCACGCCGGCGGCGAACCCGGCAAAGAGAAAGGCGGCGGCCATGCAGGCGCCCGCGAGTTTCGTCGCGCCCGAGCGCCGGGCCTTCCAGGCGCCCGCCAGTGCAGCGCCAAGGGCCGTCAGCGGCGCCGCAAGCCCCGGTTCCTGCGCGGCGGCGAAATAGACCAGCACGCCGACGCCGAAGAAGACCGGAAGCCAGAGAAACAGCCGCCGCTCGGCCACTTCCGTCTCGATCATCCGGGCGATGGCGGCGGAGGCGCGGTCGCGCAGCCGCACGGATGCGGGGCCGGCCGCGCTGCGCCCCTGGAGGCGCGGCCAGCCGAAGGCGCCAGCGGCGGGCGCCATGCCTTCGATCTTGCCGTCCCCTGCCCCCGCCATGGCTCACTCGACGCGCGGACGATGGCCTTCCATCGACGCCGCGAGTTTACTCATGGTCAAGCTGAAGGTCGAGGGCTGCGGCCGTGTCGCGCATCGCCGCCTGCGGCGGCGGAACGCCCCTCCCTTCACCGGCGCGCCTATGCTACAGGGACGCGAAAGCACGCGGCCCGGCCGCCTGTCTCGCCCTTCCTGACATCCGAGTTGACGCGCATGACCGAAACAGTGGTGACCCGTTTTGCCCCCTCGCCGACAGGCTTCCTGCATATCGGCGGCGGCCGCACGGCCCTGTTCAACTGGCTCTACGCCCACCGGCACGGCGGCAAGATGCTGCTGCGCATCGAGGACACGGATCGCGAACGCTCCACCGAGCCCGCCATTGCGGCGATTCTCGACGGGCTCGCCTGGCTCGGGCTCGATTGGGACGGCGAGACGGTCTACCAGTTCACGCGCGCCAAACGGCATGCGGAGGCGGCGCACGACCTGCTGGCCCGGGGCCTCGCCTACAAATGCTACGCCACGCAGGAAGAGCTGACCGAGATGCGCGATACGGCGCGCAAGGAGGGCCGCCCGCCGCGCTATGACGGACGCTGGCGCGATCTTGGCGGAACCGCGCAGGAAGAGGCCGCGGTGGCGGAAGGCCGCAAGGCGGTGATCCGCCTGAAGGCGCCGCGCGAGGGCGAGACGATCATCGACGACAAGGTTCAGGGTCGCGTCACCTTCCCCAACAAGGATCTGGACGATCTGGTGCTGCTGCGCTCCGACGGCACGCCGACCTACATGCTCGCCGTCGTGGTGGACGACCACGACATGGGCGTCACCCACATCATTCGCGGCGACGATCATCTGACAAATGCGGCCCGACAGTCGCAGATCTACGACGCGCTCGGCTGGAAGGCGCCGGTGATGGCGCATATTCCGCTGATCCACGGACCGGACGGCGCGAAATTGTCGAAGCGCCACGGCGCGCTGGGGGTCGACGCCTATCGGGCGATGGGTTTCCTGCCGGCGGCGCTGCGCAATTATCTGGTGCGGCTGGGATGGAGCCAGGGCGACCGTGAGTTTTTCACCACGGAGGAAATGGTGGCGGCGTTCGATCTGGCGCAGGTCGGCCGGTCGGCGGCGCGGTTCGATCTCGCCAAGCTCGAGAACATGAACGGCCATTACATGCGCTCGACGCCCGACGCGGAGTTGACCGCGCTGCTCATCGACACGCTGCCGCACCTGCCCAACGGGGCCGAACTGGCGGCCGTGATGACCGGGAAGCTGCGCGCCCAGATCGAGGCGGCCATGCCGGGACTGAAGGAGCGCGCCAAGACGCTGGTCGAGCTGCTGGATGGCGCCAAGTTCCTGTACGCCGCGCGGCCGCTCGAGATGGACGCCAAGGCGCAGGACATCCTCGCCAAGGGCCGCGAGCATCTACCCGCGCTGGTGGAGCGTCTCGAGGCGCTGGAAACATGGTCGGCGGCGGCCGCCGAAGAGGCTGTGCGGCTCTATGCGGAGGCGAGCGGCGCAAAGCTCGGACAGGTGGCGCAGCCGCTTCGCGCGGCGCTGACGGGACGCGGCACTTCGCCGGGCATTTTCGACGTGCTGGCCGTGCTGGGACGTGACGAAAGTCTGGCTCGACTGCGCGACCAGTTATCGGCCTGATAAGCTTTCGCCGGAATGGTAGGCACGGATTATGCTTGCCTTTTTCCCGCCTTGAACAGGGACCGTGGATGCGTTAGCAGTTCGGCGGCGCAATAAGACATCTCGCCTGGCCTCGGCGGTCCAACCGCCGCCGACCCCCTCGGCGTTCGAGCAAAAAAGGCTTTCTCATGAGCGCGAATACCGGTTCCATCAAAGTCGGCGACAAGACTGTCGAATTGCCCGTCAAGTCAGGGACTATTGGTCCCGACGTCCTCGACATCGGCAAGCTCTACGCG
Source organism: Beijerinckiaceae bacterium (assembly GCA_019747375.1). Taxonomy (GTDB): domain Bacteria; phylum Pseudomonadota; class Alphaproteobacteria; order Rhizobiales; family Beijerinckiaceae; genus Terripilifer. The sequence goes on along the minus strand of JAIEQX010000180.1, from coordinate 4,810 downwards.
CAGACCGGCGCTTTCACCTACGACCCCGGCTTTACGTCGACGGCCAGCTGCGAATCCGCCATCACCTATATCGACGGCGACGAGGGCGTGCTGCTGCATCGCGGCTACCCGATCGACCAGCTGGCCGAACATGGCGACTTCCTCGAGACCTGCTATCTGCTGCTGTATGGCGAACTGCCGACCGCCGCGCAGAAGTCGGATTTCGATTACCGCATCACGCGCCACACGATGGTGCACGAGCAGATGGCCCGCTTCTTCCAGGGCTTCCGCCGCGACGCGCATCCGATGGCCGTCATGGTGGGCAGCGTGGGCGCGCTCGCGGCCTTCTATCACGACTCGACCGACATCACCGATCCGAAGCAGCGCATGATCGCGTCCATGCGGATGATCGCCAAGGTGCCGACGCTGGCGGCGATGGCCTACAAGTACACGATCGGCCAGCCCTTCGTGTATCCGAAGAACAACCTCGACTACACGTCGAACTTCCTGAACATGTGCTTCGCGGTGCCGTGCGAGGATTACAAGGTCAACCCCGTGCTGTCGCGCGCGCTCGACCGGATCTTCATCCTGCATGCCGACCACGAGCAGAACGCCTCGACCTCGACGGTGCGTCTGGCCGGTTCGTCCGGCGCCAATCCCTTCGCCTGCATCGCGGCCGGCATCGCCTGCCTGTGGGGCCCGGCGCATGGCGGCGCCAATGAAGCGGCGCTGAAGATGCTGGCCGAGATCGGCACCGTGGACCGGATTCCCGAGTTCATCGCCCGCGCGAAGGACAAGAACGATCCGTTCCGCCTGATGGGCTTCGGCCACCGCGTGTACAAGAACTACGATCCGCGCGCCAAGATCATGCAGAAGACCTCGCACGAGGTGCTGGCCGAACTCGGCATCAAGGACGAGCCGCTGCTCGACGTCGCGCTCGAACTCGAGCGCATCGCGCTCAACGACGAGTATTTCATCGAGAAGAAGCTCTATCCGAACGTCGATTTCTATTCGGGCATCACCCTGAAGGCGATGGGCTTCCCGACCTCGATGTTCACGGTGCTGTTCGCCGTGGCGCGCACGGTCGGCTGGATCGCCCAGTGGAAGGAAATGATCGAGGATCCGGGCCAGAAGATCGGCCGTCCGCGTCAGCTCTACACCGGCGCCCCGCAGCGCGATTACCAGCCGATCAGCAAGCGCTGATCGCGGCTTCCGAGACAACGAAAGAGGGCCCCTGCGGGCCCTCTTTTGCGTTGTGGCCACGGCGGGCAGGACGGCGCCGCCTGTCCTGGAGAATTTTGTTTCAAGCCGGATCCCTGGTGTAAGCTTGACGGCGCTGGGCCAAGGCCCACGCCATGGCGCTCCTTGTGGTCCGGGGGTGAAACGATGATCTTGCGAGTTCTCGCTCTATCCGCGCTGCTTGCCGCCGCAGCCCCAGCCCTCGCGAACGACCAGCTGCTTGGCGACTGGCGGGGCGTCTATCGATGCGATCCCGACACCACCGACCGGCAGATGACGCTGTCGATCAAGACGCTCGCAGACGGACGGGCGACCGGCGTTCTCGAGTTTCGAACCGGACTCTATCGCGGGAGCCTGAACGTCGCCGGCGCCATCGACGCCACGGGTTCTTTCAGGCTGGAGCCGGGCGACTGGATTATCAAGTCGCCGGGGTTTCCCGTAACCGGCCTGCAGGGAGCGCTCACCAAGACCGGCGATCGCACCGCGATCCGGGGCACGTTTACGGGCTGCCGCTCCAGCAGCTTCATGGCGTTTCCGCTTGCGGCCAGACCCAGCCCGCAGCCCTCGCCCGTCATGAATCCGAACGAGCGCGACGCCGACGCCTGGACCCGCGCCGTGCGCGCCCGCATTCGCGAGTTCACAGAAAGGCGCGAGACCAACCCGCACTGGTGGAACCAGTTCGCCATGCAGGTGCGGCGGAGCCGGATCGATCCAGCGACTCGGGACTGGCTGGTGGCCGAGGTGCTGGAGGGCCGCGCGGCGCTCGAGGCGGACATCATGCTGGACGAGTTGGCGTCCGCGCCGAAGACCTATCCGCAGGCGATCGGACGCGCGCTGTTTCTCCATGACCGCGCGCAACGGCGCGACTGGCCCGAAAAAGCCATGCAGCGGGTGAAGAAAGCCCTCCAGGCCCACGCGATGGCCGCCATGCGGCCCGAACTGCTGAAGGCCGCAGAACTGGCGAAGGGCCAGCCTGCCAGCCTCGATACATTGGTGCGGGCGCGCGAAGCCTTGTGGTCGCTCGAAGATTATCGCGCCTCGATGGAACGCGCGTTCGGAACCATGGACCCGGAAGGATTGCTCGCCCCCTTGCGCAAAAGGATCGTGGAGCTGGACGCGGACCCGGGCGTCGCGAAGGAGTTTCGCGCGGCGCTGCACGAGGCGCAGCGTCAACCCTCGCCCCTCAGAGCGACAAAGAACGTGATCGAGCGCGTGCTCGGCCCGGACGAGAGCCGTTCCGCGCTGGCGACGATCGCGGAACAAGAGCGGAAGGCCGCGTCCTTCTCGGAGGTTGCGGTTGAAAACCGCAGCAGCGCCGAGACGAGAGGCGAGCCGAGCGCGCAGGACATGGCGCGTCTCGCCCATGAATATGCGGAGAGCGTGAACGGCATTTTGAGGGCCATGCGCTGCACGCCGGGCCCGATTTATGGCGCAGATAAATTGCTAGAATGCTCAATGGGCGAGCTTGAAGCCAGACTGACGCGGATTGTGAAGCTGGGGTGCCGGGAAGAGAAGCCGGACCTGCAATATGTGTGTCGCTACACGCAGGATACGAGCTTTGTGTCCGGCCGCACCGGCGAACCGTTCAGGGATCTGCCCCGCCTCCGCATCGTGCTTCCAAACGTCGAAGGCTCGGGCGAGATCACGGCGCGCTATATCCGGAACGGCCTGAATGGCGGCTGGACGCGGACGCGCCTTGCCTCGCCATGAATGACGCTCAGCCGGCTTTTGATTTCGCGGCGGACAGGACGATGCGGGCGGCGCGCTGGCTCGGGCTTTCCCCGTCGAGCGTCATGATGCGGCCGAGGCGGGCGAGTTCGGCCGCCTGCGCGTCGCGCTCCGGCCCGCCGCGCAAAAGCGCGATCAGGGCCGGCGCCATGTTTTCGGGCGTGCAGTCCTCCTGCAGGAATTCGGGCACGGCCTGATTGTCGAGGATGAGATTGGGCAGCAGCACGGTGTTGATGCGGATCACCGCCCGGATGAAGGCCGCCTCGATGGCGCGCACGCGATAGCCCGCCACCATGGGCACGCCCGACAGGGCGAGCTCCAGGGTCACCGTGCCGGAGGCCGCCAGAGCCGCGCGGGCGCGCCGGAAGGCCTTCCACTTTTCGGCCTCGCCCAGCACGATGCGGGGCTTGACCGGCCAGGCTGCGATCATGTCGCGGATCGAGCTTTCCAGATGGTCGACCGCCGGAAGGACGTAATCGGCCGGGCCGCAGGCCGCGTCGACGCGGGCGAGCGTGTCGGCGAAGATCGGCATGAGGCGCGAGATTTCGGCGCGGCGGGAGCCCGGGAGGATCAGCACCGTCGGCGGCGAGGCGTCGCGCGCGGCGGCCTCCTGCGCGTCGGGGCGCAATTCAGCCAGACGCTCGACAAGGGGGTGGCCGACATAGGTGCAGGCGGGGCCGCCGAGTTCCTGATGGGCGCGCGGCTCGAAGGGCAGCAGCGCCAGCACATGGTCGACATAGGCGCGCATGGCGGGCGCCCTGCCCGGCCGCCAGGCCCAGACCGACGGACTGACATAATCGACGACCGCCAGGCCCGGCAGCGCCTTGCGGACGCGCTTCGCGACCCGGTGGGTGAAATCGGGACTGTCGATGATGACCAGCACGTCCGGCGGGTTCGCCACGATGGCGTCGGCCGTCTGGGCGATCCGGCGCAGCAGCGGCCCGAGCCGGGCGATGACGGGCAGGAAGCCCATGACGGCGATGTCGCTCAGCGGAAACAGGCTGACGAGGCCGGCGCGCGTCATGGCGGGGCCGCCGACGCCGCGGAACGTCACGGCGTCCTGCGTTTCCTGCCGCAGGGCGCGCATGAGCTTGAAGCCCAGCTGGTCGCCGGATTCCTCGCCCGCCACGATAAAGACGTCGAGCGGACGGACCTGGCGAATCACGCGGTGGAATCTCTCACTTCGCGCGGCGTGCAGAGCGCGCGGTCGCCGCCCTCGCGGATGAAGTCGAGGATTTCATGGACCTGCGGGTGGGTGGCGAATTCGCCCGCCACATCCTCGACGCGCTCCTTCAGCGTGCCCTCGGCGGCAAAGAGCAGCCGATAGGCGCGGCGCAGATCGTGGATCGACTCGCGGCTGAAGCCGCGGCGCTTGAGGCCGATGAGGTTGAGGCCCGCCAGATTGGCGCGGTTGCCGAGCGCCATGCCGTAGGGGATGACGTCGTTCTCGACTGCCGCCATGCCGCCCACGAAGGCATGGTCGCCGATGCGGGCGAACTGGTGGACGGCCGCGCCGCCGCCCAGAATGACGAAATTGCCGATGCGGCAATGGCCGGCGATCATCACGTTATTGGAGAAGATGACGTTGTCGCCGACGTGGCAATCATGCGCGACGTGGGAATTGGCCAGGAAGGTGCAGCGGTCGCCGACCTTGGTGACGAGCCCCCCGCCCTCGGTGCCGGGGTTCATGGTGACGCCTTCGCGGATCGTGCAATCGGCGCCGATCTGGAGGCTGGATTCCTCTCCGTGGAATTTCAGGTCCTGCGGCTCGTGCCCGATGGACGCGAAGGGGAAGATGCGCGTGCGCGCGCCCACGCTGGTGCGGCCCGCCACGACGACATGCGAAAGCAGTTCGACGTCGTCG
>JAIEQX010000024.1 GCA_019747375.1 Beijerinckiaceae bacterium | reverse complement strand
AGCAGGACCGCCTTGACCATGACGCCGATGGTCTCGCCCAGATCGGCGGGCTTCGAGGTGGCGCGCTTCAGCATGTTGGACTGCCGGTCGGCGACGATCATCTTGACCAGCTTGTCGGTGACCAAAGCATAGCCGCCGATGTACCAGCGCGGCTCCAGCCCGATGCGCGCGTGGGTCTTGCCCACGACCTTCACGGCCTGGGCGTAGCCCTCGCTGAAGTCGGCGGAGGCGAGATTGTCCCAATGGGTCTCCTGACGCCGCTTGGCGGAATCGATCAGGGCCTCGTTGGTGAAAAAGGACCGCGTGTGGGGGGTGGCGCGAACCTGGTCGTAGAAGCCCGCGAGGGCTTCGCCCATGTGGCTTTTCAGGAACGGACGCAACTCCCGCAGGACCTCGCGGGAGCGCTGGTCGAACTGCATGAAGTCCAGGCGGTCGGAAAGTTCGTCGCGGTTATTGTTCATCTTGGGCCTACCGAATTGTACGACTCGCCGGCAACGTCTGGAGCGTAAGCGTGTCGGGACAACGTATGGTTGTGGCCTGCGCCGTAAACAAAGTCTGAAGCTTTCAGTCTTCGTATAATATTTATGTGATTTTGCCTCCTTTGTTTAAGTCGTTGCGCATCTGCAGCAACAGTTCATTTCGGGTGCGTTGTACTGTCGATGGGCTAACCGCGCCGAACAGGGTGACGATGCGGAAAGGCAAACCAGTGAAGTCGTACCGATTCTTGTCACATTGTGCGGCGCCGCACAAAATCCGAAGGCTGTTTCCGGACGCTTCGGCAGGTTTGGACCGAAAAACGTATTCGTGTTGATTTGCATCAATGAAATCTGGATTTATCAGACAAATACTGCATCATCCCGTCAGCCTAGGCATCGGGGCTGATCGAATACATGACCTGAGGGGATATTTATGAGTGATTACGATGTCGCGTTCGAAAAGAAGCTGACGGACGCCATTTCGGTTGCGATCATGACTGCAACTGTGCTTCACCGGGGCAACTATGCTTCCCCGCAACGCGCCGAGGTCGTCGAAGCCTGTCTGCGATCCGCCGTGGCCTTTTCGCTCGTGCCCGACGACCGGCCTGCGGAGGGCCGCTACCGCTTTTCGGCCGAGGACCTGTGCCGCCGGATGCGCGATCTGATGGGCGAGGTCGTCGGCCATGTTTCGGCCGCCGCGTCGCGGCGCGCATGAGCCGCATCCCGACATGAAAACGCCCGGGCGAGGGGCCCGGGCGCAGGAACTTCCGTCAGGTCGAAGCGGAGACGGTCAGAATTCCGTCCAGTCGTCCTCGCTGGGCTTGGGCGCGGGCTTGTAGGCCGCCGCCGCCTGGGCGCGCGGGGCCGCCGTGCGCATCTGCGGGCGGGCCTTGTCGACGCCCTTTCCGGTCTTGCGCAGGGGCGACACGCTGGCGCTCGGGCGGCCGGACTCGGGGGCGCCTGTCTGGCGCACCTCGAAGCGGCCGACGAGGCTGACGAGCTTGTCGGATTCCTGCCGCAGGGTTTCGCTCGCCGCCACGGTCTCTTCCACCATTGCGGCGTTGCGCTGGGTCATCTGATCCATCTGGGCGACGGCCGAATTGATTTCCTGCAGGCCGGTCGACTGCTCGCGCGCGCCGCTGGCGATTTCGGACACCACGCGGGTCACGTCATCGACCTGGTTGAGGATGCGGGCCAGCGACTCGCCGGTCTCGCGGACCAGGCCGACGCCTTCGCCCACCTGCGAGGTCGCCGAGTTGATCAGCACCTTGATCTCCTTGGCGGCGTCGGCGGAGCGCTGCGCCAGGCTGCGGACTTCCGAGGCCACCACGGCGAAGCCGCGGCCCTGTTCGCCCGCACGCGCCGCCTCGACGCCGGCGTTGAGCGCCAGCAGGTTGGTCTGGAAGGCGATCTCGTCGATCACCGTGATGATCTGGCTGATCTCCTGCGACGATTTTTCGATCCGCCCCATGGCCGAGACGGCGCGGCTGACGATCTCGCCGCCCTTGCGGGCGTCGGTCTGGGCGGCCGCCACGATGGCGGCGGCCTGCTGGGCGCCTTCGGCGGTCTTGCCGACCGTGACGGTGATCTGCTCCAGGGCGGCGGCGCTCTGTTCCAGATTGGCGGCCTGCTGCTCGGTGCGCCGCGACAGGTCGTCGGTCGAGGCGGAGATCTCGCTCGCCCCGCCGTTGATGGTGCGGGCGGCGCCGACGATCGACACCATGGCGTCGTGCAGCTGGCCGATCGAGGCGTTCAGGTTGATGCGCAGATCCTCGGCGGCGGGATAGAGCGGGATCTCGGTGCGGTGCACCAGGTCGCCGCGGGCCAGCCGGTCGAGGGCCTCGCCCAGGGTGGCGACGGCGAAATCGGCCTGGCGCTGGCGCTCGGCGTTCTCGGCCTCGCGGGCGAGCCGATCGGTTTCGATCGTCCGGGCGGTTTCGGCCGCAACCGCCTCGAGGCGCCTGCGCTCGATGGCGCCTTCCTTGAAGACCGCGACGGCGCCGGCCATGCGGCCGATCTCGTCGCGACGGTCGGAGGCCGGGATCGCCACCGAATCGTCGCCTTCCGCCAGGCGGTTCATGGCGCCGGTGATGCTGCGAATGGGACGGGCGATGCTCAGCGACAGCAGGATGGCCATCAGGGCCGCGACGCCGGCCGCAAGGCCCGCGCCGGCCAGCTGGATCGTCCGGGCCTCGTCGAGGGAGCTCGCCTGGAGCGACTGGGTCTGCGCCACCCATTCGCGGGCGCTCTTGCGCACGGCGTTCATGCTGGTGCGGAAGTCCTTCATGCGGGCCATGGCGGGGGGCGAGATCGGCAGGCTCATGGCGCGGTCGTAATTGGCCGGATCATTGACGAACTTGATCTGCATTTCCGGCACGCCGACGCGCCAGGCGTCGCCGGCGGCGCGCATGGCCTTGATCAGCTTGGTCATGGCTTCCGGGTCGGGGTGCAGGGCCGCGCGGCGCTCGGCGCCGGTCATGGAATCCGCAAACAGCTTGGCGGCCGCCTGGAAGGCGTCGGTCTCGGTGGAGGAGACGGTCAGGAGGTAATTGTGGATGCGGTCGCCCTGTTCGATCAGGGAATCGAAGGCGGTGTCGACATCCTGCATGAGCGCCATGGCGGCCGATGAGCGCTCCTCGGCGTCGCTGACGCGGCGCATGTAGTCGAACAGGAGGGCGCTGGTGGCCAGCGACACCAGGAGGACGACCGAGAACGCCAAAGCGATCTTCGCCGAGATGGAAACGTTCCGGAGCTTCATGTCGCGCCTCTGCAAGAACGGCCCGCCGGGCAGCGGGCCTACGCCGTACTGGGGAAATCCTGGGGGACATTCCGGGCTCGCGCCGGCACGACGGAACGGCATCATGCCTTGGCCGGGAGTCCCGACCATCCGTCGTGACGCCACATTACTGAGCAGTTCTTTACAAAACTCTATCAACGCCCGTTTTACATGTCGGGAGAATGGTTTGGACTCGCGCTAGACTCTCGCTCGACTGGCGCTGGACTCGGGTTCCGAACGAAGCGGGAACGATTTTCGCCCTCGCAAAGGCTTGAATCGACTCATTTTCCCGGGGCCTGCGCGACGCCGCCAAAGGGCCCCGCAAGTATAGAGGCGCCGTCGTCTTGCGAGCGCGGCGTTCGACTCTGCGCGACAGGCCTGCGCGCGCGCAAACGCGGCTGCGAATGTTTGCGCGACGCCACGAAGACTCTCGCGCGCCTGTTTCGCCTGCCGCAAGACTCTGGGGCAGACGCGCCTTGCGGCCATGCGCATGAGGCTGTTGAATGTCGGTGCGCGCCATGCCGCACGGTTGCGACACGACAAGAAGAACGGCGTTCAGAAAAGGGAGGAACCGCATGTCGGAAGCGCAGGCACTGTTCGATCGATTCATCGACGACGTCCATCGCGTCTGGGCCGCCGAGCCTGATATGGGCGCGCGCATGGCGCAGACGAAACCGCTGTTCGAAAAGCTCGTCGCGCAACCCGCCATGCAGGCCGCCTCGGCTGACTGGCCGTCGACGGAAGGGCGAAAGAACCTTCTGCTGCACACGGATCCCACATTCGGCTTCGTCATCAACGCCGTCGTGCGCGTTCCCGGCCGAAAGGGCAGCGTGCACGATCACGCGCAGGCCTATGTGCTGTACGGATTGCTCGAAGGCACGGAATCGCTCGAGCGTTACGATCGCGTCGACGATGGATCGCGCGCGGATTACGCGGAGGTCAAACTGACGGGCGTGACGATGGGCGGGCCCGGCACGGTCGATCTCGTGCCGCCCTACGCGATTCACGCTGAGCAGGGCGGCCCGTCGCGTTCCGTCGCGCTGATCTTCCGCAGCGAGGTGCTGGTCGGGCGCCTCCTGCAACATGGCTACGACCCGGCGACGAATGCGGTGATCGAGCGCTCCGGACCCGTGCAGATTCCTTTCTCGCTCTGAGCCGGCGGGCCGCGGCCCGGCACGGATCATGCTTGCATGCGGCGACGATCATCAGGGGAGAACGACCATGACGCGAGACAATCCGACGCCGCCTCGCAGCGGGATCCTGCGTCGATGGTTCGTTTCCCGCCTCGCGGCGGCGCTGGGCGTGGCGGCGTTCTGCGCCGTCGGCGCAGCCCCGGCGCTCGCGGCCGACTGGCCGAACCGGACCGTGACCGTCATCGTGCCGTTTCCGCCCGGCGGCAACACCGACACGATGGCCCGGATGCTGGCGGACTTCTTCTCGAAGAAATACCGGCAGAGCTTCATCGTCGACAATCGTCCGAACGCTTCCGGCTCGCTGGCGACGGCGCAACTCGCCAAGAGCAAGCCCGACGGCTACACGCTGATGTTCGGCGCCTCGGTGCAGACCATCATCGTGCCGATGCTCCAGAAGGTGTCGTATGATTCCGCGACCGACCTGCAGCATCTGAGCATCTTTGGGACAGGCCCGTTCATTCTCGGGGCGCGCTCGTCGCTGCCGGTGTCGTCGCTGACCGAGCTCATCGCCTATGTGCGGGCCAATCCCGGCAAGCTGAACGCCGCGACCGCCAGCGTGGGCGGCCTCGGCCATCTCTCCACCACGCTGCTCGCCAAGCGCGCGGGACTTGATGTCGTGACGGTGCCCTACCGTGGCGGCGGGCCGGCGATCTCCGCCATGCTGGCGGGCGAGACCGATATCTACTTCGGCAACGCCTCGGAGCTGCTGCAGCACAAGGCGAGCGGCAAGCTGAAGCTGCTGGCGGTCTCTACGCTGGAGCCGCTGAAACAGGCGCCCGAGATACAGCCCGTCGCGGCGCTTTTTCCGGGATTCGAGATCACCTCATGGAACGGCCTCATCGGCCCGGTCGGCATTCCGGCCGACGTCGTGGCGGAGATCGCCGCCACCGTGTCGGAGGCGTCGAAGGATCCCGCGCTTTCGGCGCGGCTCGTTTCGCTCGGCATCGAACCCATGGGCTCCACGCCGCAGGAATTCGCCCGTATCGTGGCGATGGAACGCAAGGTCCTGGGGGAGGCCGTGACGGCCGCGGGGCTCACGCAACAGCCGTGACGAACCGCTGCGATTTCGGTCGACACGAGACGCCGGCGCGATAAGCTTCCGGACGAGCGGGTGACACAATCCGCCGCCGGGAGGATGTCCGCATGCGCCAGAATTTCGATGCGTCGCGCGCCGCTGTTTGGCTGTTCGGAAGTCTGGCGACGATCTGCGCCGGCGCAGGGCCGGCGCGGGCGGAAACGCCGGCCGAGTTCTACAAGGGCAAGACGGTCAGCATCGTGATCGGAACCTCGGCGGGGAACGATTACGATCTGCGCGGACGGCTGATCGGCAAATATCTGCAACGCTACATACCGGGACAGCCCACAGTGGTGGTGCGCAACATGCCGGGCGCGGGCGGGATCACGGCCGCCAATCACCTGGCGGCGCTCGCGCCGCGCGACGGCACCAGCCTGCACATGATCATGTCCAACATGATGTCGTCGCAGGCGCTCGGCGTGAAGGGGGTGAAATTCGACACCCGCGATTTCGCCTGGATCGGCAATTCGACCAGCGTGCCGAACGTGATGGCGACGTGGCTCACGTCGCCGGTGAAGACCATCGCGGACGCCCGCGTCAAGACCGCCCTGATGGGCGCGCCGACCGGCACCGCAGGGGCGCTGTACGGCGAGGTGATGAACGCCGTGCTGAAGACGAAATTCAATCTCGTGACCGGCTATCCGGGCGGCGTCGAGGTCAATCTCGCGATGGAGCGCGGCGAGGTCGACGGACGCGCGTCGAATTCCTGGGCGGCGTGGAAAGCCAACAACGCCGACTGGCTGGCGGCGAAGAAACTCAATTTCCTGGTGCAGATCGGGCTCGAACGTCATCCCGAACTTCCCGACACGCCGCTCCTGATCGAACTTGCGGAGACCGAGGCCGACCGCCGCATCCTGACCTTCGTGTCGGCCGATACCGCGATCTCGCGTTCGCTTGTCGCCTCGCCGGGCGTGCCTCCGGAGCGGATAGAGGCGCTGCGCCGCGCCTTCGACGCCGTGATGAAGGATCCGCAATTCCTGGCCGACGCCGAGAGATCCAAGATGGACGTGAGCGCCATGACGGGCGAGGAGGCGCAGAAGATCGCCGATTCCATCGTCAACACGCCGCCCGACGTGATCGAGCGCGCCCGCGCCTTTCTGGAGCCGAAATAGCGCGTCGTCCCGCCGCCCGGCTGCCGCTTGCGCTCCCTTGCGGCGATTGACATGCTGACCGCGCGCTTTTCAGCGGGGAGGCTTGTCAAATATGCGTCTGTTGCCGAGGCTTTTGCGAAAGGTCGTGCGCAGGGGGCGCATCGAGGTGATCGGTCCCGACGGCTCGCGGCATGTCGCCGGTCAGGAGACCGGAATGCTCGACGGGCCGGAGGTGGCGATCCGGATCGTCGATCCGGCGCTCGACTGGAAGATCCCGCTCGATCCCGAAATGGCGTCCGCCGAAGCCTTCATGGACGGGACTCTCAAGCTGGAGACGGGCAATGTCCATGACCTGATGACGCTCATCTTCGCCAACAAGCGCCAGTTCGACATGAGCGCCGGGCAGATCGTCTGGAACGGCTATGCGCGACGGTTCCGCCGTTTCATGCAGCACAATCCGGTGGCGCGGGCGCGGGCCAATGCGCGCGCCCATTACGACATCGGCAACGATCTCTTCAGGCTGTTCCTCGATCGCGACCTGCAATATTCCTGCGCGTATTTTCCGAACGGCGATGAAACGCTCGAAGAGGCGCAGACCAAGAAAAAGCGTCACATCGCGGCGAAACTGGCGCTGCGGCCGGGCCAGCGCGTGCTCGACATCGGCTGCGGATGGGGCGGGCTGGCGCTCTATCTCGCATCGGTGGCGGATGTGCGGGTGGTGGGCGTGACCCTGTCGGTCGAGCAGCACAGGGTCGCGACCGCGCGCGCGACGGCCGCGGGCCTGTCGGACCGCGTCGAGTTCAGGCTCTGCGACTATCGCGCGCTCGACGAGACGTTCGACCGCATCGTGTCCGTCGGCATGCTCGAACATGTCGGGGTGACGCATCTGCGCGAATATTTCCTGCGCGTGCGCGATCTGTTGGGTCCGAACGGCGTGGCGCTGATCCATTCGATCTCCACCAAGGCGCCGCCCGGCATCACGTCGAGCTTCCTGCGCAAATATATCTTTCCGGGCGGCTATGCGCCGTCGCTCTCGGAGACATTCGCGGATATCGAGCGCTCCGGACTGTGGGCGACGGATGTCGAGATCTGGCGCGTGCATTATGCGCGCACGCTGGAGGAATGGCGGCGGCGCTTTCTGGCGGCCCGCGACGAGGGCCGCCTTCCGCCGCGCTACGACGAGCGCTTCCAGCGTATGTGGGAATTTTACCTGTCGACCTGCGAGTGCGTGTTCGACTACGGGTCGAGCCACGTGTTCCAGATCCAGCTGGCGCGCGAACGCGACGGGGCGCCGCTGCATCGCGACTATATCGGGGCGTGCGAGCGCGAATATGCGGCGCGCGAGCCCGCGTTCCTCGAAAAGCTCTGGGCCACGGCGGAGACCGCCATGGCGCAGGATGTCGGCCCGGCCAGATGATTCAGGCGACGGGCGGGGCGCGGCGCGCCTTCACTGGGCGCGGCCGAGCGCCTGCTTGAGCCCCTGCACGACATCGGCGGGCGACTTGTAGATGTCATCCACCAGAGCCTTCATGTCGGCGCCCGAGGTGGCGTTCACGTCGATGTTCATCTTGGCGGCGTCGGCCTTGAGTTCCGGGCTTTCGAGCGCCGCCATGAAGGCTTTCTGCAGGATGGCGAGGCGATCGGCCGGCACCCCCGGAGGGGCGGCGTAGGGGCGGCCGAGATCGTTCTGGGAATACAGGACTTTCAGCACCTGCCGCTCGGTGTCGCTGCGGGCGAGCGTGGTCATCAGCGGCACGCCCGCGGCGTTGAGCTCCGGATCGCCCTTCATGTCTTCCTGGGCGAGCATCACGCCGAACATGTCGCCGCTGAGCAAAGTGGGATATTGCACCTTGAGGGTCGACCAGCCGATGCCGCAGATGCCCTGCACTTCGCCGCGTTCGATCGCCGCGCCGACCTCGCGGGTGCCCTTGTAGCCGGGGATGATATTGAATTTGACGCCCAGCAGATTCTTTTCGACGGTCGGGAAATCGATCACCTGGCTGCCGCTGGTGGTTCCGCCGAGCGTCAGCTGCGTGGCGCGCAGATCCTCGAGCGACTTGATGCCCGTGTCCTTCCGCACCATGCAGACCGAGGCCTCGATCTTGGCGTTGCCCACATAGCCGAACGTGCTCGGATCGATCGGGCGGGGGCCCGAGTTCAGCAGCGGGTCGATCAGGACGCTCGGAAAGAAGGTCGCGATGAACGTGCCGTCCTTCGGGGCGGCGTTGACGAGATGCCGGGCCACGATCTGGCCGCCGGCGCCGGGCATGTTCGACACGACGATATTGGGCTTGCCTGGAATATGCGCCGCCAGATGGCGGGCGAGGAGACGCGCGTAAGTGTCGAGGCCGCCGCCGGTCGCGGCGCCGACCCCGATGGTCAGGGTCTTGTTCTGATAGAAGGGCGCGGCGTCCTGCGCGTGCGCGCCGGCGGCGCCCAGAAACACGAGGGCGGACAGCCATGTCGAATGGCGCAGCGAGCCGATTGTCTTGAGCTTCATGTGTTTTCTCCCAGGTGTTGACGTGACGCCCTCCGGCGCCTTGCAGCGTCTCAGCCGATAAAGCCCGAGACGGTGTCGAGCGCGGCGGTGCGGCCGCGCTCGGGTCGATCGAGAATGAGGTAATGGGTGGTGTTGGCGGGCTCCCACACCTGCACCTCCTCGGCGTTGACGAGATCTTCCTTCAGGGCCGCGACGTCTTCGGGGCGCGAGAAATAGTCGAGTTCGGGCCGGATGATCAGCACGCGGCACTGGACCTGGCAGGCGTGCACGAGCTTCTGGCCGCGGCCGATGTAGAAACTGTCCTCGAGCATGCCGTTGGGGCTGCGGAACGTCACCGGATCGCGCGTGCGGGAGGTCGGGTCGCCGTCGATCAGCGCCTGTTCGAACGCCTTGGCGACGGCGGGATCGCGCCAGGCGTCCTTGTCGTCGATGGGGATCGATTCGTCCCACTTGTGCAGCAGCATGTCGAGCTTGTTGTAGGCGTAGCCGCCATAGCGCGCGACATTGAAGCGGCCCGGCCTGTCGGGATCTTCGAGCGTGGCGTTGCGGTAGCGCGGGAATTCCGTGCCGCCGCCGTAGATCGCATTGTAGAGAATGATGTGGCTGACCTTCTCGGGCCAGAGCGACGCGTACATGACGAGGATCGTGGCGCCGACGCCCCAGCCCATCAGGGCGACGCGCTCCGCCCCGGTGGCGGCGCGCAGGGCGTCGACCGCCGCATCGACGTCGCGCGTGATCTCGATGCTGCGCGCAAGCGGGCGGGATTCTTCCGGCGGTCGGGACATGGCTTCCGGCCGGTCGGAACCGCCATAGCCGCGCGCATCCGGGATGAAGCAGACATGGCCGCGCCGCGCGAGATCGGCCGCGAAGGAGCCGTTGGGGACGGGCAGGTCATATTCGCTGGCGCCGGGAATGCGGGTGCCGTGCAGCAGCACGATGGGCGTGCGCGCAGACGCCGGCGGCGCCGCGGGCCTGACTTCGCGGATCGCGATGTTCACGCCGTCGACGGTCGAAACTTTGAAATCGCGGCGCAGGACGTTGTCCATGTGTGACTCCGGTGGCGAGCGGCGGGCGCTCAGCTGAAGTAGAATTTGAGCGCGGTGCGGTCGATCTCGCGGCGCTGCGCGTCGTCGGGAACATTGGCCGCAAAGGCCGCCAGCACGTCGCCGTAAGTGACGCGGTCCTCGAAGGCCGCGAACGGCCAGTCGCTGCCCCAGAGAAGCCGTTCGGTTCCGCCATGCGCCAGCAGCCGTGCGGTCAGGTCCTGAGCCGCGCCTTGCGGTTCGAGCCGGAAGGCCGCCGATATCTTCACCCAGGCGCGGCCGCCGTCGAGCGCGCGCAGGACGGCCTCGAACTCTGGCGACGCGGCGCCCTGCGCCGGATTGGGGCGGCCGAAATGATCGATGACGAGGCGCGGCCCGGCTTCCAGGATCGGCTCGATGAATTGCGCGAGGCGCGGACCTTCGTCGTGCAGATGCACGTGCCAGCCGAGATCGGCGGCGCGCCGCATCAGGCGGCGATATTCGAAGGAGCGCAGATCGGGCGGCGACGCGACATTGCGGAACTGGAAGCGGATGCCGACGACGCCGTCGTCCTGCATCCGCCGCATCGTGTAGGCGTCGACGCCGGCATCGACGATCACGGTGGTGCGCAGCCGCCGGTTCCGCCTGACGGCTTCGATCGCGTAATCATTGTAGTCGCCATAGATGCTGGCGGCGGCCAGCACGGCGAAATGGACCCCATGCGCATCCAGCGTCGCGACATAATCCTCGATGGTCGCGTCATGGGGCGGCAGATGCCAGGCCGTGTCGCTCGCCGGCATGGCGCGCGTGTAGATGTGGGCGTGGCAATCCACCAGCGGGGCGGCAGGGCGAACGTGCGGCGCCGCGCTCATTCGGAAAGCCCGTTGGCGGCGAGCCATTTCATCACCTGGTCGGCGACGTCGCGGTTGTTCCTGTCCATCATCAGCATGTGCGAATTGCCGGTGACGCCGATCTTGGGCAGGTCGAGGACATCGGCCTTGCCGCCCGCCGCCCTGACGGCCGCCAGATAGGCCAGCACGTTCTTCTCATAGGCGACCCAGCGCGGATCCTGCTGGATGTAGTCGCCGAAGACGGTGAAGACCGGCACGTCCTTGAGGGCTGCGGCGCGGTCGACAGGGCCGGCGCTCGCGGGCTCGATCGCCACCAGGGCCTTGACCTTGTCGGGCCGGGCTTCCGCGGCGCGGAAGCCGAAGAAGCCGCCCTGGCTGTGGGCCAGGATCACGCAGGGACAAACCCGGTCGATGAGCGCGAGATAGCCTTTGAGCACGGCCTCGTCGGTCGACAGCCAGCGCGGCACGATCTGCTTGGTGAAGGCGTCGAAGGCTTCGACGGGGAACTGGTTGCCGGGCAGCAGCTTCCGCTTGGCGGGATCAGGATCGAACGAGCCCGCGCCCGGCCCGATGCGGAAACGCTCCCACGGGTCCGTCTGCGTGAGGAACAGCGGCGACGAGGGCCAGATGTCGGGCGAGGCGAAGCCCGAGCGGCCGCGCTCCACCGCGTCCGTCACATAGACGTCCCAACCGCGGCGGATGAACATGTCGCGCCAGCCTTCACGGCCGTCCGGCGTCGTCTCGTAGGTGGCGCCCGTCAGGCCGCCGCCGTGCCACATCAGGATCGGGTATTTGGCTCTGGGCGTCTGCACGAGAAAATATTGCGCGTACATCTGCTCGACCTGATAGCGGCCGTTGGGATCGAGCTTCGAGGTCGGGCCGCCGGGCACGCGCACGATGTCGCGCACGGGCTGGCCGCTGAGTTCCACGATGCGGCCGCCGACATGAAAGGAGCCCATGTCGCGCAGCTGGATGGGCTGGGCCTGCGCGCCGGCTCCGAGAAGGCCGAGGCCCGCGGCCGCGAGGCCGCCGGCCAGCAATGCGGGCTTGAAGAAACGTTTGATCGCTGCCGTCATGGCGTCTTCCTCCGATGGACAGAGCCCTTGCGCCGGGCCATAAACCGCAGGGTGCGGCCTGTCTCGCTCTTGGGTCGATGATGCGTCGGATCATGCGTCCGCGCTTATCAAAAAGCGCGGACGGGCTATCAAAAATGCGCCGCGCCCGCGGGAGATCTTGGTGGACGACCGGCACTTTCCCGATCTGAGGCGGCTGCGGGCCTTCGAGGCGATCGCGGAGTCGGGATCGCTCGTGGGGGCGGCCAAACGGCTGCGCATCAGCCAGCCCGCCGTCACCTATCTGATCCAGCAGCTCGAAGCCGGGCTTGCGACGCGGCTGCTGGAGCGCACGTCGCAGGGCGCCCGGCTGACGCCCAAGGGCGAGGCCTTCGCGGCGCGCGTCGTGCGGTTCTTCGCGGCCATGCGCAACGCCGTCGAGGCCCAGCTCGGGGCGGCGCGCACGGAGCGGCGGGCGGCGTCCGTCTGCGAACGGCTGACGCGGACGCAGTGCCGGGCGCTTCTCGCGGTCTGGCGCGGCGGCGATGCGCAGGACGGCGCGCGGCGTCTCGCGGTGCGCGAACAGGCGGTGCTGCGCGCCATCCGGTCGCTGGAGAGCCTGCTGGCCGCGCCGCTGCTGGAGCATGGGGGCGCGCGCGTGCAGCTGAACGCGGGAGGGCGCGAGTTCAGCCGCCGGCTGGCGCTGGCCGCGCAGGAAATCACATCCGGCCTGCAGATCATCGGCTCCGGGCCGGCGCCGGGCGTGCGCAGCCTGCGGATCGGCGCGCTGGTGCTGTCGCCCCGGCTCATCCTGGCGGAGGCCGTGGACGCCTGCGCGCGGTCCGATCCGCGCCAGTCGATCGAGATCACGGAAGGCTCTTATGAAGAGCTCGTGGCGCTGCTTCGCTCAGGCGCGATCGACCTGATCTTCGGGGCGCTGCGCGATCCGCCGCCCTATGACGACCTCGCCGAGACGGCGCTGCACGAAGACCCCTATGTGGTGGCCTGCCGCCGCGGCCATCCGCTGGCCGGGCTCAAGCGGATCGGCCGCCGGCAATTGGCGGCCGCGCAATTCGTGCTTCCGACGGCGGGCCTGCGCCAGTCCGTGATGGAGCGATTGCTGGCCGAATGGGGTGTCGAAAGCGCGTCGCAGATTCACACCAGCTGGCTGCCGAGCCTGATCGCGCTGGTGCGCTCCAGCGACCGGCTGGCGATCCTGTCGCAATGGCACATCGACGAAGACGGCGCGCATGATCTGCAGGCCCTGCCGGCCATCAAGATCCCGCATGCGACGCGACATGTCGGCGCGACGACCAGACGAAACTGGCTCCCGACGCCGTTTCAGGCCTGTTTTCTCGAAGAGCTGGGCGCGGCGGTGCAGGTGAGAGTGACGGGCCGTTGAGGCGGGTGCGACGCATGAAAATCCGCCGGGCCCTCAATATGGCTGCGGGATACGGGCGTCCACAGCTTGACCGTGGCCTTTCAGCGCAAGCGCGGGACGCGGTCGCTTGCCTTTGGCCGGACCAGGCGCGAAAATAATTTCACAATCAGGAGCGGGGCGCGATGAAGCTTACCTTTGTTGTTCTGGCGTTTCTTTCCGCGCTTTTCTCCAACAACGCTGCAGGGGCTTCCGACCGGTCAGATCGTGCGGATGGCGTAACAAGCCGCAGCAGCCTGAACGATGCATCGGCGCAAGACGGCAGGCCTCTCCTTGCGCAGCTTGATCGATCACGACGCGAAACAGGCAGGCCCCAGAAGCTTTCCAACGCGCAGATTTTCCGCGAGCTCGGACTGCCCATGCTGGGTTCGGATCTTCTTCTTGGCCGAGAGGGACACCCGCGCGAGCACAAGGATGCGTACGAGAAGTTCTTCATTCTTCTCCGACTGAAGGCCAACCCTGCGCTGATTGACGATCCCAGCCTTTCAGTCCGCCTGCTTTACATTTTCACTCCAGACCAACAGGCGGAGTATCGTGCGCGCCGCGTGGTGTTCATCGGCGGACAGCCGTCGGTCGGCCAGATGGACTGGAAAGGTCAGGACGATTTTGAGCGGGAAGACACACGACAGCGCTACATCAGGGCGAACAGGGAGCGCATTCTTTCATTCATCCCTGAGCTGCCGATCAACGCCGTCTTCCTTCGCCCTCTGTCGATGGCCAATTATGATCGTGGACGAGGCGAGTTCGTCCTGTCTGACAGGCAGGACGACAGACCCTTTCTGAACAATCTCTGGACGGAGGCGGGAACCGCAAGTTCTCTCCTGTCGTCCTATACGGATGGCTTTGGTCCGGTGAACGTGGCGTTCCCGCTGCATTTGCCGACGAGGCTGCAGGCGTCAGAGAGCGCCGCGCGCATGATCGTTGAACAAACGCGACGCGCTTCCGCCAAGGGCGGGGTCTTCGCTCATGTCAGATTTACCCTCGATGCGGTGCGGCCCAGGATCCCGTCGGGCATTTTCGTCGACACGGTTTACCTGGGCCATAGCGTTCACGCCGGGCGCGACGCAGGCGCGGAGCTCTTCAAGCTTCCAGGCGGCGCAAACGTGGCCCGGGCGCCGTTTTCCGGCGGCGCCGCATCAGCCCAGAGCTATCTGAATGCGGATCTGGCTCATGTGCTGGCCATCCGGTCAGATCCTGCGCTGCTCTCGAACCCAACCTTCATGCGCGACGCCCTTGCGGTTCGACGCCAGGGAGAACGCCTTGCCTTTCAGGAGGGCCCGGGCTCCGCGGATGCATCGTCCTGGCCCAATGCGCTCCCCAACAGCCTGCTGCAGTACGACGCGAATTTTGTGGAAGACGATCTTGCGAAGTTCACCGCCTGGACGAGGACGCGTGTGGGCGACATCAAGGACATTGTCCGCCTGCGCGGACTTCCGTTGCAGAACGGCACGGTCGATCTTTCCAGAGCATTCTCCGCGCTGAAAGCCGGACGGATCAACCCGCTGCCCGCGGAAGCGGGCGCCCGGATCGCCGGCGCGACGAAGGATGCCTTGGGGGTCGCGCCAATGCCCGGCTCGGCGAGCCTCAATGTCCGCATCGTCATGGCGCAAAGCGCCGGCTGGTATGGCGTCAACCTGCGGGGCCGGTTCGAGAACATGCCCGACGCGAGGGCGTTTGCCGACTTCAGGCTGAAACGGTCGGAGCTCTTGGATGAAGCCGGGCAACGTGTCCTGCTTCTCGAACTGCTACCCGTTGCGCTGGGCGTGGACGTCGATGGACGAAGCGTCGGGGTTCAGAATCTGGAAGAGCAGGCGCAAGACGGCGGCGGTTACCAGTATGACATCCTTGGCGTGAAGCTTGGCATGAATGTCGACGAAGCCGTGGTCAAACTCAAGGCCGCCTTTTCCGACTACGAGTCCGCGAGCGTGGAGATTGAGAACAACGCAAACCCTGTGATGCCCAAGTTCGTCCAGCTCGATATCGGCCGGGAGGGCGTCGTCATGGAGCGGTTTCTCATGTCGTATCATCCGTCGAACCGAAAGGTTTGGGTCATCAAACGATCGGCCGGTCTTCCCGGCCAGAAAATGAGCAACGACCCGATACAGGTCGGCAAGCTCGAGAACGCCATCCGGACGAAATACGGCGTCGAGCATCTGAAAAATTCGAGCGTGAAAGTCTGGGCGTCCAGTCCGGTTCACAGGTCTCGTCTGAAGCAGGCCCAGGGCTGCTACGGGATGCTCGGAATGTATTATTTCGCAGATAATTTCAGCCATGACTTCATTCGCGACCGATGCGGCGAGATCCTGGCGATCGAGCAGAATGGCGATCAGGCCGGCTACCTTCTCTACGACAGCACCCCGATATTCCAGGCGCTGCAGGGCGCCGCTGCGGAAGCCGCCCGCGCCAAATCCAGCGCGCCGCTCGATGGCACGCGGGGCCGTCTCTGAGACGTGAACGTCAATCTTCAAGGGCCGGAGTTTTACATGACGTGGGTCAGGATCAGCTTCATGGCGGTGCTCGTCGGGGCCCTGACGGGCGTCGAGACCAAGGCGCAGGTGGCTCCCAATCTTCTGCAGAAAAAACCCCAGCAGGACGCCGCGCCGACCGTGGGCCCGCGGTATGACATGATCGGCCTCAAGCTCGGCATGGACCTGGCGGACGCCGACCGGATCATTCGCAGCCATATGCAGGTCGGCCATGCGTTCGAAGTGGATACGAAGTCGCCGACCATCGGCCTTTATACGACCGGGTCGATCTACATCAGCGACACGGGACGAGACATCATCAGCGTGGCGCATGTGGCTGAGGGGAACAGGCGACGCGTCGTCGCGCTGGGCCGCGGACTCATCATGCCCCGCGGCTCCTTCGTACCCCAGAAGGTCATGGAGGATCTTCGCGCGAAATACGGGCCGGAGAAAATGCTCGGGGCGAGCGCGTCAAACGTTTTCAGCGCGCATTGGCTCAACGAGCGCCTCAGCAGGGCTCAGTATGAAGCGAAGCACTATGTGTGTTTCGGAATGCCCGTATCGCAATCGTTCCATGAATTTCGCCTGCCGCCTGAAAGCGAGAAAATCTTTCGAAGAGGGCCATCGGGCGCATATCTCAACGACGCCGAAAAGCTTCCATTCCAGCGTTACATGTTTCTGCCGTGGCCCAACTTCCAGGCGCAGGCTCAGGCCGACGCCCAGAAGCCGGGGATGAATTGTCCCGAGGCCGTTCACGTCGACTATTCCGGCGCCTACACCGACATGGAAACGCTCTACGTGACCATCACGGATCATGCGGCGATGCTCAGGATGGCGGCGGCGGGCCGACGCGACACTCCGTCGAAGGTTCCGGCGATCAAGTTCTAGCGCGCGGGCGGCAATCGAGGCGGCGGCGCAGGCGAGGCGTCGTCGCGCATCTGCAGAAGCGGGGCGCAGTGATACGGGCACCGAAAGATCCCCTGTGTCATCGCTCTGCGCTTCGATCTGGCGGACAACCTCGAAGAAGCTGACGAGCTCGCAGACGCCGTTCGATTTCAGCGTCGCGAAAAGACGAGCCGCTCATTTGTTCAGCAGCCGAGAACGCAGATTTTCAGCTCCTTGCGCACCGAAGTCCGATTGACAAGACGCTCCCCGAGGACGAGCATTCCAAAAGTGGTACGTGGGTCAAATCTGACCTGCATGCCAAATTTGAGGGAGCTTCTCCATGGACAGGTCCGAGCTTCACTGAGGCAGGGCGCACAGACTTCGACCGTCTCGCAGACCTTGCTCGCCGCCACGCATGGAGCCGACATGTTATTCGGACTTTACGCTCCCGTTCCACATGTCACCGTCGGATCCGATCTGGTGCGTCGCTCGATCGAAGGCGCCTTGGGCGGATTGCCCGACGGGCAAGTCGATGCGCAGATGCAGGTCGCGCGTGACGTGCTGCTTCTGGCGGATGAAGCAGGGTTCGACATCGCCTTGTTCGCCGAACGGCACCGTGGCCCGGATCTCGAAGCATGGATCCTTGCAGCTGCGATCGCCTCCCAGACGAAGCGGATCAAGATCATGACCGCGGTTCATCCGGGCCTTTGGCATCCGACGCTTATTTCCAAGATGGCGGCCAGTCTCGATCGCGTTGCGCCCGGGCGGTCGTCCATCAACATCGTGACAGGCTGGAACGAGGTCGAAGCGCGAATGTTCGGCGGCGATGTGCTGCTGGGCGATGATCAGCGTTACGACCGGGCCGAGGAGTTCGTCTCGGTTCTGCGCGGGATGTGGGAGAATACGCCGTTCAGTTTCGACGGCGCGCACTATCGCGTGGACGGCTCCGAATTGCTTCTGAAGCCGGCGAGCGCGATCGAAATCTTTGCGGCAAGCAGAAGCGAGCGAGGCCTGGACATGGTGGCGAGGACGGCGGACTGGTGGTTCGTCGGTCATGATCCTCGCGCCGGTGACGCTCGCGAGGTGACGGAGAGTCTTCGGCGCGCCATCAGCGACATGAATGCGCGCGCCGCCCGATACGGCCGTCGAATCCGGTACGCCTTCAATCCATTCGTCGCCATGGGACACGATCCCGCGGCCGCTCGCGCTCACGTCGAGCAATTGCTCCTGAGCGCCTCGGCAGATGCAGATCGAGCCAAGATGCTCGATTACATCGGGCCGGCCATGAACGCAGGCTGCATCGGGGCGCCCGAACGCGTGCGGGAGCAGTTGCTGGCCTATCGGGCCATCGGCATCGAATTGTTTCTTTTCAAGTTCGTCCCGACCGCGGAGGAAATCCACATGATCAGGGATGAGATCATCAAGCCGCTCAGGACTGCATGATCGTTGATCGAACCGAGGGGAAATGGCTGTGGCATCGGGCTTTCGCGAAGGCGCGGCCTTCATGACCGGCCAGTCTCTCGCGGTCAACGGCGGGGCGATCATGATCCCCTGAAACGGAAGCATCATGATGAAGGAGAATGAGCCATGGCAGTCGCAAACGTGTTGAAGAAACTTCTCAGAGTCGGCTTGATCAGTGGCCTGACCATGGCGCCGATGAGCGCTGCTGTCGCACAGCAGAAGATCGTCCAGGGTTTCGTGAGCCACGGCGCGCTGCAATGGCCGGAATATATCGCGCAAACCTTCGGCTGGTTCAAAGAGAACGGCGTCGAGGTCGAGATGCTCACGGTTGGCCCCGGAGCCGCGCAGCAGCTTGCCGCCGGCGCGCTCAACCTGGGTTATAGCGGCTTCCCAGACTTCATCCGTGCGGCCAATCAGGGTGCGCCGATCAAGATCGTGATCAATGGCATCGGCCAGCCACCCTACGCTTTCTATGCAAAGCCTACGGTCAAGCAAATCGCGGATCTCAAGGGAAAGGTCGTGAGCATCGGCGGCGCGCGAGACATCACGCTGCTCTATACCGAAGGCTTCCTCGCGTCGGCGGGTTTGAAAGCCAAGGATCTGGATTTCGTCTATGCGAAGGCGACGCCGGACCGGTTTGCCGCCCTGGCGTCCGGCGGCGTCGATGCCGCCATGCTGTATCCGCCGTTCACGTTCCGGGCCGCAGCGCAAGGCTACACGTTTCTTGGCGACATCGAACCTCACATGAAGGACTTCCCCTTCACGGTGTGGGCGGTCAATACGCGCTGGGCCGAGAAGAACCGCACCGCGCTGAACGGCTATGTCAAAGCTTATGCGCGCGCCATTCGGTGGCTTTACGATCCGGCCAACAAAGAGAAGGCGGTCGACATTCTCATCGCCTTTGCGAAAGGGGACAGGAAAGATGCGGCGGACACGTATGATTATTTCGTCACCAAGCTCAAGGCATTCAGCAGAGACGGTTTGGTAAGCCAGGCGGTCTACAAGAAGATGAGCGATGGGCTTGTGTCTTTGGGCGACCTTTCCGAGCCGGTCCCGGCCATCGACAAATTCTTCGACACGAGCTTCGTGCGCGAGTCGTGGAACGCGGCGGAGTAAAGTCGTCGCAACAATGTTTGCCGCAACGCCAGCGTTGTCCAGCGTCTCGACATGTTCATGTCAGCGGCGCTGGACAGACAGGCTTTGACGAACTCATCAAGAAATGCCCGACGGCGTGGGTTTGATCCCGCATTTGCCGGAATCGAATGCGACGGCCAGGTCCGATTTGAAGAGGCGATGTACATCGCTCGAGCCTGCCTGGCGCAATTGACAATGCCTATCTTATGGCTAGCCTGATCGACCAAGAAAAAGAAAGCTAAAGGGAGGTTGGTGAATGTCAAAAAAGCCCATGATCCGTCACATTGCCATCATTACTCTGGATCCGGAGCGGCTCGCCAAATTTTATGAAGAAACATTTCAGATGGAGCGTGTGAAAAGGCCCGAGAAGCCCGGCGCCAATACAAAGAGCAAAGCGGTGTTCATGACCGATGGCCACATCACGCTGGCGTTGCTTCACAACAAGGCCGAAGGCAAGCCGCCGGGTCTCAACCACATCGGCTTCACCATCGACAGCCAGGAAGAGATAGCGTCCAAGATCGCGGCGTTCGGACTGCAAGTCGCCAAGCGCCCCGATGACAGGCCGTTCGCCGAAACGCGCGCCACGGATCCGGACGGCAACAATATCGATCTGTCCGTCGCCGGCTACGGCAATGAGTGAATTCATGCAGGCTTCAGAATCGAAAATGTGAGCCGGGATGGCGCCCATCCGGCGCCGTCTTCATGTCTCGCTTCGAACAGACAAGAACAAATCGACCGGGAGGATAAAATGGCACGACGCGCAATCTCTGCGGCGTTCGCGGCTCTGGCCTGTCTGGCGATCCCGGGCGTCGCGCTGGCGCAGACCGTCGCCGATTTCTATCGGGATAAACAGATCCGCATGATCGTCAGCACGGCGGCTGGCGGCGACTACGACGCCTGGGCCCGACTCATCACCCGCTATTGGGGCAGGCACATTCCCGGCAATCCTTCATTCCTCATCATCAATATGCCGGGCGCGGGCGGCATCATCGCGGCGAACTCGCTCTACAACGTCGCCCCGAAGGATGGACTGACCATCGCGATGATCGGCCGCAATCTGGCTTACCAGGCATTGATGAAGGAAGAGGGGATCCGCTTCGACCCACTGAAGCTGAACTGGATCGGCAGTCCTGAGCTGAGCAGCCGCATCTGCGTCTCGATGTCAGACACGAAAGTGCAGAAAGCCGAGGATCTCTTTACCCAAGAATTGCTGGTCGGCGGGGCGGGGGCCGGCACCGCCGTGTCCACGACGCCCAAATTACTCAGCAAGCTGCTCGGAATGAAGTTCAAGGTCGTAGAAGGCTACGGCAGCGCGAGCAATGTGCAGCTGGCCATGGAGAGAAACGAGGTCGAAGGCATTTGCCAGACAGTCGGCGCGCTGCGCGCGTGGCGCGGCGAGTGGCTCGACAATGGCAAGCTGAAAGTCTTGTTCAATTTGGAGCGAACCGCAATCAAGGAGCTTGGGGCGCCCTCGA
>JAIEQX010000218.1 GCA_019747375.1 Beijerinckiaceae bacterium | reverse complement strand
CAGGCGGCCCGGCTCGGTCTTCTCCGAATTGCGCAGGGGATAGCGCGTCACGCGACCGCCCATGTCCTGATAGCCGATCGAGGTGGGCAGGAGCGCCTGCACGCCATTTTTCAGACGCCCGCCCGTTGTCAATTGCTTGAGAACGTCGTTTTCCATGAACTCGAAAATGGCGGCGAAATTCTCGTTCTCGTAATGATGCGCGTCGCAATCGACGATCATCACGTCCTCGAAGTTGCGGTCGCGCGCCTGTTCGGCGGCATGCGCGAGCAGCTTGGTGGTATTGAGTTCCTCGACAGTGACGCGACGGCCGCGATCGGCGATCAGGTCCATGGGATCCTCCCGGGATTCTTCTCTTGTTTTGCCCGGCGCGCGGCGCACGAACGTTTGACCACACGCTACGGGCGATCCACATCAAGTCAAGAGGCCGCAGCCGACTTGCATTTTGCGCCGTGCGACCCGATCTGAGGGAGCCAGCCACCAGCCCGGCGTCTTGCCGCGGAGAGAGGCGAACCCCGTCCCATGATCCCCTTGTCCGTTCTCGATCTCGCGCCCGTCGCAGAGGGCAGCACGCCGGCCGAGTCCCTGACCCGAAGCCGTGATCTGGCCCGCCATGCCGAGCAGCTCGACTACAATCGCTTCTGGCTCGCCGAGCACCACAACATGATTGGCATCGCCAGCGCCGCGACCTCGGTTGTCATCGGCCATGTCGCAGCCGGCACGTCGCGCATCCGGGTTGGCTCGGGCGGCGTGATGCTGCCCAATCACTCTCCGCTCGTCATCGCCGAGCAGTTCGGCACGCTCGCGACCCTTTTTCCGGGACGCATCGATCTGGGCGTCGGCCGCGCGCCGGGCACCGACCAGCGCACCCTGCAGGCGCTTCGCCGGGAATATTCCAGCGCCGACCGCTTTCCGCAGGACGTTCTCGAACTTCGCGCCCTGCTCGGTCCTGCAGAGGCCGGCCAGTTGATCCAGGCCGTGCCGGGCGCAGGCACGAATGTTCCGATCTGGATTCTGGGGTCCAGCCTGTTCGGCGCCAAGTTGGCGGGCCTGCTGGGCCTGCCTTACGCCTTTGCCTCGCATTTTGCTCCGGGCGCGCTCGAGGATGCGTTGGACGTCTATCGCGCCAGCTTCGAACCGTCCGAACAGCTCCAACGGCCTTATGCGATGGTCGGGGTGAACGTCGTTGCGGCGGAAACCGCGCGAGAGGCGAAACGGTTGTTCACTTCGGTTCAACAGAGCTTTACGCGCATGCAGCGGGGCACGCGGGGGCTGCTCCCGCCGCCGATCGACGACATCGAGACTTACTGGTCGCCAGCCGAAAAGCCGCGCGTCAACGAAATGCTGGCCTGCTCGTTTGTCGGCGACGAAGACCAGGTCGCGATCAGCCTTGACGCTTTCATCCGACGCACAGGAGCGGACGAGCTCATTGTGGCGTCCGCCATCCACGACCATGACGCGAGATTGCGATCCTATACACACTTGGCGCGCGTGCGCGATCGCCTCGGAGGGTCTGAAGGCTCATCTGCGCCGAAGGTCCAACGTGGCAATCTTGTGGATACCGGGGATCTGATGCATTGAGCACGAGACTTCCGCCACAATTAGAGGTCTTATCCGCGGCGGCGGGCCAGCGAGGCTCTGCCGCCGGTGAGGTCATGAGGCGCCTGCCGGCGGCAGACCGATTGCGGGACGAGTTTTTCTCAGAGCATTTCAGAGTCTGACGAATGACGCTGCGGCCGTTGATGTTCACAAGCGGTCTGGTCGGCGTTGCTTTGATAGGCTGGCTCTCGCTTGTCCCTGGCGCCATGCGGCCACACGCGCTGTCATCGGGCTATGCCGAACACTTCATCGCATATGCGCTCGTTTCGCTCTGCCTTTGCGCGGGCGCTGGAACGCGCGTGCGCAGCGTTTGGGCCATTATCTTGCTGTCCGTCATGAGCGCGGTTCTAGAAATAGCGCAGATTGGCATTCCCGGGCGAAGCGCCGAGGCGCTCGGGGCATTGGCCAGCACGGCGGGCGCGATTGCGGGCGGCGCGGCATCCATCCCGGCGGAACGGCTGTTAGGGCTGCTGCAGAAATGAAAGGGCGGGCCGGAGCCCGCCCAAGGCGTCATTTCTTGCCTTCGCCCGCTTGCGGCGCGATCGCCTTGTTGAGCAGGTCGATCGCAGGTTTGGGCGTCGCCAGGATCTCGGCCACGATCTTCTGCAATTCCTCGCCGCTGCTGGGCGCAATATCGAGGTTCTGCTTTTTCGCCTCATCGAGGAAGGCGGGATCCTTCATCGTGTCATCAAACGCCTTGCGCAGCATGGCGAGGCGTTCGGACGGCACGCCCGGCGTCGTGAAGAGCGGACGACCGATCGCGACCGGCGCGGAGAGCAGACGCAGCGCCGCCTTGTCTTCTTCGGTCTTGCCGAGTTCGAACAGCAGCGGCACGTCCGGCAATTCCGGCTCCTTGCGAAGACCGATCTGCACCACGAGATTGATCTTCTTTTCCTTGAGCCACAGCGGACGGGTCGCCTTCCAGGATGGCCAATTGTTGCTGCCACGGCCGCCGACTTCCTCACGCTCCATCGCGAGATTGATGTCGTTGCCGCCCGGATATCCGATGATCACGCGAAAGCGCGTACCGAGCAGAGCATTCATGGCGCGAGGATATTGCGCGGATGTGTTCTCGCCGGTCGCCCCGACGACGACTTCTTTTTTTCGGGCGTCGTCGACAGTCGCAACGCCGGTCGTGTGCCACGTCACCAGCGTGTTGTTGTCGGCGATCGGCGTCCCGATCCAGCCGAACTTTGAATTATCGAACCTGACGGAAGCATCCCCGAGCGCCTGCTGCAGCGAAAGCGATTGATCGACGGTGGCGATCGCCGTTCCGTCCTTGGGCGCGATGCTGGTCATGTACCCGCCCAGCACGCGCCCGCCTCCGCCCGGCATGTTGCGAGGCACGATATTGGGTTTGCCAGGAATATGATTGCCCATATGCCGCGCCACGAGGCGGGCATAGGCGTCATATCCACCTCCGGCCGAATACCCGATGAGCAGGTCGATCGTCTTGCCAGCGTAAAAGTCGGCCTGCGCATGGGCGGCGGTAACACTGGCTAAGGTCGCCAGGCCAAACATGCATCCACGCGCAAACGCCGACATTGTGGGTCGCAACATCATTTCCATCCCGTCTCCTCCTGCTCCTTTGGAGGACCATTCGGCCTCTGTCGCAGGTTCTTGACGCTGAAAGTAACACGGACGCGCAAGCCCGGACCAGTCAGGGAAATCAGAGGGGCGGATTGTCGGAATTGCCAAGCCCAACCGAGGCTTTCACAACCTTGATCTCCTCATCTCCGTCCTTTGTGCCGGCGATGGTGATGAGCGCGCCGGGCTTGATGTCGTCCGGGCTTGCAGGCCGGGCAGTCCAGATGACGGCCTCCTTGACCACCGTTACCTTTCGCACGCCGTCCTTGGACGTCAGGCTGAGGACCGGACCGTCAGGAGATGTCGCGACATCCGTGACGCTGGAAAGGGCTTGCGAGGCTTCAGTGGGCGCGTCGCCCGCCGTCTGCGCCGCTCCGCCTTCGTAAATGATGATCTGTCCGGCGGTCACTCCGCCGGTCGCGTTGGTCTTCGTCAACGCCCTGACCTGCTGGCCGGTCTTGAGATCGCTCGCCTTGCCCTTGCGCATCGAATTGATGCCCGGGCCGGCATCGAACCGGACGACGAGGGTTATTCCCTTGCTGGGCGAAATGGAAATCAGCCGGCCGTCGAATTTTTCCACCGTGCCGCTGATGCGGACGTCCCGACTTGTCTGCGCCTGCGCGGAGGCCAGCGTGGCTGCCGTCAGCATGAGTCCGATGAATAGGCGCATCGCAATTCCCCTCGTGAAGTTTGTGATTGTCAGCGGGCTAACGTGCTGCGCGGCGCAAAGCTCCACCAGAACCGTTCAAAGCGCCGACCGGATGGCGAAGTGGCTAAATCCTTATGCACGCTGCACGTAATAGGTGTCGATTGCCGAACACTTGGGCACACCCTTCCTGCACCGCAAGACTATCATCGCAAGGCAATCCTCCGGCTCTATCGAAAGGAGGCTCCGATGGACCGCGGAGTTCAGGTCAAGTTCAAGCAGGGTTCCAAGGCTCGCGCCAACTGGCGGGTTCGCGATGGCATAGCCGGCCTCGTTCTGGCGCGCTACTCCTGTTCAGCGGGCGCGTCCGAAAAGCCTGAGCGCCTCGACGTTCACTTCGGCACGGACGGAATTGTCTGGGGAGAACGGGCGAGCGAGTTCGAGATCATCCCCCCTGAGCGGCCACATTCCTGACGCTAGCGTGATGACCTGGCGGGCTGGCCGTCAGCGCCCGAAAGAAAAGCCAAATCCGGAGAACGGGCTGCGCCCTGTAGCCTCAGCTGACCCTCGCGGACCCGCGGGTTCAGCCGCAAGCACGAGCGCCCAATACACGCCGTAGGGTTTACCGGGAGCGTCGACGCGCGCAATGCCGACCCGCGTCGCCGACGACATCAGCAGGTTGGCCTGATGACCCGGAGAGCGCTGCCAGCTTTCCATGGCCGCCTGGAGCGAGCGGTGACCCGCGCCGACATTTTCAGCCATAGGAACATTGGCGTACCCGACGGCGCGCAGGCGACTGTTGAGTCCGCCGGCAATGTCGTGGGACAGAACGCCGGCGGCAGCCATCGCCTGCGCCTGCTGACGCGCCGCCCGCGTCAGGATCGGATCGACCTTCACCGGGCCGAGCCCATGGGCCGCGCGATACCGGCTGATCAATGCGGCCGCCCCGCCGTCTCCAGGCGCCTTGTCGTTTGGTTTGGCGCCCACTGTCGCGACCGACGCCAACAAGGCCATGCACGCGGTCACAAGACTTTTCATCGCCGCTCCTGATTTTACCCGGACAGGCATCCATCCTGCCGGCCACACATTAAAGCCGAATTGACGCGCACCGGATGGGCGTCGCCCGACTTGCCGGTCTAGTGAAGGCCCTGCTCCACCAGCCGACGCGCCAGGAGACGTGCGCCAGCCTCCGTCAGATGCCCATAGTCGAACTGGATTGGATCGCCATTCTCGTCGCGCGTCACGCAGTCGCCGGCCGGGCACAGCGTCGCCAGTGGCGACACATAGGTGACCTTCGTCTTTGCGAGGCGCTCGGCGAAGATGCGGTCGATCCTCTCCCGACCAGCTTCTCGTTCGCGCGCGACCAGACCGGGATCGCGCCGCGCTGCGCTCCGCGCCAAAAGACGAGGCAGCCCGTCCCGGTAGGTCGGCACGGGCCCGACAACCACAAGATGGTCCGTCCGGCTTGCCAGGAACGCCAGTGTCGGCTCCAGATCGGCAATGTCGCGCTCAGTCCAGTTGGCCGCCACAATGATTCCGTCGAGCCTATGGTTCTGCAGGAAATCGTTGAACACTCGATCCATGACGGCGCGACAACGGGCCGCCCCGCGGTCGCGCAAGATCGGCGCGCAACCGGAAGCTGTCGCCTGGAGCACATGCACGCCCGCCAGCGCTCCTTCGAGGCCCGCCCAGAGATGCGCGGCATGGCTGTCGCCCACCAGCAGGTAGTTTTTCTTTGCCGGATCCAGTTCCAGACAGGCGGGATCGAGCGAGGCCTTGGACGCGACGCTGCGGGAAATGAAGCACGCGCCCTCTCGCATCGGCCCGGCCTGGTCGTAACGGAACGCCGCAAGCTTGCGAATATCCTCCGGATATCGCGACTCCAGCCCCCGATTGAGGACGAAAGCCGCCGATATCGCCAGAGTGGCGACCATGCACGCGGCGGCTGCCGCGAAAAGATCGCGTCGCCGGGACAGGAGGCCGCCGAACCGGAAGGGTCGCTCGATGAAGCGCCACGAGAGCGCTCCAAGCGTCAGGCTCGCCATGCCCAACAGCGCCTTGTCGACATTGCTCAGGTACCGCCCAAATTCCAGTTTGTAGAACACAATCAGCGGCATGTGCCATACGTAGAGTGAATAGGAGATCAGCCCCAGGAAAACGAAGCTGCGCCGCGCCAGCAGATCGTGCACCCAGGTGTCGCGCTCGCGCCCCGAATGAATGATCGCCGCCGCCCCCAGGCACGGCAGCAGGGCCGGCCAACCAGGAAAGCTCACATTCTTGTTGAATGCGCCTGCCGCCGCCAGAATGGCGACGAGCCCGAGCGCCCCCGCCCATTGCCTGCCCGTTCGGGTCGGGATGGCCGGAACGCCGCCCAGCGCCAGCAGCGCGCCGATCAGCAGCTCCCACGCCCGCGCCGGCAAGAGGTAGAAGGCCGCCTCCGGCATATGCGTCATCAGGTAAAGGCTGAATGCGAACGACAGGACCGCCGCGCACCAAAGCGCCGCCAGCATGACCTTCCGTCTCAGCCGCAGCAGCGGCAGGAACATGACCGGAAAGAACAGATAAAACTGCTCCTCGACCGCCAGGGACCATGTGTGGATCAAGGGGATCGCGTCTATCCCCTCGGTGAAATATCCGGCTCCGTTGAAGAACAGGACATTGGCGACAAAAAGCGTCGCTCCGGCGAGCGATCGTCCGAACGCCTCCAGTTCCGGTGGAAAAAGAACCACCAGCGCCACCAGGGACGAGACCGCAAAAGCCGCGAACAGCGCCGGAAACAGACGCCGGATGCGCCGGTCGTAGAAATGTCCGAAGGAAAACCGCGAGCCCGCCGCCTCCTTGGCGATGATGCCGCTGATCAGGTAGCCAGAAATGACGAAGAAGACGTCGACGCCGATGTAGCCGCCTTTGGTGAACCCGACGCCCAGGTGATAGGCCACCACGACGCCGATCGCCACGGCTCTCAGTCCGTCGATGTCGGGCCGGTATGCGGCCTGCGGCTGTGTGGTTGACATATCGGCAATGGACCCACCGGGACCACACGGCCCCGCATCAGGGCTGTTAAGCGACCCGGAAAATAATATCAACGATACCAACGCGTTGATTCACCATTACCGGATCCAACCAGGGCCAAGGCGGTTGTGCTGGAGAGATATCGGGAGAACGACATGCGTGGATTGGTCATCGCTACCCCCATCGGCCTGGCTTTGTGGGCGATTCTGATCGCCGCCTCCAGACGCGGCCGCAAGGCTCAGCCCCGCGCATGATCACGTAAAATGTGAGCGCTTCCATGTAAGAGACTGGAAAAAAATAGGAACACGTTCCCGATTTCCTCGTTTGTCGATCCCGGGTGGCGAGACATCCAGACAAAATCGAGGACCACATGAAACGTTTTGACATGCGCGCATTCCTGCTTGCCGGCTGTGCGCTGATGCCGGCGGCCGCTCTGGCCCAGACCACGGCCCCGCGCGACGCAGCCTCGCAAGAAGCCGCCCCGAAGGCTGCCCAACAGCCTCCCACGATTTCCGAGCGCGCCAGCAAGGTGCTGAACAAGGTCACGGGGAATCCGCTGGGCGCCGCCGACACGGACATGAACCGGGTCCTCTCCGCACTTGCCGATCTTGATCCCAAACCGATCGAAACTCTGTCGCCGGAAGAAGCGCGCAAGCAGCCGACCGTCGCCGACGCCGCCAAGGCGCTGCTGACCAAGGAAGGCAAGCCGACAGCGCCAGAGCCCGGCGTAACCACCAAGGATATTTCGATCGACGGACCCGGCGGCCCGATCAAGGCGCGCATCTACAAGCCGGATGGCGCGACCGGGCCGCTTCCGGTGGTGCTTTACTTCCACGGCGGCGGCTGGGTCATCGCCGACCTCGACGTGTATGATTCGAGCCCGCGCGCACTGGCCAAGGACGCCAATGTGATTGTCGTGTCTTCTCATTACCGCCAGGCTCCCGAAAACAAGTTTCCGGCCGCCCATGAGGATGCGGTCGCGGCCTACCAGTGGCTGCTGAAAAACGCCGAAGCGGAAGGCGGGGACGCGAAGCGGATCGGCGTGATGGGCGAGAGCGCGGGCGGCAATCTGGCGATCAACGTCGCCATCGCGGCGCGGGACAAAAACCTGCAGATGCCAGCCTATCAAGTCCTCGTTTATCCCGTCGCGGGCGTCGACATGAACACCGCCTCCTACAAGGAGAACGAGAACGCCAAGCCGCTCAACAAGGCCATGATGGGCTGGTTTGTCGAAAAGGTCATGCGCGGCGATCAGGACAAGATGGACCCTCGCATCGATCTGGTCGGAAAAGCCGATGTGTCGAAACTTCCGCCGACGTCCCTGATCACCGCTCAGATCGATCCGCTTCGGTCAGAGGGCCAGGCCCTTGCCCTGAAGCTCGAACAGGCGGGCGTCAGGGTGAAGACCTATGACGTGCAGGGCGTGGCGCACGAGTTTTACGGCCTCGGCGCCGTCGTGGCGGATGCGCGCCGCACCCAGGTGCAAATAGCGGAAGATTTCAAGACAACTTTCGGCGCTGCGGCGGCCCGCTGATCCTATTGAGAAGTCTCGGCGCGGCGTCAGACATCAGTCGACGCCGCGCCGATTTCGTGACCGGCTGGGTCAGCCGGCTGTTCCTGGCTGGCCGGCAGCCATATCTCGGCGCGCGTTCCCTGTTTCAGTTGGCTCAACAGGCGGAACGCGCCACCCGACTGGACCGCAAGTCCATGCACGATCGAAACACCGAGACCGGTGCCCTTCCCCACGGCCTTTGTCGTAAAGAACGGCTCGCTGGCGCGCGCAAGTGTGTCTTCTGACATGCCTGACCCCGAGTCGGTCACGGCAACGCAGGCATAACGGCCGGCCGCGACATTCAGGCCATTGCTGCTGTCCAGATCATGACCGCTGAGAGACACCGTCAGGACTCCGCCCTCAGGCATGGCGTCGCGGGCGTTCACGGCCAGGTTCAGGATAGCCAGTTCCAGCTGGTTGGGATCGACATGAACGGGCGTCACGTCATCATCCAGATCCAGCACGACCTCGATCCCGGGACCGGAGGTGTGTCGGATCAGGTCGACAAGGTCAGTGACCAATTTGGCCAGGTCAACGCTCTGCGGGGCGAGGTCCTGACGGCGCGCGAAGGCGAGCAACCTCTTCGTCAACGATGCTCCCCGCTCGGCGCCCTGCAAGGCCCCGCTCACAAGCCGCTCGGCGCGCTCGTTGCCCACAACCAGCTTGCGCAGCATGCCGAGATTTCCGAGCACGATGGCGAGAAGATTATTGAAGTCGTGCGCAATCTCTCCGGTCAGCTGGCCAATGCTTTCCATTTTCTGCGCCTGGAACAGACGTTGTTCGGCCAGAAGGCGCTGCTCGTTCTGGATGCGCAGCTGCACCAGAGCCTCCTGTTCGGCCCGCACACGCCGGAGCGCAAGCAGCGAAAGGAGCAGAAGAAACACCGAGGCCGCGGCCGCCACCGCTCCGTAGAGCTGCAGATTGTTGCGCCAGCGTTGCAGCATGGCCTCATCAGAGAGGCCGAAGACGACGTAAATCGAATATGGCTCCAGATAGCGATAAGCATAAAAGCGCTTCTCGCCGTCGATCGGGGACGCGCTGCGGAACTGACCCTTCGTAGCCTCGGATACAAAACGCATGAAGGCGGAGTCGGCCGGCAGGACGGCCGGGCTCCCCCATGGTGGATCCCGCGCCAGCACCGAACCATCCTTCCGGAACAGGAGCGCCGAATGCCCACCGGGCGGCGCAGCCTCGTTGAAGAAGGAGGCGAAATAATCCGGGCTCACCGCGACATGAATGATGCCCGCGAACTTGCCATCGAGGCTGGTGCGCGGCCGGCTCACGGCGAAAGACGGCACGTTTGTCGCGCGGCCAACGAAGGCCCGGCTGACATAAGGCCCCGCCATTCCGTCGCGCTGGACCGAGAAGAAGTTCCGTTCCCGGATCGAGACGCTGCGATCCCAATCCTGGCTCCCAGCCTGAACGTGGCCGCTGGCGTCTGTCACCCAGATCGAAACCGCCTGCTGCAAAGGCGCCTTGAGCTGCCGCAGGAAGGCGCTGGTCTCGGGTGACGCAACCTGCTCAGACGTGAGCCCGCGCACGCGGTCATCCACCCGGCCCAAGGCCAAATCCACGGTGTCGAAAACCTTCCGGGCATGCTCGTCCATGACCGCGACGGTGCGCACGACAGCGCTCTCTCCCTCGCGCAGCACGTCTCGCCGATTCTCCATCGCAGCGGCGAGAAAGGCGGCGGCCGGAACGATAATGGCGGCGGCGACCAGCAATTGATGAAAAACGATCGTCGATCGCGACAAGGCTTCTCCATTCGCGGATGCCGTACCCACCGGGCGATCTGGCGGGCCGTGAAACAAAGCGAATGAGTCTCATTCGCCGGCCGAACATAGCATCCCGCTCGAGATGCTGTAATCTGCGCGCGAGGTTCGCAAGGGCGTCCGGTCGCAATGGCGCCGTCGCCCATCATGGGGGAGCAGATGGAGAAGGCTTTCGAGGGACGCCGCGAGGATCTTCGCCTGATCACCGGCAAAGGCCTTTATGCAGCCGACAGGCGTCTCGAGGGGGAAGTTCACGGACATTTTCTCCGCGCCGACAGGGCCCATGCCGAAATACTTGCAATCGACCTGGACGCAGCGCTGGCGGCCCCTGGCGTCCTGGCCATCCTGACCGGCCAGGACGCCAGGGCTGCAGGCTTTGGGTCCCCGTCCCCTCTGGCGGCATATCCCGGCCGGGGCGGAGTCAAGATCAAGGTTCCGCGCCGTCAGGTATTGGCCGAAGACCGCGTTCGCTATGTCGGACAGGAAGTCGCCTTTGTGGTCGCCGAAACGCCCGAGCAGGCGCAGGAAGCCGCCGAACTCATAGCCATAGAATATCGCGACCTGCCCGCTTTGGTCGACGCCGAGGCGGCCCTGGCTCCCTCAGCCGAGCGAATTTACGCGGAGTTCGAAAGCAATCTCTCTTTCGATTACGAATATGGCGACGAGGCCGCCACGGAAGCGGCCATGAAAGCAGCCACGCACGTGACGCGGCTGACGCTCGACGTGCCCCGGCTCGTGGCCAATCCTATGGAGCCGAAATCCGGTCTGGTCGCCTATGATGCATCCTGCGACCGCTACGACGTTTACGTACCGACGCAAGGCATGACGCTTATGCGCGAAAGCCTTTCGACGGGAACGGGAATTCCCGAAGCGTCGATCCGAGTCCATGCGCAGGATGTCGGCGGCGGTTTCGGCGTGCGCACCGAGGGATATTCCGAATATTGCACGTTGATGCTTGCCGCGAAAAAGCTTGGCCGCCCGGTGAAATGGTCTGGCACGCGCAGCGAAACATTCGTCAGCGATCATCATGGCCGGGCCGCAAAACTTTTTGGAGAACTGGCTCTCGACAAGGACGGAAACTTCACGGCGCTTCGCGTCCGCTGGATCGTGCACGCCGGCGCCTATCTGTCTCAGGCCGGCCCGCTCATCAATACGCTGCCGCCGGGCTCCCACGCGGTCAATCTCTACCGGATTCCCACCGTCTATGGCCGCCACCAGCTCGTACTGACGAATACGACGCCGACAACTGCCTACCGCGGCGCGGGAAGGCCCAATGTCAGCTATTTGGTCGAGCGCCTCGTGGAAGAAGCCGCGCGGGAGACCGGCCGCGACCGCATCGAATTGCGTCGGCGCAACCTCATCCCCAAGGAAGCATTTCCCTACAAGATCGCCACAGGGGCGGAATACGACAGCGGCGATCCGGCCGGCCTGCTCGACATTGCGATCAAACAGTCGGACTGGACGAATTTTGCAGATCGGCGCGCCAAATCGCGGGATCGCGGCATGCTTCGCGGCATAGCTTGCTCGCTTTTCGTAGAACCCTCCGGCGGTGGCCGCAATCCGGCGGAGGAAGGCGCGATCAAGTTCGGCGAAAGTGGCGCTCCGCAGCTGTTTTCGACGTCGGGCCCGTCTGGTCAGGGCCACGAGACCGCCTATCCGGAAATCGTCGCACGGGTTTTCGGCGTCGATCCCCTGACCATCGAAAATCGTTCGAGCGACCCTGACGGCCCCTCACTCAGAGGCGATGGCACCATTGGCTCACGCTCCACCATGCTTCAGGGAAACGCGCTTTTCGTCGCCGCGAAGGAGGCCGTCAGCAAGGGTAAGGAACTCGCCGCCCGTCGCCTCGAAGCCGACACGAACGACATCGAATTTGCGAACGGCCAATATGCGGTGCGCGGGACCGATCTCTCGGTCGCCCTCTATGATCTGGCGCGCGAAAATCCAGGCGCGCTCGATACGGTTTCCGCAATGGCCTCGCATCGCACGTTCCCGAGCGGAGCCCATGTGGCCGAAGTCGAGATCGATCCACAGACGGGCGTCGTCACAGTGCTGGATTACGTGGCCGTCGACGATTGCGGCGTGGCGCTCAACCATACGCTTGTGGAAGGCCAGGTGCATGGCGGCGTCATGCAGGGACTTGGTCAGGTGCTCGGCGAAGCCTGCCTGTATGACCTCGAAAGCGGCCAGTTGCTGACCGGCAGCTTCATGGACTATGCAATGCCGCGCGCCGACGCCCTCTCGTCCTTGCGGCTGTTCGATCATTCGGTCCGCTCGCCGAACAATCCGCTTGGCGTCAAGGGAGTCGGTGAAGCCGGTACGACCGGAGCCGTGCCAACGCTGGCCAACGCCGTTCTGGACGCGCTGCGGCCATTGGGGATTCACCATTTAGACCTCCCCTATTCTCCCGTGCGCGTCTGGAATGCAATCGAGGCGGTTCGCCGAAAGGATTGAATTTCCTTTGCGGCCCGGCGTTGCAACCCGGGCCGTCCTGTGTTCACAATCACCTCCTGAGCGGCGCCGACAGATGCTGCCGCCACGGGAGGGACGAAGAATGCGCAAGACGGCGTTACTGGCTGCGGCATTTTCATCGGCGCTGGTCGCCTCGGTTTCGCTCGGCTATGCCCAGACGCTCGAAACGCTGAAAGTCGCGCTGCCCCAGAAGGGAAACTGGGATACCGGGATTGTCGAGTTTGGCGTGAAGGCGGGTATCTTCAAAGACGCCGGCATCGACGTGCAGATCGTCTACACACAAGGCGGATCGGCGACCGTGCAGGCAGTGATCTCCGGCAGCGTCGACGTCGCCATGCAGACCGGCCTGCTGGGTTTGATCGGCGCCTACGTCAAGGGCGCGCCTGTGCGTGTCATCTCGGCCGCCATGACTGGCTCGCCCGATCTCTACTTCTACGCCCGTAGCGACAAGGGCATCAAAAGCCTGAAAGACGCGGACGGGAAGACGATATCTTATTCCGCTGCCGGCTCTTCGACGCATCTCGTCGTTCTCTCCATGCTCGACATGGCTAAAGTAAAGGCGAGGCCGACTGCGACCGGCGGAATTCCCGGTACGTACACACAGGTCATGTCCGGCCAGATCGATATCGGCTGGGCCGTACCGCCCTTCGGCATCGCCGACGTGAACGCCGGCAAGATCACCATCGTAGCCAAAGGCAACGATGTGCCGGCGCTTCGCGAAGAGACCATCCGGGTCAACTTCGCCAATGCGGAATCCCTGACCAAGAAGCGGGATCTTCTGGTCAAGTTCAGCACCGCCTATGCCAAGTCGCTTGATTGGGCCTATCAGGATCCGAAAGCCATCGCCTATTTTGCCGAGGGCGCCGAGGTGACCCCGGACATCGCGCGCGAGTCACGCGACAAGTTCTATCCGAAGGAAGCTTTGCAGCCCTACGAAGTGAAGGGACTCGATCTCGCCATGCAGCAGGCGCTGGAATTCAAGTTCATTCCAAAGGCCATGACCGCGAAGGAAGTCGCCGGTCTCTTCGACATGATCACGCCCAAGCCGAAATAAGAACGGCCGGCGGATCGGAACACGAGTATCAGGCCCGGACGGGACGAGGTCCGTGCCGCCGTTTGAAGAGAACCTGATGCCAGCCTGGCTGTTGAAACCCAATCCGATCAGCGCCCGATTCCTGTTCCTCGCAGGACTTTTGGCGGTTTGGGAGATCGCGTCGGTTGCCGGGCTGATGAGCCGTTTCATCGTGCCGCCGCCCTCCGAAATCTTTCCCACCATCGCGTTGTTGTTTACCGACTACGACCTGACCGGGAGCTTCCTGCGCACCTTCGGTGAGACTTTCGCCGCCGCGGGCCTGGGCGCGCTCGGCGGCATGCTGGGCGGCTGGTGGCTCCACCACAACCGGGTCGCCGGGAAAGCCTATACAGACTGGGTCGCGGCGATCGCGGCGGCGCCGCTCGTGCTGCTGTTTCCGCTTTTTCTCGTCATCTTCGGCCGCAACGCCGCGACCATCGTCGCCATGGGGACAGTCGCAAGCCTGCCGCCCGTGGTGCTGAAGACGAAGGAAGGCCTCGACAACGTCCGGAGCGTTCTCGTCGATGTCGGACGGACGTTCGGACTGACACGCTGGCAGCAGGTCAAGATGATCATGTTCCCGGCCTCGCTTCCAACCATCTTCACGGGACTGCGGCTCGGCCTCGTCTTCGCCTTGATCAACGTCGTGGGCGTTGAATATCTCATCGGCTTCGGCGGGATGGGACTGCTCATAGCAGAACTCGGAGATCGTTTTGAGATCGCCGGCATGTATGCCGCGATCCTGTTCGTCATCCTCACCAGCATCTGTTTTTTCTATCTCACCGAGAAGCTCGAGACATGGTTGCTGTCGGCCAGATGAATGAGGCGCGGCGGGCGCGCCGCCTGCGCGTGTCCAGCGTCACGACCTACCGCGTCGTCGCGCTCGTCCTTGTCTTCGCGTCATGGGAGATCGCGGGCGCGTCCGGGCTTTTCTTCCGTGGCGTGATCCCCTCGACGGTTCTGATCGCCCAGGCCTTTGTGCGGCTGTTTGGCGACCCCGCCTTCTACACGCATTTCGCCATCACCCTGTTCGAGATCGTCGTCGGCTTTGTCATCGGCTCGTCTATCGGCGTGATCGTCGGGCTGGCGCTCGGCATCAATCGCTTCACAGGCGAAGTTTTCGAGCCGATGCTGCACTACCTCGCGTCCACCCCAAAGGTCGTGTTCCTGCCCATCCTGCTCATCCTGTTCGGCATCGGCGTCGGCTCGAAGATCAGCCTCGGCGCCATGTCGTGCTTTTTCCCGATGGCGCTCAGCGTCGCAGCGGGCGTGCGCACAATCAACCCGATGTTTCTGCGCGTCGGCCAGAGCCTGAACCTCTCGCTGGGGAATCGCATCCGCAAGATCTACATCCCGGCGCTGACGCCGCCGATCGCGACGGGCCTGCGGCTGGGCTTCGGCATCGCGACCGTGGGCTGCCTCATGTCGGAGATCAAGCTGTCCAATCACGGCCTCGGCTATGCCGCCATGCAGTCCTACAACCGCTTCGACATTCCGACCATGCTGGCCCTGCTGCTCGTGATCTTCACGCTCGCGGGCCTCGGCAATTATCTCATCGGCAGGCTCGTGCGACTGCCCGGCCCGACCAACCGCCGCGTCACCGCGCTGCCGCCCCGCTGAACATCAGGACATCAGATGCCCGACGACAAGAACATCGCTCCGCGCGACGCCAGAAGCATCGAATTGCCGGTCCCCTCGCAGGACAACGGCCAGTGGGGCAGCGACGCCGTCGCGGAACTGCTGCGCGCGCTCGACCTGCCCTATGTGGCTCTCAACCCCGGCGCCAGTTTTCGCGGCCTCCACGACAGTCTCGTCAACAGGCTCGGCAACCGCGATCCTCAGATGCTTCTGTGCCTGCATGAGGAAAGCGCCGTAGCCATTGCGCATGGCTGGGCCAAGGTCACCGGCAAACCGCTCTGCGCCATCGTGCACTCCAACGTCGGCCTGATGCACGCTACCATGGCGGTCTTCAACGCGTGGTGCGATCGCGCTCCGCTGCTGCTGCTGGGCGCCACCGGGCCGGTCGACGCCGCCAAGCGCCGCCCATGGATCGACTGGATCCACACCGCCAAGGACCAAGGCGCCCTGATCCGCGACTACACCAAATGGGACGACCAGCCCGGCTCCGTTCCGGCCGCGCTCGAATCCATCCTGCGAGCGTGGCAGATCACCGGAACGGCTCCGTTCGGCCCGACCTATGTCTGTCTCGACGCCGCAATCCAGGAGATGCGCCTCGAAGAGCCTGCGAGAATGCCCGACATCGCGCGTTTCGCTTCGCCCCCGCCAGCCGAACCGCCGCGTCAGTTGCTTGCGGAAGCAGCCGCCAAGCTCGGCGCGGCCCAGCGACCGCTGCTGATGATCGGGCGCGTCTCGCGCTCCGAGCAGGATTGGGCTGCCCGAATCGCGCTGGCCGAAAAGCTCAACGCGCTTGTGCTCACCGACATGAAGATCGCCGGCCCCTTTCCGACGACGCACCGTCTCCACGCCGCTCCGCCATCGACCTTCGCGAGCGAACAGGCTTGCGCGCTCATCCGCGATGCCGACGTCGTGCTGGCTCTCGACTGGGTGGACCTCGCCGGCACGCTGAAGAGCGCCTTCGGCGCCAGGGACCCGTCGAACACGATCATCAACGTGTCGCTGGATCAGTATCTCCACAATGGTTGGAGCATGGACCACCAGGGTCTGCCGCCGGCCGATCTCTATCTTGTCTCCGACCCTGACGTCACCGTACATGCTTTGAATGAAAAGCTCGCGGCGCACGAAGCCGGGGCTACGTGGAACGGCTGGAGCAAGCCGGCGCCGCAGCAGCTTCCCGTCGGCGAGGAAGATGCTCCGCTCACTGTCCCGGTCCTCGCGAATGCGGTGCGCAAGGCTTTTGCGGGCCGCGACATCTCCCTCGTGCGCCACCCGCTTTCATGGGCGGGTCACATGTGGGACGTGGAGCACCCGCTCGATTTCCTCGGCACCGACGGCGGCGGCGGCATCGGCTCGGGGCCCGGCACCAGCGTCGGCGCCGCGCTCGCGCTGAAAGGCGGCGGCCGCATTCCGCTGGCCATTCTCGGCGACGGGGATTTCCTGATGGGCGCCACGGCGGTCTGGAGCGCCGTGCATTATGGCGTGCCGCTGATCGCGCTCATCGCCAACAATCGTTCCTTCTACAACGACGAGGTGCACCAGGAACGCGTCGCCAGGATGCGCGACCGGCCGATCGAGAACAAATGGATCGGCCAGCACATTGCCGGCCCCGATGTCGATCTCGGCATGATGGCGCGCGCGCAGGGCGCGACCGGCATAGGCCCGGTGAAAACCCTTGCGGACCTGCATGAGGCCATCGCCGCCGCCATCGAGGCCTTCGAGCGCGGCGACACGGTCGTGGTCGACGTGCGCGTTGAGCCGGGTTACGATTCCGGCATGAGCAGCGCACTTATCAAACATGTCGAACGGTCGTGAGGCGCGCATGAGCGACATGACCGCACTGGACAACACAGCCGCCGACACGTTGCCGACGTTGCGCATTGATCGCGTGACGAAAAGCTTCCACACCGCAAAGGGGAAGATAACGGCAGTCGACGACGTTTCGCTCGACATCCGCCAAGGTGAATTCATCTCGATCATCGGCCCGTCAG
Source organism: Beijerinckiaceae bacterium (assembly GCA_019747375.1). GTDB lineage: Bacteria > Pseudomonadota > Alphaproteobacteria > Rhizobiales > Beijerinckiaceae > Terripilifer. The sequence continues at coordinate 3,406 of JAIEQX010000218.1, read as the reverse complement.
GCTGCGGCAAGTCCACGCTGATGAACATGGTCGGGGGACTCATCGCCGATTTCGACGGGCAGATCCTGCTCGACGGCAAAGCCGTGCGCGGTTGCCAGCCATCCATCGGGATGGTGTTCCAGGAAGAATCGACTTTCCCCTGGCGCACGGCGATTGAAAATGTCGCCTTCCCGCTGGAGGCCGCAGGCATGGAGCGTGACAGGAGGGTGGCGCGTGCGCGTGAATTGCTCGATCTCGTTGGCCTGACGGGATTTGAAAATCACTATCCGTCCGAACTTTCCGGCGGAATGCGGCAGCGCATCGCCATCGCCCGCACGCTCGCTTTCGAGCCAAAGGTGCTTCTGATGGACGAACCCTTTGCCGCGCTCGACGAGCAAACCCGCCTGCTGCTCGGCGACAAGGTCGTGCAGATCCAGCAGCAATTGCGCCAGACCACGCTGCTCATCACGCATAATATTTCCGAAGCCGTGCACCTTTCGGATCGGGTGTTGATCATGACCTTCCGCCCCGGCCGCATCAAGCGCGTGGTGGAAATCAACCTGCCGCGTCCGCGGTCGTCCGAAATGATGGGCTCGGAAAAATTCGCGAAATTCGTTGCAGAGATCTGGCACGACCTTCGCGAAGAAGCCTCCAAAGGCCTTCGCGAAAGCGAGGCGGCGGCAGCCGCAAGATAATGCTCGCCGCCGCCGCAAGGCTTACATGCGCAGAAGCCGCTTGGCGTTGCCGCTGAGCAGTTTCGTCTTGTCGTCGCGAGATATCTGCAGGTCGTTCACCCAGTCCATCGCCGGCTTGTTGGCGACGAATGGCCAGTCGACCGCAAACATGATGCGGTCCATGCCGAGCTCGGTCATGGTGCACATCAGCGCCGGCGTCGAGAAATTGCCGCTCGTCGTCACATAGAAATGACGCGTGAACTGTTCGCGAAAGCTGAGTTCTTCGTGACCGGGGCGCGATAGCGCCTGATTGATGCGCCAGAGCAAAAAGGGCAGCGTCTCGCCCATATGGCCCAGCACGATGTTGAGACCCGGATGCGTCTCGAATACGCGGCTGAGAACGAGGCGGATCGCCTGCGTCGCGGCTTCGACCGTGTAGCCCCAGGCGGCGCGGATGACCTGCGGATAATCCTTCGCGTAATCGGCGTAATAGGCCTTCATCACGTCGGCATGCGGGAAAGATGGATGCAAATATATCGGCACGCGGAGCTTTTCGGCGCGCGCGAAGATCGGCCAGAAGCGCTTGTCATCCAGCCACAATCCATTGGTAAGCCCATGGATCATCGCACCCTTGAAGCCGAGTTCGCTGACGCATCGGTCCAGTTCATCCGCTGCCGCCTCCGGATGGATCGTTGGCAGGGCCGCAAAGCCTGCAAAACGCGTCGGGTGCAGCGAGATGGCCTGATGCAGCCGATCGTTGACGCCGCGCACCAGGCTGACCGCTATGTCTTCCGGCAACTTCTGGCCGGAGGGCGCGCCGTGCGACAGGACCTGAATGTCGATCCCGGCCTCGTCCATTTCCCTGAGGCGAATCTCGCCGAGATCGTGCAGTCGCTGAAGGAGATCGGGCGACCGCGTGCCCTCCGCTCCGGTCAGCTTGGAGACGAGTTCGGCGTCCCAATAATGTTCCTCCAGCGCAATGACCGGAATTTTCTGTGCGCTCGCCATGGCGTTTCCATTTTTTCTTGAGAAGTCCGAGCAGGGTTCTTCTCTCTTATATCATGGCGAACTGCGGATTCACGTCATCTGCGGCTGGGGTACGAACACCTCGAGGGCGGAGGGCCGCACGCTGAAGACAGCAGGCGTGTGCGTGATGATTTCACCATCGGCGTTGATGGGCTTCGGCTTGCGGGTGCGAACCTCGAAGCGCCGCCCGTCCTCTACGCGGACCTCCTGAAAGGCGCCGTGGCGTCCGGCCCGGAACGCTCGGGCCATCAGGGCCAGCTTCCAGACTTCCTTGATCTCGAGACTGTAAAGATGGAGTTGGTGATCGTCGATGGACGCATGTTCGGCCACCGCCATGCCGCCCCCGTAGTAGAGCCCGTTGCCGACCGCAATCTGGTAGCTTTTCACGCGCGCGCTTGTTCTGGGGCCGATGATCAGCGCACTGAACGGCCGCGCATTGAGCAGAACCCGAAGCCCCGCGAGCGCATAACCCAATTGTCCAAATCTCTTCTTGTCCTGCGACGTAAGCGACATCGCCAGTTGCGCGCTGATCCCGAGACTCGCGACATTGAAGAACGGCTTGTCATTGACCATCCCGACATCGATCCATCGCGTATGTCCACCGACGATGACTTCCAGCGCCTGCTCAATCGTGGGCGGAATGCCGAGCGTTCGCGCAAGGTCGTTGGCGGTGCCAAGGGGCAAAATCCCGAACGGCCGCTGGACGTCGAGCAGCCCTGGCGCCGCGGCGTTGAGGCTGCCATCCCCTCCCCCCACGAGGATCAGGTCGACCTCCTGAGCCCGGCGACGGATCAGCGCCGAGCAGTCTTCCATCTCCTGCGCGGAAGGAAGCACGATCGAAAAGCCGCGCGCGGACAAGGACTGCACGACCTGCGCCCGGCTCTCTTCGCCCCGACGGCTCTTAGAATTGACGAGCAGCAGCACTCGTTTGCTGGTCATGCCTGGCCCCAAGCTCTTGCGCCGCGGCACAGAGGCGCCGTCGAATTGCGAATGGCAACGCCGCAACAGGCTTTGCCGTTGCGTGGCTTCCGTTTCTTCGTGATGAAAAAGTCCGGTCTAGGCCGCCCCCGCCGCACGCAACGCCGCGAAGACGATTGCGGGCGTAGCCGGCATGTCGAGAGCCGGAACGCCATGGCGCGCCAGAGCATCCGTGAGAGCGTTCATGACGGAGGTCATCGCGCCGGCACAGCCGGCCTCGCCGCAGCCCTTCACGCCGAGCGGATTGGTGCGCGCCGGCACCGGGTGGCTGAAGAAGCGCACTTGCGGCGCATCCTCGGCGCGGGGCATGGCGTAATCGACGAAGGAGCCTGAAGTCAGCTGGCCATCGGCTGAATAGACCGTGCGCTCCATGAGGCATTGCCCAATCCCCTGAACCACGCCCCCCTGGATTTGCCCCTCGACGATCATCGGGTTCACCAGAGTGCCGAAATCATTGACGCTCGTGTAGCGCGCCACGCTTACATGTCCGGTCTCGGGATCGATTTCGACCTCGGCGATGTGACAGCCGTTTGGGAACGTCGATGGCGAAGATTCATGGACGTGGCTGACGTCGAGGCTTGACTGCACTTCCGCTGGCCAGTCCCCCCCGCCCGCAAGTCGGCGCGCGATATCCAGAACTCCGATCCGGCGATCCGTTCCGGCGATCGCAAAGGAGCCATCGACGAACTCGATGTCGCTCGTCGAAGCCTCGAGGAAATGCGCGGCCGCGTGCCGGGCCTTGTCGAGCA
>JAIEQX010000145.1 GCA_019747375.1 Beijerinckiaceae bacterium | reverse complement strand
CGCCGCAGTCTGACGGCGCCACAGCAGAAGGGAGCGCGCCGACCCCGTCAAGTCGGCCCTTTGCCGCCCTCCTTGTCGCGCAAGGTGCGCGTCTCGGTGTTCATCGGCACGTCGTTGCGGCGCTGCTGCGCAATGATTTCGCCAGTCGTCCAATACTCGCTCCGGGTGGCGCGTTCCGCCATCACGTCGAACTCCGGCGCCCACTCGCCCAGGGACACGCCGAACCAGGGAGCCTGCGGCTTGAGGGCAGGCAGCTTCAATTCTTCCCAGATCTCGCGGGCCTTTTCCATATACTCCCGCTTCGGCAGGGAAATCGGCGGAAACGGCTCCTTCAGGGTCGCGTCGAACAGCACAGAGGCGTCCTCGCCGCCATTGCGCTGGCTGCGCGGACCATGTCCTTGGTCGCGATGCTTCACCACCTCCATGTCGAGCGCCGGATTGCAGCGATATGACATCGCCCACCACAGCGCGTCGGCGTTGTCAGGATCGATGTCGTCGTCGACCGCGATGATGAACTTGCCGATGGCGCGATGCTGCGTCGCCATGGCATGCAGGGCGCGCCAGACCTCGACGCGCGGCGTGTTTTTCTCGATGATCAACGTGACGAGCTTCCGCAGATTTGTGAGCGGCTCGTGCATGACCACGCGCTTCACGCAGCGCAGGCCAAGCACATCGCGCAATTGTTGAAGCAGAAGAGGCTCGAGAGAAATACGCTTGATGAGGCTGGATTCGCTCGGGGTCACCTGGCTGATGATCGACGTCAAGATCGCTTTTCGCTTCCGCGTGATCGCAGTCACCACCATGTAGGCATTGTATTCCTGCAAATTCACATGGCCGTGCGACTCACCGAAAGGCGCTTCCGGCTCAAGCCATTCCGTCTCGATATATCCTTCGATTACGATCTCGGCTTCTGCCGGAATCATCAGGTCGACCGTGACGCCGCGCACGACATTGATCGGCGAGCCGACGAGCGCGCCAGCGACTTCGAGTTCGTCGAGACGTTCCGGAATCTTCTGGGTCGACGTGAAGGTGATGGCCGGCGGCGCCCCTAGAATGACGGCGGCCGGCATCTTCTCGCCGCGCTCCTTGTACTTCAGAAAATGCTGGTAGATGCCGGGCCGGAGTTCGAGCGACGGGTTCATGCCGAGGCGACGACGCGCTTTCACCTGACCACGATAATTGCCCATGTTCTGGACGCCGGTATCGGGATCCTTGGTAATGTATTGGGACAGCGTCGTGTACGGGGCGTTGTCCCATCCGGGCGTCGAGATAGGCACTGGAATCGCATCAAGGCCCATGCCCTCGCGATCCAGTTCGTCGCCCTGAATCACGATCTCCTGGCAAGGCGCGTTCTCCACGAGCTTCGGCGGAATGGGCGAGGCCGTCGCGCGGTTCCAGGTCTGCTCGATCTTGTCGAGGTCGCAGCCGAGGCCGATGCGGTAGATTTCGCGGTTGGCGGCAAGCGCCCCCACCACGACGTCGATGTCATAGGTCTTGCCCTTGCTGTCCGTGACGTTGGTGAAGAGGAAGGCCTTGCGCTCGTGCTCGGGAATGCCGCCGCGAAATTGCCAGCGCACCAGCGGATGCATCTCCGTGTCTTTGTTGATCAGCCTGTCGACGCGCACCAGCATGCCAGCCGCGTCGAGCGAGGCGATGTGATCGTGAAGATCAGGATAGGTGCGCGACGGTTGATTTTCCTTGGCGGTCACTGACGTTCCTCCCGATGCAGATTGTTTTGACTAGACGGATTTCGAATAATGGTATCATAATTCCAGATAAGAAAAAAAGGGCGAGCGGACATCGCATCGCACTGAAACAAAAGATAGTGGAGGAGACGATGATCAAGGGAACGGCCTACCGCGCCGCGTTGGTCCTGGCTGTCATGTTTGGCGTGAGCGCATCTGCGCGCGCAGAAACTGCGGCCGAGTTCTACAAGGGCAAAGACATCCGCATGCTCATCAGTCATCCGCCGGGTGGTGGATATGACGTCTATGCGCGCTTCTTTGCGAGGCATCTTTCCAAATTCATGCCCGGCAATCCCAACGTCGTTCCACAGAACATGCCCGGCGCCGCCGGCGTCGTCATGGCGAACAGCCTTGCGACGCAGCAGCCCAATGATGGAACCGTCATCGGCCTTGGGCCGGGTTCGATGGGCACAGCGCCGTTGTTCGGCGCATCAGGCGCACGCTACGATGCGCGCAATCTGTCATGGATCGGCAGTATGAACGCCGACGTCGGCGTCTCGCTTGCATGGCACACGTCATCCGTCAAAACCGCCGAAGACTTGATGAAGACCGAGCTGATCGTTGGCGGCGCAGGCGCCACCGATCAGTCGGTGCTGTACCCGACCGCGCTCAACCGCATCCTCGGAACGAAGTTCAAGGTCATTCCCGGCTATGGCGGCAGCGCCGCCACGGCGCTGGCGATGGAGCGAGGCGAAACGTCGGGCATCGGCGGCATGAATTTCTCATCCGTCCTGGCCAACAAACCTGACTGGCTTCGCGACAAGAAGATCAATATTCTTGTACAGCTTTCGCTGGACAGGCATCCGGATCTGCCCAATGTGCCGACCGTTGTGGAACTGGCGAAGACCGATGAGCAGCGCGACGTGCTTCAGCTGATATTCGCGCAATCTTCCATGGGACGGGCCATCTTCGGACCGCCCGGCATTCCCGAAGATCGACTGAAAGCGCTCCGCGGCGCCTTCGACGCGATGATGAAGGACAAGGACATACTGGCCGAAGCCGAGAAGCTGAAGATGGAGCTGAATCAGCCGATGCCCGGCGTGAAAATGGCCGAACTCGTCGACCGACTCTACAAGGTCAAGCCAGAGACGCTCAAAAAGGCGCAGGAAGCCGTGAAGACCAATTGAGACGCAGGCCCCGGCTGCAAACATGCAGCCGGGGCGGCGCTAGGTCCCGGTGAAACGCGGCGCGCGCTTCTCGCCGAAAGCCAGCACGCCCTCTCGGAAATCGTCTGACGAACGCAGCCGACCGTAGCAATGGCCTTCAAGCTCGATGGCGATCGACAGGGTCGAATCTTCCGTATCGTTCAGAAGTTTTTTCGCGGTGCGCTGCGCCAGCGGCGAGAAGGCGCGCAACTCGTCGACCAGCGCATCCGTCGCGGCGTCGAGATCCGCATCGGCGTAGCGCTCGGTCGCGATGCCCCAGTCCACAGCCTGCGTCGCGCTGATGCGAAGCGAGCGCATCACGACATTCTTTGTGCGCGTTATGCCGATCATTTTCTGCAAACGGGCAGATCCGCCGGAGCCCGGAATCTGTCCGAGCTTCTGTTCCGGAAGGGCGTACTGGCATGTGTCGGACACGAGCCGGAAATCGCAGGCGAGCGAAAGCTCGAATCCCACCCCGAAACAATAACCGCGATTGGCCGCGATCACGGGCTTGTGGCAGCGCGCCGGCGCGGCGATGTTCCAGGCCAGCTGCGAGACGACTTCCGGCGACGCGTCGAGAAAGCCGCTGATCTGACCGCCGCTGGAAAAATGCGGGCCCTCGGCGCGCAGGACGATCACACGAACCTGATCGTCGCGGTCAAGCCGCTCGAACGTTTGACGCAAATGGTCGCGCTGCGCCATCGAGATGACGTTGAGGGGAGGGCGGCAGAGCACGATGTCGGCGCGCTCGCGCGCCGCATCCACTTCGAGACGAAAGCCGTCGAAACTCGCGTTCATGCGCGCCTCAGCCGTTGGCGTTCGTGCGCCGGGTCCAGTCCTCGCGCAACTTGTCGCGCAAGACCTTGCCCCGATCGCTCTTGGGCAGTTGTTCCGTGACGAAAATCTGCTTCGGCCGTTTCGCGTGCGGCAATTTCGATGCGCAGAAATCCATCACCTCGGCCTCGGTGGCGCCGGGCTTCAGGATCACGAAGCCGACGACCTCCTCGCCATAGATCGGATCGGGAACGCCCACTGAAGCGGCGTCGGCCACGGCCGGGCAGGCGAGCAGGACCTCGTCGACTTCGACGGGAGAAATATTCATGCCGCCACGGATGATGAGGTCCTTGGTGCGGCCGGTGACGCGCACGAAGCCCTCTTCATCCATCTCGGCAAGATCGCCGGTCTTGATGCGCAATCCGCGAACGGGGTCGATCGTACCATCGTCCTTGAGCAGCCCGATGGCGGTTTGCGGACCGCCGATCGTCACTTCGCCCTCGACGCCGGGCGGGCAGACTTCGCCCTGCTCGTTCACGATGGCGAATTCCTGGTGCTTGGCGGGCGGCCCGACCGTGCCGATCTTTCGCTTGTAGTGTCGGTTGCCGCAGATCCACCCGGCTTCCGACATGCCGTAGAGCTGCAACAGCGTGACGCCGTACATGTCCTCGAAGCGAGCCCATTGCTCGCCAGAAAGCGGCGCCGTGCTGCACGTCATCAGGCGCAGGCTCGGCAGATCCTTCGCCGTATAGCCGAGCGGCTTGTTGAGCAGCATGTTGACGACGGTCGGAACGCCGGCCGCAAATGTCAGCTCGTGCTTCTGGATCCACTCGAAGAACTTGCTGTGCGAGAAGCGCTTCGCCATATGCATGGTCAGGCCGACCTGCAGGAATGGCAGCAGGCTCAGGATCTGCGCGGAATTCCACCCGAAGGAGCGGTATTCGAGCGTGTTGTCCTTCTCGGTCAGGCCGAGGATGTCGAGCGTGGACAGCCCGCTCAGCCAATAGGCGGCGTGGTCGTACACGACGATCTTTGGCTTGCTGGTCGTTCCCGACGTACAGAACATGCATGACACGTCTTCGGGGGCGTTGCGTTCCGGCAGGCTTGCCGGATCGGCGCCGCGCGGAACCTTACGGAAGAATTCGTCCTCCGGGTCGGCGTCCTTGACGTCGTCGTTCCAGGCGCCGAAGACCGCCACGGGAGCCTCGGCGCCGGAGGTGAACGCGGCCTTGTCGAGATCCTTGTGCACCAGCACAAGCTTCGGGCCGATCAGCGCCGTGAGCGACGCGACATGCTCGCTGTTCAGTTCGATGTTCAGCGGGCAGATCACCGCGCCGATGCGCCAGCACGCCAGCCAGATGATCAGCTTCTCGAGCACCTCGTCGGCGAGCAGCACGACCCTGTCGCCGTGCCGCACGCCGCGTCGCTTCATCTCGGCCGCAACGTCGATCGTCGCCTGATCGAGCGACCCGAAGGTGATCGACGTTCCCTGATCGAGATCGACGATCGCCTTTTTGTTCGGGTCGCGTGCGCGATAGCTCGACAGAAGGTCGGCTGTCGAGCGAAAGGGAAGGGCCAGTTCATGCTGGCCGAAGACGTTTGACATCGCTTTTCCGTCCCCTTGTAGATCAGCCGGCTGAAAAGCCGGTCTCGTTGATTGTCTGATGAGCCCGGTCGCCTCAGCGACCGGTCTTCGCCAGCAGCTCCGTCCAGCCCTTCATATGGCCCTTGATGGTCTTGATCTGCCCGGCATCGAGGAAGTCCTCGAGCTTGACCTTGTGGACCGGGTAGACGGGCCGCATGAAGTCGCTCTCGTACCCATACGGCACGGTCGCGTCGATGCCCATGCCGCCTTCGTAGCTTGTGTTGGTGGCGGTCCATTCCTTGTCGCCCGCCGTCATGCGTTCAGCCGGCATGAAGGTCTGTCCGCGCCCGCCGGGCGTCGGGTTCAGAATGTCGGTGCGCGGGTTGACGCGCGTGGTGATCGACCACATCACCTCGTCCATGCTGTAGAGATCGACGTCTTCGCTGACCGCGATGGCGACACGCATGCCCTGGGAGGTCGACAGCAGCGCTGAAAGGAAGTTGCGCTGCCAGCCCTCTTCGATGCGGTTGCGCTTTTTCACCTGGATGATCACGCCGCCCCAGTCCGTCATGCAATACGGAATGTTGACGTCCTGGATGATGCCTGGCTGCATGCGGTTACAAAGCTCGTACATCGCGGCTTCGCGGATCGACGTATCGATATTGTGCTCGTCGAGCGTATGGGCGCCGAGGCAGTAGATGATCGGCTTCGACTCCGGCTTGCGCATCGTGATGCCGGTAATGTGGAACGTCGGCGCCTTGTAGGCCTTGCCCATATAGCCGGCCCATTCCGGATGGAAATGATGACGGCCCTGCTGCTTGTCGGCCTCGCTCTCCGCGGTCTCGAAACGCGTGTCGCGCGGATCGATGTAGCCTTCGATGACGACCTCGGAATCGGCGATCGCCCAGGCATCCACCGTGCGCGCCTTGACGACGCGGACCGGGAAGCCCTGCGCAGCGCCGGCGACGCCGAGTTCATCGCAGCCGTACGGAAGGATCACATAGTCGAACGCCGCGCCGGCAAGCAGCGTGCAGGCGGCGGGGACGCCGAAGCACATGGTGATCGGCACGCGCTCCTTGCGACGGTAGGCCTCGCTGGTCACTTGCCACATGTGGGAGCCGGGCGAAATCTGGAACGTGCCGACATTGCCCCAGCGGAAATTCATGCGGTTGTAGCCGACGTCGGTGCCGTCACCGAACGCTTTGCCTGAGACGAGCCGGATGCCGGAGCCCACCGTCAGTTCGGATTCGAGTTCCGTATGACGAATGGGCACGAGATACTCGTTCACATCCTTCGGGTTCTCGATGACAACCTGCTGGCAGGGCGCTTCGGACTGGTCGATCTCCACCGGCGGAAGCGGCTTCGAGAGGGCCCGCGCCAGCTTCTCTGTGCGATCGCGATCGCCGTCCCAGCCGAACATCTTGTTCATGATTTCCATGCTGCCGAACAAATTCGTCAGCACGCGATGGTTGGGCTTGCCCTTTACGTTGTTGAACAGGACCGGATTGCCGCCATCCATGAGTTTCTGCAACCCGGTGACCTGCAGGTCGGGATCGACCTCCTTGTCGGTCGTGGCGAGGTCGCCCTGCTGGTCGAGCCATTCGAGCGTGCTGCGCAAATCACGCAGATGCTTGGTCCGCTCCGGCATCTTGATGCTCTCGACCTTGCGCTCCATGGCTTTGTCCCTTTTCCCTGATCGAATGTCGTTGTGGCGATCGCTTTCATGCGGCCTGCCTTGATGTTCCGATTACCACGCGGCCGAAAGGCGGTAAAGCCGAATAAGGTATGCGGTGTCCGGAATTGGATGACGAGGTGAAGCAGGCATCCAAATCGCGCACAGAGCGCAGACCAGACAGTATTTGCGGCGCTTATGTGAAAACTCTCTTCGCCGCGGACGGACGCGCATGAGGATGTCCTGGCGCTCCGCACTTCAATTTCGCTCCGCACAACGCTCAGGCATGGTTGCGAAATTCAAATAACGGTGTTTGAATACCGAAATAGGCCGGACAAACGGCCATGGACTGCGCTGACGCGCCGAGTTGCGCGTCCGCGCCTGCCTGCCTGGGAGGAATCGTGAGACGCGACGAGGGACTCAGCCTGTCGATCAGGGGGCTCAGCTATGCGCTCCGCGATCGAAGCCGGACGATGCGGCAGATCCTGGACAATGTCGATCTCAGCGTCCGCGAGGGCGAGTTCGTGTCCGTCGTGGGGCCCAGCGGCTGCGGCAAGAGCACGCTTCTGAACTTCATCTCTCATCTTCTGCCTGTCCAGCAGGGAGAACTCGAGGTTCTTGGCGCTCCGGTGCAGGCCTTCAACACCAAGGTGGGTTACGTGTTCCAGCAACACGCCCTGCTGCCTTGGCGCACCGTGATCGAGAACACGGAGCTAGGGCTCGAGGTGAAGGGCGAGGGGCGGGAGGAGCGTCGCGCTAGATGTCGCGAAGTGCTGGCCCAGATGGGACTGGCGGGTTTTGAAGACCATTATCCGAGTGAGATTTCAGGCGGCATGCGCCAGCGTGTCTCGCTTGCCCGCACGCTGGTGGCCGAACCCGAATTCATCCTGATGGACGAGCCCTTCGGGGCGCTCGACGCGCAGACGAAAGTGCTGATCCAGGAAATTTTTCTGAAATACTGGGAACAGCACCGCCGAAGCGTTCTTTTCGTCACTCACGATCTCGGTGAGGCGATCGCGCTCTCTGATCGCGTCGTGGTCATGAGCGCGCGGCCCGGCCGGATCATCGCCGACCACGTCATCGACCTGCCTCGCCCACGAAATGGAGAGCGGCTGCGGTCCAATCCGCGCTTCATCGAATATCACGATCTGCTCTGGTCGGCCCTGCGGGACGAGGCCGCCAACGCCATGCAGGTGGCGCAATGAATTCCTTATCGCGGAGCAATGATGCGAACATCATCAGAGTCGCGCAGGTCATCGTCCTGACGTCGTTCATCGTTCTTTGGGAAATCAGCGCCCGCACCGGTCTGACCAATGTGACATGGACCAGCAGCCCCTTCCGCATTGCCGACAATTTCTGGACGTCGCTGATGTCGGGCGAACTGCTCAATCATCTGCGGGTGACTCTGAGCGAGGCCCTCGCGGGGCTCGCTCTTGGCGCCGCCGTGGGCATCCTGCTCGGCATGGTTCTGGGCGTCAGCCGCATGGTGGGCGCCATCATCGAGCCCTTCATCATGGCGTTGAACTGCCTGCCGCGCGTCGCGCTCGGGCCGCTGATCGTCATGTATCTTGGCATCGGCTTCGCGTCGAAATTCGCGCTCGCGTTTTCGCTCGTCGTCGTCCCCATGATGATCAACGTTTTCGAGGGCATCCGCTCGACCGACCCCGTGCTGGTCAACCTGCTTCGCACCGTCGGCGCTTCACGCATGCAGGTTTTCTTCAAGCTGCTCCTGCCCAACTGCATACCGTGGATATTTTCCGCGCTGCGCGTCTCGATCTCCTTCGCGATGATCGGCGCCATCGTGGGCGAGTTTATCTCGGCGCGCGCGGGCATTGGCTACATGATCGACACGGCGGCCGGCGCCTTCAACGTCACCGGCATGCTGATGCCGTTGATTGTTCTCATGCTGGTGACGTTCACCTTCGACCGCTTGTTCGTTATGCTCCGCAACCGGCTGCTGCATTGGCGACCGGCTGATCAGCGATGACGCCACTCACATAATGCCTGAAACAGGACTGTCTGGGAGGAAGGAATGCACATGAGGCTTCGGACATATTCCGTGACCGGCATCGTGGCGGGTCTGATGGGTTTCGCCGTTGCGTTTGCAACGCCCGTGGCGGCTCAGACCAAGGTTCAGGTCGCGGTCGCAAATCGCTCCATTTCGTCGCTGCCCATGATGGTCGCCAAGGGCAAGGACTTCTTCAAGGACGAGGGGCTGGACGTCAGCCTTGAATATTTCACCGGCGGTCCCCCCGCGACGGCGGCGCTGATCGGCGGCTCGGCGCAATTTCTTGTCGCGGCCCCGCAGGACATGCTGAAGGCCATCAAGCAGGGCCAGCCCCTTGTCGCCATCGGCACGGTGATCGCCGACTACACCGGCTCGATCGTGATGCGCAAGGATCTCGCCGACAAACTCGGTCGCAAGCCGACAATCGAGGATCTGAAGGGCAAGCGCATCGGCACGCTGGCGCGCGGCGGCTTCACCGATGTCTCCACGCGCTACATGTTGATGGAAAAGGGCATCGATCCGGAAAAGGACGTGGTGCTGACGCCCGTGCGCGGCGCCGACCGCCAGCTTGCCGCCGGCAGGGCCGGTGAACTTGACGCCAACGCGCTGGTCGACCCGTCGGGTTATATCGCGGTCGAGCAGATGAAGGACTGGGTCTATGTCGTCGACGTGACCGCCGGAGAAGGCCCGAAGATTTTCCATGACCTCGGGTTCATCGCGCTGCAGACGACGCGCGACTACCTCGCCAAGAATCGCCCCGTTGCTGAAAAGATGGTGCGCGCCATGGTGCGCGCCCAGACTTTCATTTCCGATCCGAAGAACGAAGCTGAGGCCACCGAACTGGCGTCGCAGGTGCTCGTCGGCATGGACAAGGAAGCGCTGCGCGGCTCCGTCAAGGCCAGCCATAATGCATTCCGTCCAGCGTTTCCAAAGGTCATGATCGACAACAATATGGAGCTGCTGCTCCGCAACAAGTTGATCGAAGCCCCTGCGCCGGCGTATGAAACAGCGGTGGATGCATCCTTCGAGCCGATCTGGAAGACCTACGCGCCGAAGTGACGCGACGAACAGAAGCGCGACGGGCCGGCGATGGCCCGCCCCGGCGCGAATGCAGCGCAAGAGCAAGATCAGATGTCGCGCGCACGGGCGCCGGCGGGCCACTTCAGTCGAGGAGTTCAAAATGAGCATTGAAAGAAAGCCTGTCGCCTTCGGCGACTTGCGCGGCTGGATCGACGCACTCCGGTCGGCCGGCGAGATCAAGGAAATCGACGCAGAGGTGGACTGGAATGTCGAACTCGGGACGATCATGCGCCTGGCGCAGGGCGCCGGCGACGGTCCGGCGCTGTTGTTCAACAATATCAAGGATTACAATGCCGCTGACAGTCGCTGCCGGCGTGTCTTTGGGTGCGGGCTGTCGAGCTACAAGCGCCTGTGCATGATGCTTGGCCTGCCGGCCGACACGCATCGGCGCGAACTGGTGAAGCTCGGACGTGACATTCTCTCGCAGCGTATCGAACCCAAGATCGTCGAGACCGGACCCGTCAAGGAAAACATCCTGAAAGGCGACAAGGTCAATCTCTACGACTTTCCGTCGCCGATCTGGAACCGTGTGGATGGCGGGCGTTACATCCTGACCTATGCGGCTTGCATCACCAAGGACCCGGTGACCAATGTCGTCAATGTCGGCATCTATCGCGGCATGGTGGCGAGCGCCACCGAGATCCCGATGCTGATGTGGCGCGCTCAGCATATCGGCCATCATTTCACGGCCTGGCAGAATGCCGGCCATAAGGAAATGCCCATCGCCTTCGTGATCGGCTGGGAGCCTTCGCTCGGCTTCTGCGCTGGCCAGCCTGTCGCCAAGGGCGTCAGCGAGTTCGACGTCATGGGCGCCATTCGCGGCGCGCCGGTTGAACTGGTGAAGTGTGAGACTGTCGATCTGCATGTGCCGGCGTCGGCCGAAATCGTGATCGAAGGCATGGTCGGCCTCGACCCCGAATCCTACATCATGGAAGGACCGTTCGCGGAATTCACCGGCTATGTGGCGGGCGACAAGTCGCCCAAGCCGGCCGCCCGCATCACCTGCATTACGCACCGCAAAGACCCGATCCTGCGCGGCAGCATCGAGGGGTCAATGCCGGGTTCCTATTCGGAAAACGCCGTATGCTCGTCCATCATGCGCGCCGCCACGGCCTGGAACGTGCTGGATCGCGCCGGCGTGCCCGGCATCACTGACGTCTGGTGTCCGCCAGTCCATGCGGGCATCAATCTTCTGGTGCAGATGAAACAATCATACCGCGGCCAGGCCAAGCAGGCCGCCAACGCCATCTGGGGCAGCTCAGCCGCCCATGTGCGCTACAAGCACATCACGGTGGTGGATGACGATATCGACATTCACGATTACGCGGCCGTCGATTGGGCGATCGCCTACCGCGTCAATGCTGGAGAGAACGACATCGTCATCATGCCGGCGACATTCGGCGCGGGGCTCGATCCGTCAACCCGGCGTCGCGACCGCAATGCGGCTCTCTTCGGCACCGGCAAGTGGAACCGGCTGTTGATCGATGCGACCATCAACCTGGATTACGATCCCGATCCCGATCTCGGCGGCGCGCGCTTCCCGCCGACGGTCTGGCCCAGCAAGGAAGACCATGCGGCCGTGATCAAGCGCTGGAAGGAACTCGGGCTCGACGACCGGGATCCGCTGGCGAAGTAAGTCACGACTCCGAAACGACGCAGAAAAAGGCCGGACCGAAATCTCCGGCCCTTTTTTTCAGCTTCTTTCCGTCATGGCGTCGACCGGCTCGAGATTCTCAGCCGCCTTCCGCCGTTCTTCCTTGCGCTCGGCGTTGCGGATGATCGTCTGCAGCGTTACCGAACGCAGCGTCGCCGTGGTGATGCGATCAATTTCAGCCAGCACCCGCGCCACTTCGGCCGCCACCGGCGTCGATGGGGCCTCGGGCGCCTCCTCTTCCTCGCGGTCGCCTTCGAACAATTGCACGATGTCATAAAGCGTCAGCCGGTTGGCGTTGCCGGTAAACTCGCAGCCTCCGCCGGGCCCGCGCGTCGACCCGACAATGCCGGCGCGCGATGGAGTCCGCAGAACCTTGGCCAGGTGATGCTGCGATATGCCGTAGATCTGGGCGATCTCGTTGACCGGGACCTGCTCGCCGGGGCGGGACGCAAGTTCCACGATGGACCAGATCGCCAGCCGGGTTGCCTGATTGAGCTTCATGGTGCGGTTCGCTTGCGAGAGGTGAAGAGCGTCAGAGATCGATGCTTGCTTCGAGTTGGATGAAGGGGCCGGCCGCCATGCCCTGGCTGCGGAAGAAGGACATCAGCACATGTTCGTCGATGTGCAGCATGGTCCGGATCGTCTTCACGCCGGTCGGACGAAAGCGTTCGATCATCGCCCCGAGTAGGCGCGATCCGATGCCGCCGATGCGTTGGTCGGGCGACACCCCGATGGCGAATATCCATCCGCAGGGAGGCGAACCGAACTCCCACGCACGCACCTCCCCCAGGATATAGCCGACGACGCGCTCGCCCTCATGAGCGACGAGAAACCAGCGCGGCTGGCTGCGCCCTGCCGGCGCATAATAACTGTACCAAAGTTCCGGCTTGGCGATTTTCGTGATCTCGGAATCAATCTCGATGATCTGCGGAATATCCGTCAGACATACGTCGTCGATGGTGATGTTCGCCTGGCTGGGCTGCGCCCCGGACGTCATGCTCGCCTCTTCGTCGATCTGTCGGCTTGTCTCAGCCTATTTCGGCATTATAATACGGAAATACGATTGAGCGCGACCAATCTCTTGTCGGCGCCGACAGGCAGGCCTCAGACCTCCGCCGCGGGAAGAAACGAGTTTCAATGAACGACGTCCACGATCAAGCGACGCGCGGCAGGCCATCAACGGACTCTGGTGCGCCTGAAGCTCTCGCGAAGACGGGGGCCGCCAGGCCCTATGTCGGCCGCTCGCTTCACCGCCGCGAAGACGAGGCGCTGCTGACCGGCGCCGGTCGATATGCGGACGATCTGCCCGTGCCGCCCGGCACGCTTGTCGCCTATGTGCTGCGCTCGCCGCATCCTCACGCGCTGATCCGCAGCATCGACAGCGCGGCCGCGCTCGATCTGCCGGGCGTCAGCGCAGTCATCACCGGGCAGGACATCGCCAAACTGTCCGATCCGTTCCTGGTCGCCGTGAAGGAGCCCATACCGCAATGGTCGCTGGCTGTTGAGCGCGTCCGATATGTCGGCGAACCCGTGGCCGTCATCGTGGCGAGCGACCGTTATGTGGCGGAAGACGCAGCCGAGCTGGTCGAGATTGATTACGAGCCCTTGCCAGTCGTCATCGATCCGCTGGCGGCGGTCGGGCCCGACGCCGTTCTCGTTCACGAGGCTGTCGGGACGAACGAATTGTCGCGCCGTGACTTCGTCTACGGCGATCCCGACGCTGCTTTTGCCTCTGCGGATCGCATCGTCAGGCTGGATGTCGAATTTCCGCGGCATTCATACACCCCGATGGAATGTTTCGTCGTGGTGGCGGAATATCGCCGGGCCGAGAAAAGTTACGATGTTCTGGCCAATTTTCAAGGACCTTTCAGCGCCCATCCGGTCATGGCGCGCGCCTTGCGCATTCCCGGCAGCAAGCTTCGCCTCCGCACGCCGCCGGACAGTGGCGGAAGCTTCGGCGTCAAGCTTTCGGTCTTCCCGTTCATCGTGCTGATGGGGCTGGCCGCCCGCATCGTTGGCCGCCCGGTGAAATGGGTCGAGGATCGGCTCGAACATCTGCTTGCTGCGTCCACCGGCCCCAACCGTTTCACCAAGGTCGAGGCCGCCGTGAAGGCCGATGGCGAGATCACCGGCTTGCGGCTCGACCAGCTCGAAGATTACGGCGCTTTTCTGCGCGCCCCCATGCCGGGCCCGCTCTATCGCATGCATGGCGCGCTGACCGGCGCCTATTCCATTCGCAACCTCGCGGTCGCCAATCGCATCGTCCTCACCAACAAGGCGCCGGCGGCGCTCAACCGCGGCTTCGGCGGCCCGCAGATCTATCTGGCCCTGGAGCGCATCGTCCAGCGCATCGGCGTCGAGCTCGGCATGGATCCGCTCGACGTGATGCGCAGGAATCTCATTCCCGCAGGGTCGTTTCCCTATCGCACCGCCGCGGGGGCGCTTTACGATTCCGGAGATTATCCGCGCGCACTTGAAATCGCCACGGGCGAAGGCCGTCTTGAAGACCTGCGCCGCCGCCGCGATGAAGCCCGCGCGCAAGGTCGACTCTACGGGATCGGCTATGCGGCGGTCGTTGAGCCCGGCATGTCGAACATGGGCTATCTGTCGACGCTTCTGCCGCTTGCGGCGCGGGAACGCTCGGGTCCGAAGAACGGCGCCGTCTCCATGGCGACCGTCAACATCGATCCGCTGGGCGCAGTCTCGGTGACGGCCGACACCCCCGCGCAGGGGCAGGGCCACATCACGGTGCTGTCGCAGATTGTCGCTGACCAGCTCGGCCTGACGCCCGACGAGATCACCGTCAATCTGGAGATCGACACCCAGAAGGATCAATGGTCGATCGCCAGCGGCAATTACTCCTGCCGCTTCTCGCCCGGCACGGCTGTCGCGGCCCATCTCGCCGCGCAGAAGATCCGCGACAAGCTTGCGCGCATCGGCGCCAAACAGCTCAACGTGCTGCCCGAAGATGTCGAGCTGTCGGGCGGCAAGGTGCGTTCGCGCAGCAATCCCGACAATGCGCTCGCCTTCGGGCGCGTCGCCGGCACGGCGCATTGGTCGCCAATCATGCTGCCCGAGGATGTCGAACCCGGTCTGCGCGAGACCGCGGTCTGGTCGCCGCCCGAACTCGAACCCCCGACGAGCGGCGACGGCATCAATACCTCGCTGACCTACGGTTTCGTCTTCGACATGTGCGGCATCGAGGTCGATCCCGTCACGTTCCAGGTCCGCATCGATCGCTATGTGTCGATGCATGATGCGGGCGCGCTGCTCAATCCGATGATCGCTGAAGGCCAGATCCACGGCGCTTTCGTGCAGGGCGTCGCCACCGCGCTCTATGAGGAGTTCCTCTACGACGAGGGCGGCGGATTCCAGACCGGCACTTTCGCCGATTACGTCATCCCGACGGTGTGCGAAGTGCCGAAACTCGAAATCATCCACATGGAAAGTCCGTCGCCCTTCACGCCGCTCGGCGCCAAGGGGCTGGGCGAGGGCAATTGCATGAGCGTGCCGGTCTGCGTCGCCAACGCCATCGCGGATGCGCTCGGCGTCACGGACGTGCGACTGCCCGTCACGCCGCGCCGCATACATGAAATGCTCATGGGCGCCGAACCCGAAGTCGGCGCGGGAGACGCATCATGAAGCCGCGCTCCTTCGACTACCATCGTCCGAAGACGATCGCCGAAGCCGTCGAGGCGCTGGCGCAGCACGGCGACGACGCGCGCATTCTGGCAGGCGGGCAATCGCTGATTCCGATGCTCAATTTTCGTCTGCTCGAGCCTGTCGCGCTGATCGACATTCGTCACGTTCCGGAGCTCGATCACATCAGGCTCGACGGAGACATGCTCGAGGTCGGCGCTGCGGTCACACAGAACCGGCTTCTCGCATGGCCCGATCTGGCGCGTCACGTGCCGCTGCTGGCGGTCGCAATGCCGTGGGTCGGGCACTTTCAGACGCGCAATCGCGGCACCGTCTGCGGCTCGATCGCCCACGCCGATCCGAGTTCCGAGATCCCGCTATCGCTGGCCATGCTGGAAGGCGAGGTCGTGCTGCAATCGCCGCGCGGTCGTCGCGTCCTCAAGGCGTCCGAGTTCCAGACCGGCATGTTGTCGACGGCGCGCGACTCTGACGAAATGATCGTCGCGGCGCGTTTCCCCACCACATTCACCGGCAAGGCGGCTTTTCGTGAGGTCGCGCGTCGTCATGGCGATTACGCCATCGTGGCTGTGGGCGCGCTTCGTCTGCCGGGCGGCGAGGCGCTGGTGGGTATCGGCGGGGCCTCCGATCGTCCGGTCGTGCGCCGCTTCCGGCTCGATGGCGGCGACCTCGGAGCCGAACTCGACGCGCTCGCATGGGAGCTCGAGACCTACGAAGACCTTCATGCGAGCCCGCGCATGCGGCGCGATCTGGTGCGCCGCCTCGCGCCGACGGTGATTTCGGAGCTGCGCTCATGATCGAACAGAAGCCGAAGCAACGCGTCACCCTGACGCTGAACGGCCGCAAGGTGACGGGCGACGCCGAGCCGCGCCTGCTGCTGACCGATTTCATCCGCCACACGCTGGGCGCCACGGGCACCCATGTCGGCTGCGAGCATGGCGTCTGCGGGTGCTGCACGGTCCTCATCGATGGCGTGGCGTCGCGCTCCTGCCTCGCCTTCGCGGTGCAGATGGATGGCGCAACCATCGAGACGGTGGAATCTCTCGCCGATGACGAAGGCCGGATGAACGCCCTGCAGGAGGCGTTTCGTCGCCATCATGCGCTGCAGTGCGGCTTCTGCACCGCCGGCATCCTGATGTCCTTTACGGATTTCCTGCGCCGCAAGCCCGATCCCACCCGCGAGGAGGTGGTCGACATTCTGGGTGGCCATCTCTGCCGCTGCACTGGCTATACCAATATCGTCGACGCCGTGATGGACGTCGTGGAAGGTCACGCGCCGCAGCGCGACATAGGCGCGGCATGATCGACCCCGTCGCCCGCGTGTCTGTCGCAGCGCCGGTCTTCGAGACGGTCGCGCCGGGCGTTCTGCGCATCGATTCGCCCTTGCCGTTTCGCGGCCTTAAACAGGTCAATCTCTGGCTGATCGAGGATCACGACGGCTGGACCATGGTCGATTGCGGCTATGGAAGCGTCGAGGTCCGCGCGCAGCTCGAGGCCGCATGGGACGCAGCTCTCGGCGGGCGCCCGATCACGCGGCTCGTCGTTACGCATTTCCATCCCGATCACACCGGCAATTGCGCGTGGATCTCGCAGCGATGGAACCTGCGTCCGCGGATGACGTCGCCCGAGTGGATGGCGGGGCAGCTCGCCGTGCGGGATCTCTTCACCGACGATCTCGCGTCCTCCTCCGCTTTCTTCGTTCGGCATGGCCTCTCCGCCGAGCAGATCGACGTCTACAACGAAGGGTTTATTCTCTATTCGGATTGCGTCGCTCTGCCGGAGAGCTATGGCGCGCTGGCGCAGGACGATGCGTTGAGGATCGGCGGTCGCGAATGGCGCGTGCATGTGGGCGGCGGCCACTCGCCCGCGCTCGCCGGCCTGCATTGCGCCGAGCTCGGCGTCTATATTGCGGGCGACCAGATCCTGCCCAAGATCACCCCGAACGTCAGCGTTGTCCACTGGGAGCCGCAAGGCGATCCGCTGGCGCTCTACCAGCAAAGCCTGCAGCGCCTGCGTGCGGCCATTCCGGACGATGTTCTCGTCCTGCCCTCGCACCGGGCGCCATTTCGGGGCTTGCACGGCCGCATCGACGAACTTGAGGCGCATCACGTCTCGCGGCTCGACTTCATCCGCGCGCTGTTCGATGATTGCGGGAGCATGACGGGGGCCGAATGCATGAAACAGCTGTTCGGCTTCGTGCTGGACGGACAGCAGGTCTATTTCGCCATGGGCGAGGCGCTCGCCCATCTCAACCATCTGCTGGCGCTGGGCGAGCTGGAGCTTGTCGAGGACGCCGACGCAAAGCTGCGCTACCGGAAAATCCGGCGCGCGTGACGCATCACTGCATCAACGAGGAAAAGGGAGCAGACACATGACCGAGAAATTCCGCGAACTCATCACAATCGGCGGCAAGAACGTCGTCATCGCGCATGACGAACCGCCGGTGCGCAATGCCGGCGTTCTCGAGCGGGCGGAGATTTTCCGCATGCTGAACATTTTCGATGACAAGTATCAGCCCAGCAATTTCAACAAGGCCGACGGCACGCCGCTGCGGGTCTACACATCCGACGGCTGCAAGATCGACATTTCGAAGCGCAGCAAGGAAGACATGGGCTTCTGGCACCGCAACATCGACGCGCATGAAGTCATCATCTGCATCAAGGGCGCGCTCAAGTGGGAAACCGAGATGGGCACGAAGACGATGCTGCCCGGCGACATGCTGGTGATTCCGAAGGGCATCGCGCATCGCTCCATGCTGTGCGAACAGTCGGCCGAAGAGAATGTCCTCATCGAGCTCAAGGTGACGGATGAGCTCGAATACGTCGGCGACAACAAGTAAGCCGCCGACAGGAACCTTTTGCACGGGAGAGGCATGATGCTGGTCGAAACCAATGGTGTGCGGCTGAACTGCGTGGTCGAAGGGCCGGAAGGCGCTCCGTGGATCACGCTGTCGCACGCGCTGGCGAACAATCTCACCTTGTGGGATGATGTCGCCGCGAGCCTGAAGGATCGTTTTCGCGTCCTGCGCTACGATCATCGCGGTCATGGCCAGAGCCCTCCCGTGCCGGGTCCCTACACGTTTCCGATGCTGATCGACGACGTGCTCGGCCTATGGGACAAACTCGGCGTCGAGAAATCCCATTGGGTCGGTCTCTCCATTGGGGGCATGATCGGCTATGGCCTGGCGATCGAGCATCCGCAGCGCATGCTCAGCCTCACGGCCTGCGACTCACGTCCCGACGCGCCGCCGGATTACGCCGCCTATTTCCAGCATCGCATCGATCTTGCGCGCCAAAAGGGCATGGAAGGCGTGGTCGAGCCCACGATCGAACGCTGGTTCACGCCAGAGACGCGCGCCAAGAATCCGCCTGTCCTCGACAAGGTGCGCGAGATGATCCGCACCACGACTCCCGTGGGTCACGAAGGCTGCTGCGAGGCGCTGAAGACATTGGCGTTCGGTCCGCGCCTGCATTTGATCCGCGTGCCGACCCTCATCCTCGGGGGCGCCAAGGACAAGGGCGCGCCGCCCGAAGCCCTGAGCGAAGCGGCGGCGAAAATTCCCGGCGCAGAACACGCCATCATCCCGGACGCCGGGCACATCACTGCGCTCGAAAACCCGCAGGGCTTCCGCGAGGCCCTTGACGCCTTCCTCGCCAAGCACTGAGCCAGAGCCAGTCCGGAGATACGACATGAACGCCGCGGCGCCCGCAGAACACGCCTTCAGCCTCACTATGGACGACGGCGTGTCGGTCCAGTGCCGCCGCATCGGCAATCCCTCGGGCGTGCGCCTCGCGATCACGCACGGCAACGGTTTCGCCGTTGACGGCTATCGCGTGTTCTGGGAGCCGCTGCTCGCCGATTTCGATGTCGTTCTGTTCGACATGCGCAATCACGGACGCAATGCGCCGAGCGGCGCAGACGGCCACAATTATCTGCAGCTCGCGCGCGACATCGGCACGATCCGTCGGGGGATCGACGCGGAGCTTGGGCGCAAGAAGACAGTCGGCGTCTGTCACTCCATGTCGTCGCGCGCCGCAATGAAACATGCGGTCGAGATGGAATGGGTCTGGGACGCGCTTGTGCTCTTCGATCCGCCAAACGTCCCCCCGCGCGGGCACGAGCATTACGAGGCCATGCGGGTCTTCGAGACCAAGCTGGTCGATTTCGCTCTGAATCGTCCCGACACATTCGACAGCGTCGCCGATCTCAACAAACTGTTCGACGAAAGCCGCGGCCAGAGCCGCTGGTTGCCGCAGGCGAGGGCCGATATGGCGCGCGCGGTGTTGCGCCCCGATGGCGCCGGCCGGCAGACCTTGACGTGTCGTCGCGAACTCGAGGCCTCCATCTATCTGGCGGCGCTCACGCTCGAGCTCTGGCCGCCGGCCTCTGCTTATGGCGGACCCGTGAAGATGATTGGCGCCGATCCGGAATGGCGCGGCGCGCCGCCCACCGGCGTGGCGAACCGCGCGCTAGCCACAGAGGGCGGCTACGAATACGAGGCCGTGCATGAGACCGGCCATCTGCTGCAGATTGAAAATCCTCAGGCATGTCGTGACGCCATGCTGAGCTTTTTGCGCAAGCACGATCTCGTCTGAAGGCGCGCCTGACGGAGCGGCCATGGCCCGCGGCAGACTGCGCCCTATCTTCAGGGATCTGTCAGACAGCGGAGTCCAACATGAAACTCGTCGTTCCCGTCATCCTGGGCACCGTACGTACGGAGCGCCAGGGCATCAAGGCCGCGCGCTTCATCCTCGCGGCGCTGGAAAAGCGCGGGCACGAGGCCGTCCTGGTCGACCCGATGGTGAAGAAGCTCCCACTGCTCGACAG
>JAIEQX010000217.1 GCA_019747375.1 Beijerinckiaceae bacterium | reverse complement strand
GCGTACGGCTGATGCGCGGCGACACCACGCGCCGCGCCGCCAGCTGTCCACGCCCGATCTCCTCGAAGAACAGTCCCAGCGGCACGATGGAGCACCGGCCATGCCGCACCAGAAGCTCGCGCTTCACCGTCACGGCTTCGGCCTCGATCAGGTCGAGCGGCGCGCCCTGCGCCGCCGCGATCGCCTCGATGATCCGCCGTCCCGCCTGAAAGCGTCCGTCGAGCACCAGCGGCAGACCCGCCAGCTCGTCGAACGCGATATCGCCCTTTTGCGCGATCAGCCGCGGCGGCCCCACCAGATACAGGTCCTCGGTATAGAGCCGCAGGATGTCGAGCCGCTCGGTCGTGACCGGATCGTAGCAGAGCGCGGCGTCGAGTTCGCCCAGCGCCACCAGCCGGGCGAGTTCGTCGCTCAGGCCCTCGCGCAGCGCGATCCTCGGCCCCGCCCCCAGCGCCGCCGCCACTAGTTCGGGCGCGAGCGCCCGGCCGGGCGTCGGCGTGACGCCGAGCGACACGGGTTCGGCCGGCGCCGTGCGAAACGCCCCGAGCGCCGCCTCGGCGGCCTCCACCTCGGCCATGATCCTGCGCGCATGAAGCGCCAGCGCGTCGCCCGCCGCCGTCGGCCGGATGCCGCGCGAATGCCGCTCCAGCAGCGCCACGCCGAAACGCGCCTCGAGCTGCTTCACCTGGTAGCCCAGGGCCGGCTGCGAGACATGCATGCGCTCGGCCGCGGCGGTGAAACTGCCGGCCTCGGCCACGGTGAGAAAATAGCGGAGCTGGCGCAGCAGCATGCCCGGGCGTCCCTGCGGCAGGGACCTCCCTGCCCGGCTGCTATAAAAAGCATTTATGGCAGCTCATCAACCTCTGTATTTGCAAATGCGCCGCGGGCCTGTTCACTGTCGCGCAGAATTCCGCCAGGAGGAGACCCCATGCGTTACATCGACTCGTTCTGCCACTTCTTCCCCAAGGGCCTATGGGACAAGATGCTGGTGACCGAAGGCGCCGCCAAGGACATCGGCAAGCGGATGCGCGGCATCCCCTGCATCTACGATCTCGACGAGCGCCGCCGCTGCGTCGACATGTTCCGCGAGCACAATTACACGCAGGTCATCTCGCTCGGCATGCCGCCGCTCGAGGCTCTCGGCGACGCCGCCCAGGCGGAAGAATTCGCCAAGCTCGGCAATGACGGCATGGCCGAACTGGTCGAGAAATATCCCGACTATTTCGTCGGCTTCCTCGCCTCCCTGCCGATGAACTCGCCCAACGCCGCCAAGGAGGCCGAGCGCGCCTTCAAGCTCGGCGCCAACGGCCTGCAGATCCACACCAACATCAACGGCGACCCGCTCGACGACCCGAAATATTTCGGCGTGTTCGAGACCGCCGCCAAGCACGGCAAGCCGGTGTTCCTGCACCCGTCCCGCACCGCCGGCGACGTCACCGACTACAAGAACGAGCCGAAGTCGAAGTATGAAATCTGGTGGACCTTCGGCTGGCCCTACGAGACCTCTGCCGCCATGGCGCGCCTCGTCTTCTCGGGCATGATGGACAAGCTGCCGGAGCTGAAGGTTCTGGCCCATCATCTGGGCGCGATGGTGCCGTTCTTCGAAGGCCGCGTCGGCCCCGGCTGGGATCAGCTCGGCAAGCGCACGTCGGACGAGGATTATTCGGTCCTGCTGAAGAACCTCAAGAAGCGTCCGTTCGACTATTTCAAGGACTTCTACGCCGACACCGCCGTGTTCGGCTCGAAGCCCGCGACCGAATGCGGCCTCGCCTTCTACGGCGAGGACAAGGTGCTGTTCGCCTCCGACTCGCCCTTCGACCCCGAGAAGGGTCCGGGCTTCATCCGCGACACCATCAAGGTTCTGGAATCGGTCGAGATGTCGACCGAAATGCGCGAGAAGATCTCCTACAAGAACGCCCAGAAGCTTCTCGGCGTGAAATAAAGGGCCCCGTCGCGCAAGCGACGGCGACTTCCAGCCCGCGCGGACCATGCGTCCGCGCGGGTTTTTTATTGCAGGCCGCCCGGCCCGCCCCTATTGCAGTTTGGCGTCCATCTCGACGCAATGAACCCGAGTTTCAATCTTGGGGCGGGGGGGGGCAAATCACATGAAGATTCCAGCGATCAGACTTGCGGTCGCCTGCGCGGCGATCCTTGCCGGCGGCGCGGCGCTTGCGCAGGGCGCTCCGGCCGCCATTCCGACGTCGGTCGCGGAACGCGGCTTCTTCTTTGTCGGCGGCGAATATGTGGGCGAGCCCGGCAAGCAGGTGATGCGCGGGCAGATGTATGTCGAGGCCCTGAAGCCCAAGGCCGTGACCAAGCCCTACCCGATCGTTCTCATCCACGGCGCCGCGCAGACCGCGACGAACTGGATGCAGACGCCGGACGGCCGCAAGGGCTGGGCCGAATATTTCATCGAGCGCGGCTATGCCGTCTACATGGTCGACCAGCCGGCGCGCGGACGTTCGGTCTGGCATGCGGATTTCAACGGCGGCCTGCGCATGTTCACGGCCGGGCAGCTGGAGACGCTGTTCACCGCACCCGCGGCGCTCGGCAAATGGCCGCAGGCCCGCAAGCACACGCAATGGCCGGGCAGCGGACGGCAGGGCGATCCTGTCTTCGACGCCTTCTATGCGACGCAGGTGCAATCGCTGGCGAGCGATCTCGAGACGCAGACGCTGGCGCAGAAGGCCGGCGCCCTTTTGCTGGACCGCATCGGCCCGTCGATCATTCTGACGCATTCCCAGTCCGGGCTTCTCGGATGGGTGATTGCCGAAACGCGTCCGCAGCTCGTGAAGGCCATCGTGGCGATCGAACCGTCGGGCCCCCCGTTCCACAACGCCGCCCCGAACAATCCGAAAGCGCGGGCCTTCGGCGTCACGGATCTGCCGGTCGCCTACGACCCGCCGATCGCTTCAGCCGACGAATTGAAAACCGCCGTTCAGGAAAAGCCCGAGGCCGATGGCCTCATCGCCTGCACGCTCCAGGCGGAGCCGGCGCGCAAGCTCAGGAATTTCGCCGCCATTCCGATCCTCATCACGGTGAGCGAGGCCTCCTACCACGCGCCCTACGATCACTGCACCGCCCGTTACATGCAGCAGGCCGGCGCGCCCGTGGATTTCATCCGGATGGAAGACAGGGGCATACGCGGCAACGGCCATATGGTCATGCTGGAGAAAAACAATCTGGAGATCGCCGCCTTCCTGGCCGATTGGGTCGACGGCAAGGTGAAGTGACGGTTTGCGGGATCAGCCTGCGGACCTCGATTGCGCGAAGCGCCCGGAAGGGCGCTTCGCAACTTGGCGGGATGGAGCGCCGCGCGTCTATTTCTTCGCCGGCCCCAGCTCCTTCAGGGCCGCATCCACGAAGGAGGAATCCACCACCTGCTCGACGCTGACGTCGCCCTTCACGTCGCCCGTCTCCTTGAAGAAGGCGAGGTCCTTGCGCAGGCTGTCGACGTTGAGTTTCCCGTCCTGGTGCGTGCCGTGCACGATCATGGTGCGCAGCGTCTTCGGGTCCTTGATGACCGAATATTTGGCCAGGATCGCCACCATCTCGTCGGCGCCCGGTCCCGTCAGCCTGCCGTCCACGACAGCCGCGTTGAAATCCCGCACCGCCCGGATATAGGCCTTCATGAAGCGTTTCGCGACGTCCGGCCGCTTCTCGGCGAAATCGCCCGAGAACAGGATCGTGGCCGTCTGGGCGTTGGGATAGAACGCGTCATTGCCGGTGAAGCGCACCGCCGCCCCGAGTTCGACGATGCGCGACACCGTCGGCTCGGTCGAGATGCTGGCGTCGATCGCGCCGTTCTGGAACGCCACCGCATGCTGCGGAAAGCCCAGATAGACCTTTTCGACGTCGCTGTAGCCGAGTCCGACGCTCTTCATCGCCTCGTTGAGCACGGACGCGTCGCTGCCGCCCGCGCCCGTGATCGCGACCTTCATGCCCTTCAGGTCGGCGAGCGTCTTCACCTTGCCGCTGTCGACGAGGTCCTTGCGCACCATGATGGCCTGGAAGCCCGCGCCCTTCACATTATGGGCCTTGTCGGCCACGATCTTGATGCGGATGCCGCGCCCGACCGCATTGTAGAGACCAGCCGAGGCCGCGCCGCCGCCCGCATCGAGCTGGCCCGCGCCGAGCGGCGCGACCATCTTGGCGCCCGTGTCGAAGGACACGAAGCTGGCCTCGATGCCCTCCTGCTTGAAATAGCCCTTGGCGTCGGCCACGAACAGGCCCGCATCGCTGCTGGCGTTGACGACCGCGATGGACACCTTGTCAGCCGCCAGGGCGCCCGCCATGGACCCCATGGACGCGGCGAGAAGCGCGGCGCCCGTCATCGCGCCGAGCGCGTGAGATTTACGCATGGTGTTTCCTCCTGAAATAAGGACGGCGGCGTCGTTGCGCCGCCGTCTTGCAAGATGTGTCCGGCGATCAGCCGGCGGGATCGGTCTTTGAGAAGCCCGGCCCCATGTCCCAGGTCTGCGCCACATATTTGCGGTCGACCTCGCGGCACCAGTTTTCCCAGCCGCGCTCCCAGGTGAAGCCCGCGCGGCCCTTGGTGTTGGCGGCGATTTCGCCGTCGTGCAGATAGTGCACTTCGCCGCCGCCGAGCTGCAGCGCCTTGATGAGCATTTCGGCGTTGGCTTCCATGTAGATCGACGTGAACACGACTTCGCGGATCGAACGGCCGACCACCACGCTGCCGTGGCCGCGCATCAGCGACACCGTGCGCGGGCCGAGCGTCTTGGCGAGGTCGCGGCCCATCTCCATGTTGGTGACGAGCAGGTTCGTGTCATTGCCGAATTTCGTGCTGATGTCCCAGTTCGGAATGTCGCCGCCGATCGGCGCGCACATGTGCATGATCGGGCGCATCTTGCGGCCCGTCACGGTGAACGGCACGACATTGGGGCTGTGGTTGTGCACCACCGCCATCTGGTCGGGGCGGGCTTCCAGAATGGCGCCGTGAATGAAGCGCTCCGAATAGGGCTTGCCGGGTTCGGCGCCGATGATCTTGCCGTCCAGCGTGAATTCCATGATGTCGTCTTCCACGACGACGCCCGGCGCGCGCGCGCGCGACATCAGGAAATGGTTCGGATTGGTGGGATGACGAACCGAAATATGGCCGAAGGAATCGACGACGTGATGATGCGCCAAAATCCTGTTCGCCGTAACGAGCTCTTCCTTCAGCTGGGCCAGTTCAGTCATACGCATCCTCCGTTTTTTCGTTTGTCGCGACATGCGGGCGGCCGCAGTTGAAGGGCCGCCCGCATGAATAGCGCGTTTAGTGACCGGTTGCCACGGCCCCGACGGTTTCGGGCTCTTCCGGCGCCGAATTGCCGCGCCAGACGATATGCATGTCGGGACGCAGCAGGATCAGGTCGTGGCCATAGATCTCGCGGGCGATCTGGTCGGGCACGTCCATCACGGTGAGCGGCGCCCCGAAGGACCGGATGGCCTTTTCGAGCCCGCCGGTTTCCGCCCGCGTCTTGCCGAGCCGCAGCAGCGTGTAGCCGTCCAGCGGAATCCTGTCCTGCATGGCCGTGCCGTCGTCGAGCCAGACATGCGGCAGGCGCGCGCCCGGCCAGGTCGTGGGGACGTATTCGCGGAACAGATGTTCGGGCCCGCCCGGAATATCCATGATGATCGGCGAGTCGATGTAGCGATAGCCGAGTTCGGCGCCGATCATCTCATTGGTCTTGCGCTGCTCCACATCCGCCACCGCGGCCAGCGACTCGCGGTTCTGCCGGCCTTCGAGCGTATTGTCGCGCATGTTGGGCCGGTACATCGAGCGCCACTTGCGCCGGCCGATCGAGGCGTAGCGCGACGCCCCCACATTGCGCTCGCCGGTCTGGCGGCGTTCCTGTTCGTAGGAATTGAGCAGGTTCGCGCCGCCCCAGCCCTGCAGCGTCGCGGCGATCTTCCACGACAGGTCGAAGGCGTCGCCCACGCCGGTGTTCATGCCGAGCCCGCCGGTCGGGATGACGAGATGCACGGCGTCGCCCGCCAGAAACACGCGGCCGTCGCGATAGCGGTCCGCCAGAAGGAGATTCTGCCGCCACGGAGAACATGACAGCATCTCGTATTTGACCGGGAAGCCGACCGCCTTCTCGAACTGCGTCTTCATTTCCTCGTCGGAGCCGACGGTCGAATGCAGCGTCCAGTGACGCGTCGAATCCTGCATGATCAGGAACGTCGCCTTGTCGTCCGCCACATGATAATGGCGCCCGCGCCCGGGGCCGTTGCCGACCGGCAGGCGGTCGAACAATTCATCGCAGCGATAGAGCGCCTGGCGCAGCTCCATCAGCCCGCCCTCGCCCCGCAGCTTGATGCCGAGCTGCTTGCGCACGGGGCTGTTGCCGCCGTCGCACCCGACCATATAGGCGCAGCGGATCGTCTGCGTCTGGCCGCCGCTCTTCACCGTCGCGGTGACGCCGCCCGCATCCTGTTCGAACGATACGAATTCGGTCGAGAACCGCACGTCGACGGTCGGCAGGCTCTCGGCCACCGATTTCAGCAGCGGCTCGACCGTATATTGCGACACGAGCTGGTAGGGCTCGAGCGAGCCCGTGCCGTCATTGGTGACGCGGCAATCGTCCTTGGCCTCGTTGACGGAAGGGTAGCGCAGGCGCAGCAGCGGCGGCTCGTTCAGGCTGAGCACGACATAGACGTCCATCGGGCAATCGCCGCGCAGGCCCGCCGCGCGGATTTTGTCGGCCAGTCCGATGCGCCGGTACATTTCCATGGTGCGGGCGTTGGCGCGCTCCATCTTGGGCAGGAATTGCGGCGCGTCCTTCTGCTCGATCAGCACGCATTTCACGCCGCGCTTGCCCAGATCGATCGCCAGCGTGAGGCCCACCGGGCCAGCCCCGACAATGAGAACCTGCGTATCCATGAGCCGTCTCCTCCAGAGGTTTCACCCTGAATAGACCGCTTCCCTGAAAACGTCAATAAATCCCACAATACGGGATTTAGCCTTTCAGCTTGGCGTCTCCTGTTTCACGCCCCGCGGCGCCTCGGCGTCCGGACGTGGCGGCCTCTCCGGCAGGGGCGCCGCCTGGCCCGTGCGGGCGATCGTCTTGGTGACGATGCGGGCGCACAGGACCACGCGGTCGGCGATGAATTCCAGCCGTTCGCGGCTGACATGGTCTTCCCCGATGGTGACGCTGAGCGAGCCCAGCACATTGTCGCGCCGGTCGAAGATCGGCGCGGCCACGCCCGTGACGCCGCGCGTCACCTGGCTCACCGTCGCGTCCCAACCGGTCTGCCGCATGGTGCGCAGATGCGCCCGCAATTCATTCAGGCTTGCGCCGAGCCCCGCGTCGCGCACGGCCGCGGGATCGGCCTCATACAGCTTGCGCACCGCGGGCGACGCCATATGCGCCAGGATGATGCGCGACGCCGCGCCCTGCAACAGAGGCCTTGCGAGCCCGCGCTCGTAGTTCGAATGGAACGACGCCGTTCCCTGTTCCTGATGCACGCACAGCACACGGTCGCGATAGCGCCGGCACAGAAGCGCGATGCCGGCGATTTCCTCGACCAGTTCCGCCATCACGGGACGGCTCGCGGAAATCAGCGGATCGCGTTCGCGCATCTGGTAGTCGAGTTCGGCGATGCGCGGCCCGAGCGTATAGCCGACGTCCGGCAGCGAGGTCAGCAGGCCCGCATCGGTCAGGACCTTGAGATAGCGATAGAGCGTCGAGCGCGTGTAGCCGAGCCGCGCCTGCATTTCCTCCATCGTCCATTCAAGACGCTGCCCCTCGAAGAGATCGAGGATGACGATCATGCGCTCGAGACTGTTCACCGCAATCCGGGTCCTTCGCTGCTGGCGCGGGGAGCCGCAATCCTGCATGGCAGGATTTGACAGGGCTCATTCGGCCTCTCAAAGGCCATCATATCACGCCTGCCCGAATGTGAGGAGGCAATGGCGGATCGGCGCGATGTTTGAAGTCGCTAGCCTGCCCGGTCGCGCGGATGGACCCAGTCTGACGGCGGCGCATATTCATGAGGGCGAACGATCAACCCTCCTGCTGAGTGAATCATGTGCCCCACGACAGATCGTTCCAGCTGCTCTCTCGTGAGGGTCAACGATTTCGACGTCAGATCCAGAAGGTGCTTGGAATGCTTCCGTCCGGGCGGACAAACGGTCGTCAGTTTTTTCGCCGGGAAGCGTAGCGCGAACAGCCTGGCGGTTGCAGCCTGATCGGAATCATTCGTGACGAGAAACGCGTGATCGAAAATGCCCATGTGCGCATCATCGATGACCGAAAGCGCCACGTTGATGTCCGTTTCCTTTTCTGTCGGCTTCTTCCATGCGTTCCCGCAACTGCGACAGTTCATGTCTTCTCTGACGTAGTGCCCAATCACAACATCAACGCCAAAGTGTTTTTGGGCCTTGATGTATCGTTCATGCCTGACGCGCTTTCCGGTATCGCCGGGATAAAAGGCTGTGCAGTACACGACCTTAACAAGCTTCTGGGACCGTGACTGAATGATCCCCTGGGCCAGGTCCCAAAGACTATTCCACTTTAAGTAATCGACACCCAGGTCATCAATTGCATGGTATAAATTGAAACCATCAATATAGAAGGCTACTCGTTCTCGCACGCGACCCCCTTGACGGATTCCGTCCGAAACTTTAATTATTTTGCTGTCAACGCCAACTCGGTGCGCCGGTTGGCCCCCCCAAGCTCCGGCTTGGGGTTTTCTTTTTCAAGCATTATTTTCGTTGAAACGCTCATCCGAGCGAGCAGATTCAATTCAATATTCGAGCCGCATTCAGCCAAGCTCATAATTTCCCTAAGTAAAACCGTCGAAGCCCGCAACAACATTCCGAAATACGTTTGATGTTGGCGTCGTGCGAACATACCGAGGTCCGCCTGTCAGGCGATGGTCGATCACAAGATCGATCGGTTCGCTTAGTCCGTCACGACCCGCTCCCGCATCGCCCATTCCGCCGCCGCCCCGCCGGCCACATAGCCGGTGGCGAAACAGGCCTGCAGCAGATAGCCGCCGGTCGGCGCCTCCCAGTCCAGCATTTCGCCGCACACGAAGACGCCCGGCAGGCGCGTGAGCATCAGGCCGGCGTCGCATTCGGACCAGGCCACGCCGCCCGCCGACGAGATCGCCCGGTCGATCGGCCGCGTCGCATGAAGCCGCACCGGGACCTGCTTGATGCGCTCCGCCAGCGCCCGCGGGTCTGCTGTCGCCAACGACAGAGTCGGACGCGTCTTTTCAGGCTCGGTCTCGCGCAAGAGCGCCACACCCACGGGTTGCAGACCCGCGGCCTTCCGCAGGAAGGTCGAGGTCGATTGTCCGGCCCTCGGGCGCGCCAGGCGTTCGGCCAGGACCTCCGTGGAAACGTCCGGGCGCAGGTCAATGTTGAGCACGCAAGACCCTTGCGCCGCAATGGTTTCCCGCAATCGTGCGGACATCGCGTAGACCGCCCCGCCCTCCAGTCCATGCGCCGTCACCATGGCCTCGCCGCGCACATGTTCGTCGCCGAGCGACAAAGTGACGGGCTTCAGCGGCGTCCCGGCGAAGCGGGACGCGAAAATGTCCGACCATCGCGCCTCGAACCCGCAATTGCTGGGCCGCAGCGGACGCACGTCAACCCCTTGAGCCTGCAGGGCGTTGACCCATCCGCCATCGGACCCGAGCCGGGGCCAGGAGGCGCCGCCCAGCGCCAGCACGCAGGCGCGCGCCTCGGTTTCGACGACCTTCCCGTCCGCATCATGGATCACGGCCGCGCCCTCGGGCGAGAAGCCCTTGAAGGCATGGCGCATTTTGAACTCGACCCCGGCCGCGTCGAGCCGCCGGAGCCAGGCGCGCAGAAGCGGCGAGGCCTTGAAACTGCGGGGAAAAACCCGCCCGCTCGATCCCTTGAAAGTGTCCTCGCCAAGCTCCGCGCTCCAGGCCCGCAAAGCCTCCGGGGGAAATTGGTCGAGCATCGGGGCAAGGGCCGTGGCGGCCTCGGCGTAGCGCCCGACAAAAATCCCGAAATTCTCGCCATGCGTGAGGTTTAGCCCGCCACGTCCGGCCATCAGGAATTTGCGCGCCGGCGACGGCATGCGGTCGAAAACCGTCACCCGAAGCCCCGCCGCGGCCATCCGCTCGGCCGCCATCAACCCGGCCGGGCCGGCCCCGATGACGATTGCGCGTGGTTTTTCAGGCTTCAAACGGGTCAAATCATCGTTCCGGCAAAAAAAGAACGAGCGATCTTTAGATTGGAATGGCGCGACGTGCTATGCCCCTCCCATGAACCAGCACGCCAAACGCCGCCACCAGGCCGGTCTCGCCCGCGAGGCCGAGCGCGAGAAACCCGAACGGGTGAAAACCATCGGGCCGCCCCTCGCCACCCCCGAGGAGGGGCGCCTGTCCTATGAAATCACTGCCGAAGAGGCCGGGCAGCGCCTCGACCGTGCGCTCGCGCAGCGCGCCGAGACCGACGGGCTCGCCCTCTCGCGCACCCGCATCCGCGCGCTGATCGAGGACGGCATGGTGTCGATCGACGGCCGGCAGGCCTCCGATCCGGGCGCCAAGCTGCGGGAAGGACAGAGCATTTCGCTCGACGTCCCCGCCGCCTCCGACCCCGAGCCGCTGGGCGAGGCCATCCCGCTCGACATCGTCTTCGAGGACGAGCACCTGCTGGTGATCGACAAGCCCGCCGGGCTGGTGGTTCACCCCGCAAGCGGCCACGAGACCGGCACTTTGGTCAATGCGCTCATCGCCCATTGCGGCGACAGCCTCTCGGGAATCGGCGGCGTCCGCCGCCCAGGCATCGTCCACCGTCTGGACAAGGACACATCCGGGCTCCTGGTGGTGGCCAAGACCGACGCGGCCCACCACGGCCTGTCGCTTCTCTTCGCCGATCACGGCCGCACTCTGTCGCTGACACGCGAATATCGCGCCTTCGTCTGGGGCCGCCCCGACCGCGCCGGCGGCACGATCGACGCCCCCGTGGGCCGCCACCAGCACCAGCGCGAGAAGATGGCGGTTGTCCGCCACGATCACGGACGTGAGGCCATAACCCATTGGCGGATCGAGGAAGGCTTCGTTTCCGGAACGGCCCCGGTGACGCTGATCGCCTGTCGTCTGGAAACGGGACGCACGCACCAGATCCGCGTTCACATGGCCCATATCGGCCATCCGCTGCTGGGCGACTCCAGCTATGGCGCTGGCTTCAAGACCAAAGCCAACCACCTGACCCCCGCAGCCCGCACGGCGCTGGAGCATCTTCACCGGCAGGCTTTGCACGCCGGGCGGCTGGGCTTCACCCACCCGGTGACAGGCGAGGAACTGATGTTCGAAAGCCCGATGCCGGAAGATCTGGCGCAACTCGCGGCGGTGCTGCGCGCGAAAACGTGACCAAAATTTAATCCGGCGCGTAATGTCGCGCGTGACGCAAGGTTTGCTGGCCTTATCGCGACTTGCTGTGCTGTTCACGCTCAGCGAAACACTGGCGCCAAGGCCTGGCTGTGCAGGTGTGATCCAGACGACGGGCGGCGGCGTATCTCGAAGACTTTGTTGAAACTGGAACGCCTTGAAGTAATCGCAGTTAGAAGCTTCATGGGCCCCGCGCAGATGCGGGGTTGACCGAAGCCCAGGGCCGCGACGACTTGTCTGGCGGGTTCCCGTCTTGAATCGTCTGCCGGGCGGCTTACGTCTTCGCCCCTTGCGCGTTGATGTCCGCCCTCTTTCGGCCACGATGGGGCAAGCCTATATATGCACCGAGCCGAGCGCGACCTTGTGTCGGCTTCGGACGCGGGCCCGCCATACCGGGGGCCCGAACAGGAGGAACTGATGGCTGCTGCGCTTCCGATGATTTCAGCCGAGAGCGGTCTGACCCGCTATCTCGCGGAAATCCGGCGGTTTCCAATGCTGGAGCCGCAAGAGGAGTACATGCTTGCTAAAAACTGGCGCGAGCAGGGCGACCGCGACGCGGCGCACCGGCTGGTGACGTCACATCTGCGTCTCGTGGCCAAGATCGCCATGGGCTACCGCGGCTATGGCCTGCCGATTGGCGAGGTCATTTCCGAAGGCAATGTCGGCCTGATGCAGGCCGTGAAGCGGTTCGAGCCCGAAAAGGGTTTCCGTCTCGCCACTTACGCCATGTGGTGGATCCGCGCCTCGATCCAGGAATACATCCTGCGCTCCTGGTCGCTGGTGAAGATGGGAACGACCGCCAACCAGAAGAAGCTGTTCTTCAACCTGCGCAAGGCCAAGAGCCAGATCTCCGCGCTGGAGGAAGGCGACCTGCGCCCCGATCAGGTGAAGATCATCGCGACCCGCCTTGGCGTCACCGAGCAGGATGTCGTCGACATGAATCGCCGGATGAGCGGCGACGCGTCCCTTAACGCGCCGCTTCGCCAGGAAGGCGAAGGCGAGTGGCAGGACTGGCTGGTGGATGAAAGCTCGACACAGGAAGCCCTGTTGGCCGAGCGCGAGGAATCCGACAACCGCTTGGGCGCGCTGCGCTCTGCGCTCGGAGTGCTGAACGATCGCGAACGGCGCATCTTCGAGGCGCGCCGTCTTGCGGAAGATCCGATCACCCTCGAGACCCTGTCGGAGGAATTCAACATATCGCGCGAACGCGTGCGGCAGATTGAAGTCAGAGCCTTTGAAAAGGTGCAGGCCGCCGTCAAGGCGGGCGTCGCCAACCTCGAAGCCTTGCCGCCGCACCAGCCCCGCATTGGCGCGCAACCCGCGGCGTGATGCATCGGTATTCCTAAATGCAAAGAGCGGCCAAGTGGCCGCTCTTTTTTTGACTTTAAATGACAAACGCTTAGCGCTGCCATGCCTCAAGGGCTTCGTTCAGAACGCGTTCGCCGGGGCTTCCCTTTTCAAACGTGATCTTGGCGATCCGCTGATCCGACAGCAGCATTGGAATGTCGAACCAGGCTCGCGTGCGCATGAGATCGACGTTGCGCGAGACCGCATTGTCCCCCCGGGTCAAACCGACCAGGAAGAAATTCTGCATGATCGGCGCGGGTACGCCCATCAGGGCGTCCCCCGCTGGCGTATCTTCCTTGCGCATCTGGGGGGTCGAAATTTGCGCGACGCCCGGCACGGGGCCGCCATCGGTAGGCGTGAACCGGACTTCAATCGTGTGCGAGGCCGGCAATGTGTCGTCGGTGTTCTTCTGGATCAGCATGACGGCGCGCATGCGCGCATCCGGCAGATCGACTTCCGCCCGAACCCCGATCGTCAGCGGCTGGCCAGGACCTCGGCTGACATTGTCGAGGCGCCAAACGACATTACCGACATAAGTGCGAACCTTCTGAGGTTCGTCGGGGGCGTCGACAAGGAGCGCGGCGCGCTGAGCAACCGAGATCGCCGGCGCCGGTGCGGGCGTCGTCTGGCCCGATGTCTGGTTTGGCTGGGCGGCCTGTTGCTGCGTAGGAGCGGCTTGGGGCGTCGGCGTAACCGGCGTAACCGGGCGAGGCGCCTGTCCGCCCCCGATACGCTCAACGATCTTGTTGGAGCCGCCATCCGCCGGAGCCTCCGTGGCCGCCGGCTTCATACGGGCCAGTTCTTCCGGATTATCGCGCCGAAGATAGGCAAACACGGCAATGCTCAGAACCATGATCGCAACTGGAACGCCCACCAGCCAGGGTCTGGCATTAAGCGGGCGGTCGTCGCGGCGATGCGGCGCTGCGGGGCGAATGGCGCCTCGCGCCATGGGCGTCTCGTCGAACTTTTCGAGCTCGCGGATCAAGGAA
Source organism: Beijerinckiaceae bacterium (assembly GCA_019747375.1). GTDB lineage: Bacteria > Pseudomonadota > Alphaproteobacteria > Rhizobiales > Beijerinckiaceae > Terripilifer. Next base: position 6,425 of record JAIEQX010000217.1, on the reverse strand, counting down.
GGTTCAGCCGACGCGGCCGCCTCGGCGCGTGGCCCGAATTTACGCAATGTGACATTCACGGGCCGCGGTTCGCCTGACCGCCGCTCGGGACGTTCGGCCCGCAAATCGGGAGATGCGCCCGACGGTTCTGAACGATCCGCCTCGACACCGCCAAGCGGCGAGTCGAGCCGGACCGACTCGTTACCGGCGGTCGGCGCCCGTTCGCGCGAAGGAACTTGAGCGGCCTCACGGGCAACGACTGGCGGTCCTTTGTCCTGGCCAAGCGAAGGCGGGGCGACATCCACCATCGCCGGCTCATTTGAGGGAGGCTTCTGCGGAGGCGCTGACGCTGAAGGAGAAGCCGCGACCGGCGTTCCGGCTTCGCCTTCGCTGGGCCAGGGTCGCGGCGAAAGCTGAGTGCGCGAACGCGCTGCATCGAGTCCGGTGACGGCCGGCCTCTCGGCGGACGTCATGGGCGGCCGCTGGGGAAAGGACGGTCGCGGCGGCATGGCTGCGCGCGCGGGCGTCGACGGCCGCGGCGCCGCGGCGCCCTCGGATCGGCGGGCAAGAGGTTCTACCGGCTTTGCCGCAGGCCTTGCATCGACGGGCTTCGGTTCAGACGGCTTCGCGTCAACAGGCTGAGGATCTGACGCTTTCGCCTCTGTAGGCTTGATCTCCGCAGATTTCGTCGCGCCCGCCCTGGCGGACTCGGCGTTCTTTCGTTCGGCGATTTCGTCTTCAATGCGCGCAATTGCGTCATCGAGCGAGCGGCTTTCTCGCTGGATATCTTCTTCCGGCACGGGCGGCTGTACGGCGCGCAACTGGCCAAGCAACGCGGAGCGTGCGCGCTCGTAGATCGCGCGGCGCGTATCTGTCGTAGAATCAGCGAGGCCTGAAACGGCCCGGACGAGCAGCGGATAATATTCAGCCATTGCGCGTTCTGATCACTCCTCGGTCCAAACGTCAATTCCGTCGCACTGGCTCAGCCGCGCCATAGCCCCGCGGCCCATCTCGACGCGACTCAATCCTGGAAGGGATTATGCACGAGGATGGTATCATCGCGCTCGGGACTGGTGGAAAGCAAGGCGACCGGCGCACCAATCAATTCCTCGATGCGGCGCACATATTTGATCGCTTGTGCGGGAAGATCCGCCCATGACCGGGCGCCCTGCGTCGTGCCGTCCCAACCTTCGATCGTCTCATAGATCGGAACGACGCGCGCCTGTGCGGCCTGGCTGGCGGGAAGCCGATCAATCTCTTCGCCATCCAGCAGATAGCGGGTGCAGACTTTGATTTCTTTGAAGCCGTCCAGAATATCCAGTTTCGTCAGGGCTATGCCATCAATGCCCGATGTCTTGACCGTCTGCCGGACGAGCACTGCGTCGAACCAGCCGCAGCGGCGAGCCCGCCCCGTGACCGTCCCGAACTCATGTCCGCGCTCGCCGATCGTCCGGCCGATTTCGTCCGTGAGTTCAGTCGGAAAAGGCCCGCCTCCGACACGCGTCGTATAGGCCTTGGCGATTCCCAGCACGTAACCGATGGCGCGAGGGCCGACCCCCGAACCCGTGGCCGCGTTCGCCGCCGTCGTATTGGACGATGTCACGAATGGATACGTGCCGTGGTCGACATCGAGCAAGGCGCCCTGCGCGCCTTCGAACAGGATGCGCTTGCCTTGCCGGCGCATTGCATCGAGCAACTCCCAGGTCGCCGCCATATAGGGCAGAACCTGCGGAGCGATCGACAGAAGCTCGTCCCGGATCGTCGAGGCTTCGATCTCCGGCAGACCAAGGCCGCGGCGCAGCGGATTGTGATGCGCCAGCAGGCGGCCGATCTTGTCATCAAGCGTGTCAGGTTCCGCGAGGTCCATCACCCGCACGGAGCGGCGGCCAACCTTGTCTTCATACGCAGGCCCGATGCCCCGCATGGTCGTGCCGATCTTGGTGCCCGAGGTCGAGGCCGATTCGCGATGCGCGTCGAGTTCGCGATGCAACGAGAGAATAAGCGGCGCATTTTCCGCAAGCTTCAGGTTCTCGGGACCGACCGAAACGCCCTGCGCGCGCAACTGACCGATTTCCTTGACGAGATGGTGCGGATCGACGACCACGCCATTGCCGATGACCGAGATTTTGCCTTCGCGCACGATGCCGGAGGGCAGCAGCGACAGCTTGTAGACCTTGCCGTCGATGACGAGCGTATGCCCGGCATTATGTCCGCCCTGGAATCGCACCACGACGTCGGCTTCGATCGACAGCCAGTCGACGATCTTGCCCTTTCCCTCATCGCCCCACTGGGCCCCGACGACAACGACATTCGCCATGTTGATTTCGCTCTTCGATAGCGCTCGAGGGCGCGCACAGGGCCGCATCCGCGCGGCCGCCACATGAAAAACCCCGGCACAAGGCCGGGGCTCATTGCGGCTATGGATTAACGAATCGCGGAGCCCTAGGCAAGGCAAACAAGACGCCGGCCGCCCTCACCAGCCGGATTCCCTGTTGCTTCAAGGCCGCCGGACCGGGTTCTCGACGAAGTCAACGTCCCGATCCGCCGGCCATTTCATCCGATAGGCCAATCGGATGTCTTTTGTTTCGCCGGGTCCGAGATCGGCCCGCCAAGCCATGACGCCGCGTTTATCCGCGACGACCTTGTCGCTAGGCGGCGTCGTGACCGGAAGCATGTCGATGACAATCGCGCTGTTCTCTGAAATCGGCACGCGGTCAAAAATCGTAATCTTGACCGGAAAATCGTGCAGATTACGCACACTGGTGCGGAACTCGCGCGTCTCAAGCTTGGTCGTGCCGAGCCAGGTCGGCTCATTTTCCTTTCGGCGCACCGGCACGCGCGTGATCTTCACCTTGTCGTCCGCGCCAAATCCAACTTCCGTGCTGTCGCCTGGAGCCACAAAGCCGATCCGACCCTCGCCTACGAAGACGCCATCTCGCTGGATGGACACGGCGCCGGCCAGGAGGGGCGCATCCTCGTCCAGCGCGAATTTGGCAGACAGAAACGCCGTTTCATCAAGAACCGGCGTTGCTTGGACAGACAGTTCTGGGGTTATCTTGCGCGAGCCGATCCGAAACGTCCGCGCCGTCCCGTCGCCTGGCGCTTCAACTTGTCCTGGAACCCGGAAGGTCGCTTGGAATGCGCCACCTTCGAGCACCGCCTCCTGCTCCTGCGCAGGCTTCATCTCGTTGGCCTGACGCTGCGTTTCAGCTTGAAGCGCCTCCGCTTTCCGCAGATCGGCGGTTGCCGGAGGCGGCGCCGCCGACATGGTGCGCGGAGATGGGCGCGCATAAGCGACCGGCGGTTCGGGAAACTGCATCTGCAACGGCTGCAGGTCAGGCGCACGCGTGCCGCGCGCTGCCCGCACCGTGGAAAGGTTGAGTTCGATCCCGGACCAATCTTCGCCGGTCCGCTGTGTGACGGCGGCGCGGCGGACGAGTTCCAGCGACGGCTTGGAGGCCGGGCCGCCGGTGTCGAGCCGCATGTCGTAAAGTGGCCTCCAGGACGCTCCCGCCACCCGATACGTCAAGGTGATCTTGCCCTTGGTGGCGGCCTGCGCCTCCAGTTCGACGACGATGTCGCGCGCCGCTCCGCCACGCGGATTGGGTCGCTGCCGGGCGTTTTCCAGAGCTCGGATCTGCTCGTCGAGATCTCGGATGCTCCCGCGCGCTGCGCGCAGATCGTCTCCCACCTTGGCCAGCCCCTGCCCGACCGCGTCCCATGCGGCGGACCAGCGGCCGATATCGAGGGGAGCCGAATCCGGCGACAATTTCTCCGGCTTCGACTCCCCGAAGCGCAGGATCATGGACTTCTTGGCTTCGAGCGCGTCATGGGTGGTCTGCCAGCCTTCACGCTCGAAGCGCAACTGCTTCAGCCGAGTCTCCAGGCCGCTGTCTGCGGGCTTTGTGCTGGACGGCGCGCCACGCGCCTCGACAGAACCAATCAAAAGTCCTGCTTGCGCCGCGCCTTCGACGCGCAGCGAAGCGGGATCGAGGCCGATCGGGAGCCCACGAAAGACCAGCGACGTCGCGCCAGCTGGCAGGTCGACGTCAGCTGTGCGCGTTACGCTGGCGGCGTCAGGATAGACCGTCACCGAGGCGATGCGCGACGTGGCATCAAGAGAAGCCGCTAAGCCCGGGACACTCGCCAGGAGGCACGGCAAGGCGGCTCCGGCGGCAAGTCTGGACAGGCGAAGTCGCGACATGATGATCTCCAAAAATTCCAGCGCCCCTAGCTGAACGGCAACAGGGGCGATTTCGCGGCGCCACAAGTACCACATCATGGCCAAGCTGGCTCTGTCCAAGCCGGCAATGCGCATCGACCCTAAAGCCTTGGCTTGTAATCCGCCGTGCGTTGCGGCACGTCGAACCGGTGCGCCCGCCCATGGAAGATTGCTGTGCCCGAACCCACCACCGCCTATGCCAAAGCCTCGCGACGCGCCTGGCCGATCTTGCTGCTGACCTGCCTGTTCTGGTCTGGAAATGTCGTGGCGTCGCGACTTGCGGTCGGAGAATTGTCCCCGATGGCGCTTGTCACCATCCGCTGGGGCATGGTCAGCGTCGTGATGCTCGCTGTTTGCTGGCGCGAATTCAAACGCGACCTGCCGACCATGCGGCAATATTGGCTGCCCATCACTCTGATGTCCTTCTGCGGGTTCACCATGTACCAGGCGCTCTACTTCAGCGCCGCACATGCGACCAGCGGGGTTCACCTCGCGATCCTGCAAGGCGTTGCGCCCGTCTTCGTCTTCGCCGGCGCACGGATTTTCTACAAGACCCCGATTGGCCTCGTGCGCGCCATCGGGCTTGGCATGACTCTGCTGGGCATCATGGTCGTGGCCACGAACGGCGACCTGTTGACGCTGGGCGGCATCAAGCTCAACGGCGGCGACGCCGCCATGCTGCTCGCCTCTTCGCTTTACGCAGCCTACACGGTAGCGCTGCGCAAGCGCCCGCCAGTGTCCGCCATGGCTTTCTTCACCGCCCTGGCGATTGTCGCAACGGTCACATCGGCGCCCCTGTTGGCGATCGAAATCGCTCGCGACGCCGTGCAATGGCCTACCCCTAAGGGATGGGTCGTCCTGATGTATATCGTGATATTCCCGTCCCTGCTGGCGCAGGTTTTCTTTATTCGCGGGGTAGAACTCATCGGCCCGGGGCGGGCCAGCCTGTTCTATAATTTGGTGCCTGTTGGGGGCGCCATCATGGCGGTGACGCTGCTCGGCGAACCGTTTGCGCTCTATCACGCTGTCGGGTTGGTCCTGGCGCTTGGCGGCATCATGATCGCCGAGCGCTGGGGCAAAAGAACGGGCTGACGCGACCCCCTGCGTCAGCCCTGAAAGACTCAGAACTTCAAAGCCTTCGCGGCGCGGACACCGGGGATCGACTGGATCTTTTCAAGCACTGGCGCCGGCACATCGCCGTCGACCTCGACCAGCGCAATGGCGGACCCGCCCTGCTTGTCCCGGCCCAGCGCGAAAGTCGCGATATTGACGCCCGCATCCCCAAGCAGGCTGGCGAAGCGACCCACAAATCCCGGCTTGTCCTCGTTGGTCACATAGATCATCGACGGGGCGAATTCCGCATCGACCTTGTGGCCCTTGATGGCGACGATGCGTGGCTTTCCGTCATGGAAGACGGTGCCGCAAATCGAACGCTCATTTTTTTCGGTCGTAACGGTCAGGGTGATAAGCGACTCGTAGTCACCCTCGGCGGCGCGCGTCACTTCGTCGATCACGATGCCGCGCTCCTTGGCGACGATCGGCGCTGACACGACGTTCACGTCGCTGAGCAGGGGACGCAGAACGCCGGCAATGGCCGAGGCGGTCAGCGCCTTGGTCTTCAGTTCCGCAACTGCGCCCTCGTAGGTGATCGTCACCTTCGTGATGCCTGCATCTGTCAGCTGTCCGGCGAAAGAGCCGAGCCGCTCCGCAAGAGCGATGTAGGGGCGCAACTTCGGCGCTTCTTCCGCCGTGATCGAGGGAAAGTTGACCGCGTTCGAAATCGCGCCACGCACCAGATAATCGGACATCTGCTCGGCGACCTGCAGGGCGACATTCTCCTGCGCCTCGTTGGTTGCCGCGCCAAGGTGCGGCGTGCACACGACATTCGGATGCCCGAACAGCGGGTTGTTCACTGCCGGCTCTTCAACGAAAACATCGAAAGCCGCGCCGGCGACATGTCCGCTGTCGAGAGCCTTCCGCAGGCCAGCCTCGTCGACGAGACCGCCACGGGCGCAATTGATGATACGCACGCCCTTTTTCGTCCGGGCAAGATTTTCCTCCGAGAGGATGTTGTTGGTCTGCGGCGTCATCGGCGTATGCAGCGTGATGAAATCCGCGCGAGCCAGGAGCTCCGGCAATTCAACCTTCTCGACACCCAGCGCAACCGCGCGTTCAGGCGTGAGAAAGGGATCGAAAGCGATGACCCGCATTTTGAGTCCGATGG
>JAIEQX010000359.1 GCA_019747375.1 Beijerinckiaceae bacterium | reverse complement strand
CCGCCCCCACTTCTGAAATGGTCGGCCCATCAACGCCTTGCAGGAGCCTGCCCATGAAGACCCGCGCCGCCGTCGCTTTCGCCGCCAACAAGCCGCTGGAGATCGTCACCCTCGACCTCGACGGCCCGCGCTTCGGCGAAGTCCTCATCGAGGTCAAGGCGACGGGCATCTGCCACACCGACGCCTATACGCTCTCGGGCGCCGATCCCGAGGGCCTGTTTCCGGCCGTGCTCGGCCATGAAGGCGCGGGCGTGGTGGTGGATGTAGGGCCGGGCGTGACGTCGCTCAAGAAGGGCGACCACGTCATTCCGCTCTACACGCCGGAATGCCGCGAGTGCGACTACTGCCTCTCGCGAAAGACCAATCTCTGCCAGAAAATACGCGTCACGCAGGGCCGCGGGCTGATGCCCGACGGCACGAGCCGGTTCAAATGCGACGGCGAGCCGGTGCTGCACTACATGGGCACATCGACCTTCGCCAACCACATCGTGGTGCCGGAAATCGCCGTGGCGAAAATCCGCGAGGACGCGCCCTTCGACAAGGTCTGCTACATCGGCTGCGGCGTCACCACCGGCATCGGCGCGGTGATCTGGACCGCCAAGGCTGAGCCCGGCTGCCGCGCGGTCGTGTTCGGTCTCGGCGGGATCGGCCTCAACGTCATCCAGGGCCTGCGCCTCATCGGCGCCGAGCAGATCGTCGGCGTCGATCTCAACGACGGCAAGAAGGCCATGGCCGAGAAATTCGGCATGACGCATTTCGTCAATCCGAGCGAAGTGCGCGGAGATCTCGTGCCCTATCTGGTCGATCTGACCAAGGGCGGGGCCGATTACACTTTCGATTGCACCGGCAACGTGAACGTCATGCGCCAGGCGCTGGAATGCTGCCACAAGGGCTGGGGCCAATCGATCATCATCGGGGTCGCGCCGGCGGGCGCGGAGATCGCCACGCGTCCGTTCCAGCTCGTCACCGGCCGCGTCTGGAAGGGCTCGGCCTTCGGGGGCGCGCGCGGCCGTACGGATGTGCCGCGCATCGTCGACTGGTACATGGACGGCAAGATCAACATCGACGACCTGATCACCCACAAACTGCCGCTCGAGCGCATCAACGAAGGCTTCGACCTGATGCACGAAGGCAAGTCGATCCGCGCCGTGGTGGAATTCTAGGCGCTCACCAGCGCAAGAGGCGGTGGCCGGCGAACGCGCCCGCCACCGTCACGATGCCGATCGCGAGCCCGTACCAGACCGCAACGAAAAACGGCGAGTCGTCCGGGCAATGCGCCGCATAAAGCATGGCCGCCAGCGCCCCGGAGGCGAGCCCCGCTAGGGCGCCCGCAAGCGCAGGCTGCGTGGGCGCGCCACGTCGCATCGCCGCCACCAGCGCGGCCAGCGGCGCCGCCGCGATGATCGGCACATAGGTGAGGCACACAAGCCAGTTCGTGCCCACCAACAGCTCCGCCCATTCGCCGGACGGCGTGGCGAACATTTCGAGCGCGAGCGCCCCGACGATCAGGGCGAGCGGCGCGAGCAGCAGCCACCCGCGCGCGTCCGCGGGCGCAGTGGGTCTGACAAAGCTCGAGGCCAGCATCGCCGCGACCGCGGTCAGCGTGCCCGTGAGGATGAATTTGAACACGAAGCGCGCTTCATGAAGCGCCTCGGGGAAATCCTCGCGCGGACCCAGGAGCAGCGCGAACACGATGGCTGCCGCCACGCCGCCGACCGCCAGCGCGATCGCCAGCGTGCGGTCGGGCGCAGGTTCGCGGATGGCCGCGTCCTGCGACAGAGCATGGATGAGATCGTCGGTCTTCATGCGTTTTCCATCCTGTATTGCGCCGCGAGCTTTTTCAGCCTGCGATGAAGCAGAACCCTGACGGCGCCTTCGCTGAGGCTCATGCCGGACGCGGCCTCGCGGATCGATCTCTGCGAAATCGCCACTGCCCTGACGACCTCGCCCTGGCGCCCCGGCAGGCCGTCGACCAGCCGGGTGACCTCCTCGATGGATACTTCCTGTTCCTGCGGGGCTTCGGCCAGAACGTCGATCATCGGCTCGATCGGCACTTCCGCCCGCTTGCCGCGCCGGCGCAGGGCGTCGATCAATTTGTAACGCGCGATGCCGGCGATCCACGGCCCCAGCGGCTCGTCGGCGCGCCAGGTGTGCCGCTTCAGATGGATCGCCAGCAGCGTTTCCTGCATGACGTCGTCAGCATCCCCCACGGACGCGCCGGCGCGCGCGAGACCATTGCGGACCATCTGCCTCAGAACGGGACTCAAGGCGTCGAGCAGGCGCCGGTACGCCACGGAATCGCCCGCGAGCCCCGCACGCATCCACGCGGCCCATTCTTCATCCCGGGTTTTCATCATGCCCATACGCCCTGTTCGCGCAAAGGGGCGGATTGTTACGCCGCGCCCAGATTAAAAATAACTGATGACGGATGCGTGATCGATGTAACAAACGCGCAGATCCGGCGAAATCCAGTTGCAGGCCGAGCTTGGCCGCATCAATCGAAGAGGATTACGACCATGGATCGCCGTTCAGTTCAACTCGCCCTCGCCACGTCTTTCGCCGCCGCCCTTACGATGGTGTCCGCGCCGTCCTTCGCGCAGGACGCCGCCAAGGAGCGCTGCTACGGCGTTTCGCTCGCCGGCAAGAACGATTGCGCCGCGGGCGCCGGCACCACCTGCGCCGGCACCTCGAAGGTCGACTATCAGGGCAACGCCTGGAAATACGTCGCCAAGGGCACCTGCGTTTCCATGAGCACGCCCAAGGGCATGGGCTCGCTGACGCCGGTCAAGGGCTGACGAATCCGGAGGGGCGCGCAGGCCGCGTCCCTCCTCTTCTCCAGGCTTGCGACGAGGTCGAGATGTCCGCGCCATTCACCCTGCCGGCTCGCGCCGGCGTCGGCTTCAAGCCGCAGCACTGGCCCGATATTTTCGCCGGCCCGCTGCCGGGGTTTTTCGAAGTCCATGCCGAAAACTACATGGGCGATGGCGGCCCTGCGCATCGGCGGCTCGAGCGGCTTCACGCCGACTCAGCCTTGTCGATCCACGGCGTCGGCCTGTCGATCGGCGGAAGCGCCCCGCTCGACACGGCGCATCTGGCGCGGCTTGTCCGGCTCTGCGAACGTCATGCGCCGGAAAGCTTTTCCGAACATCTGGCCTGGTCGACGCACGAGGGCGTGTTTCTGAACGACCTTCTGCCCCTGCCCTACACGCGCGCCACGCTGGACAACGTCTGCAGGCACATCGACCAGACGCAGGAAACGCTTCGGCGGCGCATGCTGCTCGAAAACCCCGCCACCTATGTGACCTTCGCCAACAGCGAGATGAGCGAGACGGAGTTTCTCGCCGCTGTCGTGGCGCGCACCGGATGCGGCCTTCTGCTCGACGTGAACAACGTGTTCGTATCGGCGCAGAACCACGGTTTTGACCCGGGCGAATATCTTGGCGATTTTCCCATGCACGCCGTGGGCGAGCTTCATCTTGCCGGCCATGCGACCACGCCTGACGCCGACGGGGGCGCGCTGCTGATCGACGCCCATGACCGCCCCGTCGACGACCGAGTCTGGGCCTTGTATCGCGACGTCATCGCGCGGATCGGCGCGCGGCCGACGCTGATCGAATGGGACAATGACGTTCCCGACTGGGCGACGCTGCGCGCCGAAGCCGAACGCGCCGACGCCATTCTCACGCGGGAGCGCGCCGATGCCTGACACGGCCGCGTTCGCCAAAGCCTTGCGCGATCCGCACGCGCTCGCGCCCTCCGATCTGCGCGCCCGCGACGGCGCCGATGTAGCGGCCCGCTTCGCCGTCTATCGCAACAATGTCGTGGTCGGTCTCGTCGAGGCGACGCGCCAGAACTTTCCCGTCACGGAGGCGATCGTCGGCGAAGATTTCTTCGCCGCCATGGCGCGGGTGTATATCGCCGCGGCGCCGCCGGCCTCGCCCGTCATCTCGACCTATGGCGATGATTTCGCGACCTTTCTCCAAGGCTTCGAACACGTGGCCGACATGCCCTATCTGGCTGATGTCGCGCGGCTGGAATCGGCCCGCCGCCGCGCCTATCACGCCGCCGACGCGCAGCCTTGCGACCCCGCCGTCTTCGCCGCCCTGCCGCCCCATTGCCTCGGCGGCTTGCGCGTCGCGCTTCATCCATCCTGCCGGCTTGTGCGGTCGGCCCATCCGGTCGTCACAATCTGGCGCATGAACGCCGGCGAGATGGAGCTTGGCTCGATTGAATCGTGGACAGGCGAAGACGCGCTTGTTCACCGGCTCGACGACGAAGTCCGCGTCGCGCTCCTGCCGCCGGGCGGCGCTGCGTTTCTGCAGGCGCTGCTGGCCGGGGACAATCTACAGGACGCCGCCGCACAAGCCTTTTCGGATGCATCCGACTTCGACCTTTCCGCCTCTCTCGCAAGCCTGTTCCAGGCGCAGGCGATCACCGGTTTCACGCTTCAGGACGAGGACCACGCCCATGACTGACAGACACATGACCGACATGACGGCGCCATCCGCAGCCGGTCCGCTGGCGACGCGGGCCGCAGCGCTCGTCGCCCTCGCCGAACGCATTCCGCATGATGTGATCGCGCTTTGTGCGCGGGTCTTTCCGGCCGCGGTCTTCTGGGCCTCGGGACAGACCAAGCTCGAAGGCTGGCGCGTCTCCGAAAGCGCCGTCGAACTTTTCAAGGAGGAGTACAAGCTGCCGCTGCTCGATCCGACGATCGGCGCGCATATGGCGGCCTTTGCCGAAACGGCGTTTCCGATCCTGCTGGTGCTGGGATTGGCGTCACGGCTCTCGGCGCTCGCCCTTCTGGGCATGACGCTGGTCATCCAGCTGCTGGTCTATCCCGGCGCCTGGCCGACGCATGGCGTCTGGGCGACATGTTTCCTGATCGTGATCGCCCGCGGCCCCGGACGCATGTCGCTCGATCATCTGATCTTCGGGGCGAAACGCTGACCGTCGCCCGGCATGCGTGAGCGCAGCGCCAGAATGCTCTGGATCTCGTCGAAGACCGCATCCGGGTCGATGGCGAAATCCTGCATGGCGCCTTCCGCCGAGCCATAGACTGACCTGTAGGCGACGCCGACCTCGGAGGCGAGATGGAGCCCGAAGGACTTGCGAGCATCCCGCGCCATCAGTTCGATGAGCGTGGCCTCGCCGGTCGACCACAGGATGTTGGGAAGACCGCCGCCATGCACCGCCACGACTGCTTCGGCGTGGCGAAAAGCCGCCAGCTGCTCCGCAAGATTGTCCCAGCGCCCGACGAATTTCTGGAATCCCTCGTCCTCGAGCTTGCGAATGAGCCGGTTCTCGTTGGCGACGCGGCGCGTGCGCGTCAGGCCGCGCTGGAGATAGATGCGGCGCGGCAAGCTCCGCTCAACGCGGCCAAGCGCGATGGTGAGATGTCGCCATGCGAAATCGAGCGCTTCCGGCACCGCGAACTTGTTGTCGCGATTGCGCGTATGGCACCTGGCGTGCAGATAGCGCGGCGCGCGAATGGTTTCGTTCACCCGCGTCTGGATATGCGTCACCGAATATCCGGCGGCCCGCAGCGCGCTGACGAAGGCCGTGATGAGCGGCACGGGATTTTGACTCGTCACGACGTTGAGGCGCTCGCCCTGCGAAAATCCGATCTGCTGCACGGCGAAGAAGAGCGGCAGCAGCACGTCTGTGAGCAGATGGCCGAAATGATCCATGCGGGGAATCACGATCGTGAGGTCGTCCGACAGCACGCGCGTGCGCAGCGCGCTGATGGACGGCCGCGCGGTGGACCATTTCACCTGTTCGCGAACTTCGGCGTCGATCTGCCGGCCCGTCACGGGATCGACCGGCGTGACGCGATGTCCCGGCACGATGACGTTGTGCACGATGGCGACGAGACGCTCGGCGCTGCCCTCGTGCGGCCAGATCGATGGCCACACAGGATCGACATTATGGGTGAAGACGGCGGCGCGCTCGGCCTCGAATTCGGCCGCCATCCAGGGAAACACATGCGTGCTTCGATGCAGGATCTCAACCCGGTCGGCCTTGGGCCAGCCACGCTCCGGAAAAAAGCTGAGAGCGCGCCGCAACGCCGGATGGTCCATCGTGACGAGGCGCGTGATCGCGAACGCCTTGTTCTTCAGATCGAGCGTCTGTTTCAGCGCGGATCGATGACGACCCATGAAAATGGCTTTCTCAAAATGCGGAGAGAACAATCGACGGAGGTCCGAAAAAGACCTTGGGCTTTGCTATAAGTCGTTGCGGGATGATTGCAAGTCGCCCGAAAGGCCAATGGCCCCTGAGGTCGTCAGGCCTTTTTCAGCAACTCGACGACGTCCGTCGCCGCAACGAGTCCGGTTTGCCACGCCCCATGCGCGGTCGAGAAAAAGCCCTTCGACGTCGCCTCCCCGGCGAAGACGAGCTTCCCCAACTGGGCGGCCAGCTTTGCGCGGGCGCCCGCATGTCCGGGCAGCGCGTGCGAATAGGAGCCGAGGGCCCACGGGTCCTGCGCCCAGCCTGAAACTACCAACGGACGCAATCGCTTGCGCATCCCCGAGCCGAGCGTGCCGACGATCTGCGAAATGGCGAAATCAGCGAAAGCCGGCAGCCCGCCGGTCTCGAGTTCACGCGCAAACTGGCCGCCGAAATAGGCTTCGATCATCGGTCGGCCAAAGGGGCGCACATGATAATTCGCCGTTGCGGTCCGATCATTCGCGCCATAGAGCCGCGAGTCGATGTCGAACTCCTCGGCGCCGTCGAGCGCGAGAAAAAGCTTGTCGGCAAGCCCCAGCGGCAGGTGGGCCGCGGCTTCGATTTTTTCCGGCAGCGCGGGCCGAAAACGTAAGTCGCCGTTGGCGATCAAGGAAGTCGGAACCGTGACGATCACGGCGCGCGCGCGAATGGCGCCCCGGTTCGTGTCGATGCGCATCGGCAGAGAGCCATGGTCGACAAGCCGCGCCACGCAGCCGTGACGCACCGGCAGTTCCGCCCCGAGCCGCTCAATGAGCGCCCCATAACCATCGGGCGCGCGATAATTCACTTCCGTGTCTTCATAGGCTGAATAGTCGCGCACCGAGAGGCGGTCGGTCTCCGTCCCGTTCACATAGGTCGACATGGCGTCGATGAGCGGCGACCATCGCTCCGTCGGATCGAGAAGATCCGATGCGGGCCGATCCTCGTGGGCGTCCGCCGCAGCCTCGATGCGCTCGAAAAAAGCCGCCTGCGCGGCGCGGTAGGATTTCTGTTCATTTGCCGGAAACCCGCGTGCGTCAGCGGTTTTCTGCCACGGCGGCGTCGAGCGGTCGATCGCAAAGCCCGCCTCTTCCGCAAGGCCCACGAGCGGATTCTTGTCGGCGGAATGCAGCCAGCCGCAACCCAGGTCGACCGGCGCGCCCGCATGCGTCTGCGTGTGAGCGCGCCCGCCGCTGCGTGGACGCGCCTCCAGGATCACGAAGCTCAGCGCGCTTTGCGCAAGCCGGCGGCCAGCCGCGATGCCCGCGGCGCCCGCCCCGATGACGACGACGTCGAAATCCTGAATGTCAGCCATGGCGTTGAGATAGTCCCCCGGCGTATCGCCGTCCAGACGGTCCCGCGCGTCGCCTCAGACGATCGGGTGATATTGATAAAGCCAGGTTTCGGTCAGCACCTGGTCGCCTGCGCGCAGATAGCAGCGCATCTCGACCGGCTCCGCGCCCTCGACCGTGAGATCGAACTGCGCCCTCCAGTGGCCCGGCACGCCGTTGGGGACCGGCTCGGAGAAAATATACGAGAACGAGCCGCGCGAGGCCGACAGAACCGGCTCCGGCTTCACCCCGAACGGGATCGTCTCCAGCGGGCCGCCCTTGAACTCGATCAGGAACTTGCGCACGCCACGGGGCCGCGGCTGGCCGGGCTGCCCGCCATTGCCGAGCCGCGTCGCAAGGCAGCGGCCGAGCGGGATTTTTTCGGGCTCCTCGGCTTTCCAGTGGAGCCGATAGCGCAGATTCCATTCCGACCCCGCCTTGGCTGGGCCCTCCGGAACCCAGAGCGCCACGATATTGTCGTGAATCTCGTCGTCGGTCGGAATCTCGATCAGCTGCACCGCGCCCTTGCCCCAGTCGCCCAGCGGTTCGACCCAAAGGCTCGGGCGGCGTTCGTAATGCACGCCATCGCCGTAATTGTCGAAATCGCGATCGCGCTGCATCAGCCCGAAGCCGCGTGGATTCGTGTCCTGGAACGAGGAAGCGGTGGTGCGGGCGGGATTGTTCAGCGGTCGCCAGACGCGCTCCCCGTCGCCGGTCCAGAGCGCGAGACCGTCGGAATCATGCACCTCCGGCCGCCAGTCGACCGCCATGGGTTTGCGGGTTTCCGAGAACCAGTACATCGACGTCAGCGGCGCGATGCCGAAGCGGGCGATATCGCGGCGGAGAAACAGCGATTTCTCGATCTCCATCACTACGGCTTCGTTGCGCGTCATCAGGAATTTATAGGCCCCGACGATCGACGGTCCTTCCAGCAGGGCGTGCACCGTGACGGTGTCGCCCTCCTCCGGGCCGATATAGATCCGGGTGAAATCCGGAAACTCTTCGGCGCGGTCCGGCATGGCGGTGTCGAGCGCGATGCCGCGCGCCGAGAGGCCGTACTGGAACAGGTCCCCGATGGCGCGGAAATAGGATGCGCCCAGAAACGCCACCCAGTCGTTGCGGCGCCAGTCGAGCTTGCCGTCGCGCGGCTCCTGAAAGCGGAAGCCCGCGAAGCCGACTCCGTCGGGCAATTGCCGGGCGATGGAATCGGGCGGCATGTTGAAATAGGCGGTGTCGTAGATGATCGTCCGCGCCTGCGCGCCTTCCACGACATTCATCTGGATCGACTTCTGGAAGAACATGCCGAGGTGGAAGAACGTCACCGGAAAGCGACCCGGCCCGTCGGCATAGAGCGCCCGCTCGGTGTTGAACTGGATCTTGCCCCACGCCTCGTAGTCGATCTTGCCGACAATGTCGGGCGACGGGCGGCGCGGCTCCTCATACGGCATGGCGGCGCGCGAACGCGCCAGATCCTTCAGGATCTGGAACGAGAAGGGCGCGGGAGCGCCGAGCGTCAGTCCGGTGTTCGCCAGGGCTGCGCTGGCTCCGGCCAGGACGCCCGACCCGCCGAGTCCGGCGGTCGCGGCCAGCGCGGCGGCGGATTTCATCAGGCTGCGGCGATCCAACGAGTCGGTCATGAAATCTCCGGATGGAAGGAAATGGCTGAGCTTGAACGTTCGTCAGCCGGGATCGTGCCCGCGGCCGCAATCAATTTTATGTGGACGGAGGCGATAAACGAGATCGAGCATGCCTGCGGCTCATGACAAAGGCATGGGCAGGCTGTGGCGCGAAAATGTCATGGCATGCAGGCGGCGGATTCGTGCGGACGGCCTCAGCCGCGAATCGGCTCGACCTTGAGGGCCGCGCGGACGAAGTAATAGACGAGCACCAAACCCAGCGCGGCGCCCACGATTTCCACCCCGATGCTGACGGAGCGGGGCAGGCCCAGCATGCCGCCGAACGCCCAGCCGGCCGCCCAGGTGAGGCCCACGAGCTCCGTGCCAACGAGGATCGCCACGCTCACGATCGTGATGGCGTTGTCCCAGTTGATGCGCTTGCTCTCGGCCATGGTGATCCCTTGCGATCCGATCCGTCTTTCGGGCTGGCTTTCGCCCGCACGAGGAGGCCACTATAGCATCATCTTGCGGGGCGCAACATGCTGGGCCCCTCCCCGGAGCCCTCCATGACCTCGACACCTCGCTACGCTCACGCCGCCGTCGCCGCCCCGCACAACCTTGCGTCGCAGGCGGGCCGGGACATTCTGGCCGAGGGCGGCTCGGCCATCGAGGCCATGATCGCCATGGCGGCCACCATCGCGGTGGTCTACCCGCATATGAACGCCATCGGGGGAGACGGGTTCTGGCTGGTCCGCGAGCCGGGCGGAAAAGTTCATTATATCGAGGCATGCGGCTATGCCGGCGCGGGCGCCACCATCGAGCGCTACCGCAAGCTCGGCTACGACGCCATCCCGGCGCGCGGGCCCGAGGCCGCAGTCACCATCCCGGGCGCGATCGGCGGCTGGAACCTGGCGCATGAAATGGCCCAGGCTTTCGGCGGTCGCCTTCCCATGACCGACATCCTGCACGCCGCCATCAAGCTGGCGCGCGATGGCTATCCGCAATCGCCATCGGAGGCCGGCGGCGCGCCGAAGGAATTCGCGAACTTGATCGCCGCGCCGGGCTTCGCCGACGCGTTCCTGGTCGACGGCAAGCTGCCGGCCGCAGGCGTCCTGCGCAAGGCGGAGCGCCTGGCCGCGACGCTCGAACATCTCGCCCATGACGGCCTCGACGATTTCTATCGCGGCGACATCGGCCGGGAAATGGCCGCCGACATGGACAAGCTCGGCACGCCGCTGACGCGCGCCGACCTCGAGAAATTCCGCGCCCTGCTGCGCCAGCCGCTGTCGGTGCGGGTGCGGGATGCGTCCTATTTCAATTCCGCCCCGCCCACGCAAGGGCTCGCCTCGCTGCTGATCCTCGGCATTTTCGACAAGCTCGGCGTCAAAAAGCGCGACAGTTTCGAGCATATTCACGGGCTGATCGAAGCCACGAAACGGGCGTTCCTGATCCGCGACCGCGTCTGCACGGACTATGATTTCCTTGAGCAGGACCCGGCCTCCTTCCTGCAGCCGGAGCGTCTGGCGCGCGAAGCCGGGGCCATCTCGATGTCGCGCGCGGCGCCATGGCCGGCGCCTCCGGGCGAAGGCGACACGGTGTGGATGGGGGCGATCGACTCGAAGGGGCTGGCGGTCTCCTACATCCAGTCGATCTACTGGGAATATGGCTCGGGCTGCGTGCTGCCGAAAACCGGCGTGCTGTTGCAGAACCGCGGCACGTCCTTCTCGCTCGACCCCAAGGCGCGCAATCCGCTGGCGCCGGGCCGCCGGCCGTTCCACACGCTCAACCCTGCCATGAGCGTCTATGACGATGGCCGCGTCATGGTCTATGGCAGCATGGGGGGCGACGGACAGCCGCAATTCCAGGCGCAGGTGCTGACGCGCTGGGAAATGGGCATGGGTCTCGCCGAAGCGGTCGACGCGCCGCGTTTCCTCCTTGGCCGCACCTGGGGCGAAGTCGAGACTGCGCTGCGGATGGAGGATCGTTTCGACCCGACCCTTTTGCGCAATCTCGAAAAGGCCGGCCACGCCGTCGTGGTCGATGCGCCCTATTCCGAAACGCTGGGTCATGCCGGCGGGGTGGTGCGCTATCGCGACGGCAGGCTCGACGCCGCGCATGATCCGCGTTCCGACGGCGGCGCGGCCGGGCTCTGAGCTAGAGCGCCCCGCCCGCCAGCGTGCCGGTGAGCAGGCCGAGGCCGAGCAGCAGCACGGCCAGCGCAGCCGCGAGCTCGAGCCCGCGCACCAGCTGCGCTCCTGCGACGCCCCGTCCGCCCGACAGCCTGACCGCCAGCCCCTTGGCGTAGACCGCCACGACCGCGAGCGCGCCCGTCGTCGCCGCCGTGCCGAGCGCCATCGCGAGCGTGGCGCCGACGCCGGCCCAGAAGATGCCTTGCGCGGCGGAAAAGACCAGCACGAGGATTGCGCCCGAGCAGGGCCGCAGGCCCGCGGCGAAGACGGTCGCGGCCGCGCTCTTCCATGAAAAGCCGGCGCCGAGCTGGGAGGGATCGAGCATGTGGATGTGCCCGCAGTCGGCCCCGTGCACATGGGCAGGATCGTCCGCCGCCACGCATTGGAACCGGCTGGCCACGGCCGCGCCGACCGGCTGCAGCCGCGGCGCGCGCAGGGCTTCGAACAAAGCCGCGCCCTTGCGCCATACGAGCGCGAGGCCGAGCGCCACGATGGCCGCATAACTGGCGATCTCGACATAGCGGGCGCTCGACCGCATCGTCTGCGATGTCGCCCCGATGATCATCGTCAGCCCGCCCACGATGGCGAGCGCCACCAGCGCCTGCAACAGAGCCGCAAGGCCCGCCAGCACGAGCCCACGCTTCAACGCGCGTTCGTTTGCCACCAGATAGGCGGCCAGCACGGCCTTGCCATGGCCGGGGCCCGCGGCGTGGAACACGCCATACGCGAAGGCGAGCGACATCAGCGTCCAGATGGCGGCGGGATCCGCACGGATCGCCCGCACGGCGTTGCGCATCAGGAGGTCGAACTTCTGCTGCTGCGCCAGAATATAGCCGGTGACGCCCGACGAGGCGCCGCCGCCTTCCGATATGCCCACGCTGAAGGGATTTCGCGCCTGCGCGCCGGCCTCGGGCGCATGCAGGGCCAGCATCAGCAACGCTGCGGCGGCCAGCAGGAACAGCCCGAAGCGCCGCATCGTCACGGACACGCCACCACGGCGCGGCCCGCCAGCTTGACGCCGAAATCGGCGCCGGGCGACTGGCCGGTGAAGAAGGCTTCGGAGAGCTTCTTGGTCTCGGCTTCCTGCAGGGCGTTCGGCTGGGCGAGATTGAGCGTGCAGCCCGCCGGGGCGGAAACGAGCTTGACCGCATTGGTCTTCTCGAAATCGAACGAGACGAAATAGCTCGGATCATAGACCTGAAGGGTCAGCGCCTTGCCGGCCGAGGCCGCCTGTTTCAGCGGCAGCGTGAAGCGCAGCGTGACGAGCTTGTCCTTGCCCTCGCTCATCGCAATGTCGGTCGGCTTGTCGAATTCGATCTTCTGCCCCGCCGATTTGACCACGGTGAAATAGCCGAATTCCGCAAGATCCCCGACATTGGTCTCGGCGATGGGGGCCAGCTGCGCATCCGTCGCGGGCTTGCCGTCCTGGCTGATGCCCGTCGTGGCGAAGGCGGAGTACATTTCGTCGAACGTCCAGGAATGACGCACGCCCGAGACCTTGCCCTGGGCGTCGAACAGCACGTCGCTCTTGACCACCACGAAGACATGCGGATGCGCCATGGCGGCGCCGGCGGAGCCGAGAAGCGCCAGCACGGGCGCCAGCAGACGCACAGAGCTCAGGATGGACACGTGGATGCTCCCTCGATTCGCCACAGCGATATGGCGCCAGCCCAGCACAGGGCAAATTGAGATGCCGCGCAAGTCTGGCCGAACCATGGCGGCGCATGCTCGAGCCTCTGCCCCGGACCGGGCGGCCAAATAGTCTCGCGCCAAGCTCGCCCGACGCTTTACGCCATGCCCGGACATGCCCATATTCCGCCCATGACGCATGAGCTTCAGGACCCGGGCGAGAATCACAAGGCTGCGGCGGACCTGACGTCTGACCTGGCCATCGACAGTCTCGCCGACAGATACGACCTCGCCCGCGACCGTGTCTATCTGCTCGGCACAGAGGCGATCGTCAGGCTTCTCCTGCTGCAGAAGGCGCGCGACGCAGCCGCCGGGCTCGACACGGCGGGCTTCATCTCGGGCTATCGCGGCTCGCCGCTCGGCAGCCTCGACCGGGAGCTGCAATTCGCCCAGAACCGTCTCGGCCCCGCCAATATCGTGTTTCAGCCAGGTCTCAACGAGGATCTCGCCGCCACCGCCATCTGGGGATCCCAGCAGGCGGAGATGCGCGGAGAAGGCCGGCACGACGGCGTCTTCGGCCTGTTCTACGGCAAGGGTCCGGGCATCGATCGCTCCGGCGACGTGTTCCGCCACGCCAATCTGGCCGGCACCTCGCCGCATGGCGGCGTGCTGGTTTTGATGGGCGACGACCACACCGCCGAATCCTCCACCACGGCGCACCAGTCCGAACTGCATCTGGTCGCCGTAGCGATGCCGATCCTGAGCCCGGCGGGCGTGCAGGAAATCATCGACTACGGCCTCTACGGCTATGCGCTGTCGCGCTACGCGGGTGTCTGGGTCGGGCTGAAATGCGTCAAGGAGACGGTAGAATCCCGCGCCTCCGTGGACGGTTCCGCGCGCCATGTCGTTCCGCGCGAGCCCGAGCCCGATCCGCGCCCCGCCGGCGGGCTGCACATTCGCCCGCGCGATCCGGTCCTGACGCAGGAAGCGCGGCTGCAGGACCACAAGCTCGACGCCGTGCTGGCCTGGCTGCGCGCCAACAAGCTCGACCGCATCATCCACGACGGCGGCGCCGCGCCGCGTCTCGGCCTCGTCAGCAGCGGCAAGTCCTACCTCGACACGCGGCAGGCGCTCGAACATCTGGGTCTCGATGACGCCCGTTGCGCGGCGCTGGGCGTGCGGCTTTACAAGGTCGCATGTCCGTGGCCGCTCGAACCGGAGGGCCTCAAGGCCTTCGCGCGGGGGCTCGACCTCTGCATGGTGGTGGAGGAGAAGCGCGCGCTGATCGAAACGCAGGTCCGCGAACTTCTCTACGACGAGGAGCATCGTCCCAAAGTCGTGGGCAAACGCGACGAAAAAGGCGAATGGCTGTTTCCCGTGAAGGGCGCGCTCGATCCGCACGAGATCGCCATCGCGATCGGCGAGCGCCTGCTGGCCCTGTCGCACGACGAGGCTCTCGCAACGCGGCTGGAGGACCTGCGCCGTGCGCGGCGCAGCGCCGCGACGCTCGAAACCTTGCCGCCGCGCGCCGCCTATTTCTGCTCCGGCTGTCCGCACAATTCCTCCACCAAGGTGCCGGAAGGATCGCGCGCTTATGCGGGCATCGGCTGCCACTACATGGTCCAGTGGATGGAGCGCGACACTGAGGGCTTCACCCAGATGGGCGGCGAAGGCGCCAACTGGATCGGGGAAGCGCCGTTCTCGACGCGCCGTCACATGTTCCAGAATCTCGGCGACGGCACCTACAATCATTCCGGCAGCCTCGCGCTGCGCTTCGCCGTCTCGAGCGGCGTCGACATCACCTACAAGATTTTGTTCAACGACGCGGTGGCGATGACCGGCGGGCAAACCCATGACGGCGGCCTGACGGTCGACCGCATGGCCCGGCAGATCGCCGCCGAGGGGGTGGCCCGCATCACCGTGGTGACGGACGAACCCGACAAATATCCTCCGGGCTTCGACTGGCCGCCCGGCGTCACCATTCATCCGCGCCAGGATTTCGACGACGTCCAGCGCGAACTCGCGAACATCCGCGGAACCAGCGTGCTGATTTTCGACCAGACCTGCGCGGCCGAGAAACGCCGGCGCCGCAAGCGCGGCGCCATCGCCACGCCGGGCAGGCGCGTCTTCATCAACGAACGCGTGTGCGAGGGCTGCGGCGATTGCGGCGTGACGTCGAACTGCGTCTCCGTGCAGCCGCTCGACACGCCGCTCGGCCGCAAGCGGCGCATCGATCAATCGAGCTGCAATCTCGATTTCTCCTGCCTCGAAGGCTTCTGCCCGTCGTTCGTGACTCTGGACGGCGCCAAGCCGAAGGCCCCGGCGAAAAGCGCCGCGCGCGACGATTTCTCCGCCAGTCTGCCGCAGCCGGACGCGCCTGCGCTTGGACCGCATCCTTACGCGATTCTCGTCACCGGCATCGGCGGCACCGGCATCGTCACCATCGGGGCGGTGATCGGCATGGCGGCGCATCTCGACGGCCGCGGATGCGGCGTGATCGACATGGCGGGCATCGCCCAGAAGGGCGGCGCCGTGACCAGCCACGTGCGTCTCGCCGCCACGCCGGCCGACATTCACGCCATTCGCATCGCCTCGGAAGACGCCGACCTCGTGCTCGGATGCGACATCGTCGTCACGGCGTCGCGCAAGACCCTCGAAACCATGCGCCAGGGCCGGACGCGCGCGCTGGTGGCGACGAGCGAGGTCATGCCGGGCGATTTCGCCCGGCATGCGGATTTCACCTTGCCGACCGACCGGATGATCGCGGCGATCCGCAAGGCGACGGGCGAGCGCGCCACCTTCATCGACGCCAACGCGCTCTCGTCCGCGTTGTTTGGCAACACCATCGCGGCCAACATGATGATGCTGGGCTTCGCCTGGCAATCAGGCCTCGTTCCCTTGTCGGAACGTGCGCTGCTGCGGGCGATCGAGCTGAACGGCGAGGCCGTGCCGATGAATCGCGCAGCCTTCGCCTGGGGCCGCCGTTTCGCCGCCGAACCCGCGCGCATGGATGAAGTGCTCGACGGCGCCCGCCCGAAAGTCCCTGTGGCGCAGGATGAAACGCTTGCGCAGATCATCGGGGACCGGGCCGCCATCTTGACGGCCTATCAGGACGCCGACTACGCGCGGCGGTATCGCGACGCGGTCGAGCGCATCGCCGCAGTGGAAGCCGCGCGCGCGCCGGGACACGACGACCTCGCCCGCGCGACCGCACGGTATCTGTTCAAGCTGATGGCCATCAAGGACGAGTATGAAGTCGCGCGGCTTCATACGGACGGCGAAATGGCGCGCCGCATCGCGGCCGAATTCGACGGCGTTACGCGCATCAATTTCCATTTCGCGCCGCCGCTCATGTCGCGGGGACGGGATGGCAAGCCGCCGCGGAAAATCAGCTTCGGTCCCTGGATCCTTCCTGGCTTGCGACTTCTTGCCGCGATGCGGCGGCTGCGCGGAAGCTGGCTCGATGTTTTTGGATTGACGGCCGAACGCCGCCAGGAGCGCGCCACTCTGGCCGAGTATGAGGCGCTGCTGGCGGAAATCGCCGAACGGCTCGACTCCGGCAATCACACGACGGCCGTCGCACTGGCGTCCCTGCCGGAAAAGATTCGCGGCTATGGCCACGTTCGCGCCCGCCATCTCGAAAATGTCGAGCCTGAACGGCGCGCCCTGCTGGCCCGGTTCAGGACGCCGCCCCCGTCCCGGCTCGCCGCCGAGTAAGGCTGTCGCCCTTTCAGGGTTGACCCGCCGCCGCCTTGCTGTCAGGGCTGGTTTCAGGCCGACGCACGGGGAGTCGGACGGGGTTCCGCCCTTTCCGTCTGCGCCAGCCCATCCGGATGATCAAACACCAGACGCGAGATCGAGCGGCCGCTCCGGCCGGCGCACGGCTGATGGCCGCACCGCCTGCCTGACGGACCTCGGCCCGGAGGTCGCCTATGCTGCGCATCTACTTCAGGAAAGACGACCACCTCGCCCCCGTCGACGTGCATCTGCCGCTGCGCGAACCCGCCGACCTGCCCGAAGCCCATATCCCCTGGATCGATCTCTATAATCCGACCCCCGCCGAAGACCGCTTCGTCGAGGAGAAAGTCGGCATCTCGATTCCGACCCGCGAAGAAATGCAGGAGATCGAGGTCTCGGCCCGCCTCTACAACGAGGACGGCGCGGAATTCATGACCATGACGGGTCTGGTCCATCTCGACACGGACGAGCCGGCCGCCACCCCCGTGACCTTCATCCTGAAGGGCTCGACGCTCGTCACCGTGCGTTACGCCGAGCCGCGTCCCTTCCTGAACTACGCCATGCGCACGCAGCGCCCCGGCCTCGTGTCCTGCGCCAATGGCGAGCAGATCATGCTCGGCCTGCTCGAAGCCCTGATCGACCGGATCGCCGATGCCCTGGAGCGCGTCGGCGTGAAAATCGACGCGATCTCGCGCGAAGTCTTCCGGCCGGAAACCAAGCGGCGCCGGTCGTCCAAGACGCGCGATCTGCAGCGCGTCATCGAAAGCATCGGCCGCGAAGGCGACCTGCTCGGCCTCGTGCGCGAAAGCCTGGTCAGCATCAACCGGCTGGCGACCTATCACAACGCCGCCTTCGAGACCGACAAGAAGGCCAACAAGGAAGCGCGCGTCCGGCTGCGCGTCCTGCAGCGCGACGTCGCCTCGCTGAGCGACCACTCGTCCTATCTGTCGGGAAAAATCCAGTTCATGCTGGACGCCACTCTGGGGCTGATCAATCTGGAGCAGAACCAGATCATCAAGATCTTCTCGATCGCCGCCGTCTGCCTGATGCCGCCGACGCTCGTCGCCTCCATTTACGGCATGAACTTCAAGCACATGCCCGAACTCGACTGGGAATTCGGCTACCCGATGTCGCTCGTCATGATGATCGTGGCGGCGCTGGTGCCCTATTTCTACTTCAAGCGCCGCGGCTGGCTGTAACGCGGTTCCGCCAACAGATCATGAGCGCATGAAAAGCGCCGCCGCGCAGGCCCTTCTCCAAATCACGGGAGAAGGGCCCGGCGAACCGATCACCGCACGATGACGTTCTGGAACTGCCAGGGATCCTCGGCGTCGACTTCTTCGGGGAAGAGCACGCCGCGATCCTGCAGCGGCGTCCAGTCGGTATATTCCCCGATCACCGGACCGAGATAGGGACGCTGCACTTCAAGGCAACGACGGAAGTCGATCTCGTCGGCCTCGACAATGCCGGCGTTCGGATTTTCTAGCGCCCAGACCATGCCGGCCAGCACGGCGCTCGTCACCTGGAGCCCCGTGGCGTTCTGATAGGGCGCGATGCGGCGCGTCTCTTCGATCGACAGCTGCGAACCGTACCAATAGGCGTTCTTCTTGTGGCCGTAGAGCAGCACGCCGAGTTCGTCGATGCCGTCGACGATCTCGTTCTCGTCCAGAATCTTCGATTCCTTCTGCTGGTGCCAGCCACTGCCCGCCATTTCGTGCAGGGACAGCACCGCGTCATTGGCCGGATGATAGGCGTAGTGACAGGTCGGCCGATACACGGCCTTGCCGTCTTCCCGGACCGTCAGATAATCGGCGATCGAGATCGACTCGTTATGCGTCACCAGAAACCCGTGCTGCGCCTGCGCGGTCGGCGTCCAGGAGCGCACGCGCGTGCCGGCGCCGGGACGCATCAGATAGATCGCCGCGCCGCTGCCGAAATCATGCTCGCGCCCTTCCGGCGGAAGCGCCTTCTCGTGCGTGCCCCAACCCAGTTCGGACGGCTGCAGCCCCTCGGACACGAAGCCCTCGACCGACCATGTGTTGACGAAGACCCCCATGGGCTTGGGGTCGCGCGCGCGCTGCGTGTCGCGCTCGGCGATGTGGATGCCTTTCACCCCGGCCGCCTGGGCGAGCCTGGCCCAGCCGTCGCGTGTCGTCGGCTCCGGCGCGTCGACGCCGCAATCGGCCGCGACGTTCAACAGAGCCTGCTTGACGAACCAGGACACCATGCCGGGATTGGCGCCGCAGCACGACACCGCCGTCGGGCCTTCCGGCATGTCGGTGCGCAGGTCAAGAATGACCTGGCGCAGCGCATAGTTCGAACGCTGAGACACGCTGAGGCTGGCGTCCGTGTAGAAGCCCTTCCAGGGCTCCGCCACGGTGTCCACGTAAAGTGCGCCGACCTCGTTGCAGAGGCGCATCAGATCCGCGGAGGAGACTTCGACCGACAGATTGACGAGAAAGCCCTGCCCGCCGCCTTCCGTGAGAAGCGGCTTGAGCAATTCGACATAGTTTTCGCGCGTCACCGCTTCCTTGACGAAGCGATAGCCGCTCTTGTCGACCAGCGCCCTGTCCTTGTCTTCCGGATCGATGACGGTGAAACGCGACTTGTCATATTTGAAATGGCGCTCGATGAGCGGCAGCGTGCCCCGTCCGATCGAGCCGAAGCCGATCATCACGATGGGGCCAGAAATGGTGCCGTGCACGGGCCATTGCGACATAATGTTCTCCAATCTGCGGTCTCGAAACAATGCGTCGCGCCACACGACAGTGACGCGACGCGGAAGGTTATGTGTGTGTTGAAAGCAAAGCAGGCGCTTCAGGTCAACCCGAACCCGCCTGACGCGATCAGGCGGCGCGGCGCATGACGTCTTCGGAAAAGACCTCATGCAGCATGCGGGCGCCGCTCGCCCGCACCAGTCCGCGAGCGCCTTCCAGCGCGCCGGGCGCGAGTTCCAGCCCGAGGAAACGCGCCTCGTCGACAGGTCCCGGCAGCGCCAGGCCGCGCGTCGCCGACCGCTCGAAACCGAAGCGGTTGTAATAAGGCGCGTCGCCGACCAGCAGGACGGCCTTGTGGCCGCGCTGCATGGCGCGAAACAGCCCCTCGACGATCAGCTTGCGGCCAATGCCGAGCGAGCGGTGACGCTCGTCGACCGC
>JAIEQX010000093.1 GCA_019747375.1 Beijerinckiaceae bacterium | reverse complement strand
GGGTGGCGGCGGATCTGCTCGCCCAGGCCGAGCACGACACGGCCGCGCAATCGATTCTCATCACCGACGACGCGGCGCTCGCCGAACGGGTGGCGCAAAGCGTCGAAAGTCAGCTCGCCTCGCTGCCGCGCCGCGACATCGCCTCCGCAAGCTGGCGCGACTTCGGCGCCATCCTGCTCGCGCCGTCGCTGCGCGAGGCGATCCCGCTCGTCGACCGGCTCGCGCCCGAACATCTCGAAATCATCGCCGCGAACGCCGACGAACTGTCGGCGGGGATCACCAATGCGGGGGCGATTTTCCTCGGCGGCTATACGCCCGAGGCGATCGGCGATTATGTGGGCGGCTCCAATCATGTCCTGCCGACGGCGCGTTCGGCGCGCTTCTCTTCCGGTCTCGGCGTCTATGATTTCGTCAAGCGCACGTCGATCCTGAAATGCGACGCCGAAAGCCTGCGGGCGCTCGGGCCCGCCGCCATCGCGCTCGGCGAGGCCGAAGGCCTTCAGGCGCACGCGCGCTCCGTCGCCATCCGTCTCAACCTGGGTTGAGCGATGGAGGATCCCGCAGCCTCCTCGCGCAAGAAGCTCGTCGGCGTCACCTTCGACGAAAGCTCGATCGGACGCGGCAATCCCGATCAGGAACATGAGCGCGCCATCGCGATCTACGATCTCGTGGAGGAGAACCTGTTCGGCGTGCCCGATCACGACGGCGGCCCCTATGCGCTGCACATCGCGCTGCACGATTCCAAGCTCGCCTTCGAGATCCGCCTGGAAACCGGCGAGAAAGTCGTCACCCATATCCTGTCGCTGACGCCGTTCCGCCGCATCCTGAAAGACTATTTCATGGTCTGCGAAAGCTATTACGCAGCCATTCGCACCGCGACCCCCAGCCAGATCGAGGCGATCGACATGGGTCGCCGCGGCCTGCACAATGACGGCGCGCGGCTTCTCGCCGAACGGCTCAAGGGCAAGGTCGAGTGCGACTTCGATACGGCGCGACGCATCTTCACCCTCGTGACGGCCTTGCACTGGAAGGGCTGACCACGATGGCGAAACGCAGCTTGTCGACAGCCGAACCGTCCGGCCCGGACGCAAGGCGCACATGAGCGACGGCGGCCGCGAACACATCCAGCCATCCGACAATCTGCCGGGCGCGCCCGAGCCGCGCCGCCGCCCCCAATCGGTGCTCTTCGCGTGCTCGATGAACACGGTGCGTTCGCCCATGGCGGAAGCCATGGCGCGGCATCTTTTCGGCCGCGACATCTATATCGCGTCGGCGGGCGTGCGCAGCGGCGAGCCGGACGGTTTCGCGGTCGCCGCCATGGACGAGATCGGCATCGACATGAGCCGCCACCGGCCGCACACATTCGAGGACCTGGAAGATTCCGGCTTCGACATGATCGTCACGCTGTCGCCGGAAGCCCATCATCGCGCGCTCGAATTCACCCGCACCATGGCGGTCGAGGTGATCTACTGGCCGACCCTCGACCCGACCGCCGTGCAGGGGACGCGCGAGGTGATGCTCGACTCCTACCGCGGCGTCCGCGACGGACTGCAGAAGAAGATCAAGGATCTGCTGGGATGGCGCCCGATGGGCGAGCTCTGACGCGGCGCCGCCGCGGTCAGCGCCCGAACGCGTTCGCCGCCCAATAGCCGACCAGAGCCGACGTCGCGGTGAGCGCGGAACCCCAGGCCATGTCGACAAAGCTCAGCATGACCGGCCAGTTGCGCAGGGTGGCCAGATTGGTGAGGTCGTAGGTGCCATAGGCGATGAGGCCCAGCAGCGCGCCCAGCACGAGCGTGGTGCGCCAGCTGCCCTCGCGCAGGCCCGGCGTGATGGCGAAGACCACGATGCCGACGGCGAACAGCATGTAGAAGGCGAGGCCGATGGCCAGCGAAGGCTGGTCGAGCATCAGGTTGCCGAGCTGGTCGCGGTAGAAATTTCTTGCGATGAAGCCGAGCCAGACGAGGTCGATGGCCAGAAATGCGACGAGCGTCGCCCCATATGCCCAGAGATATTGGATCACGGCGCCCGTCCCGGCTCGAGAAAAAGCAGCCGGTCCGGCTGCTTCCTCTCTCTACGCGGGGATTGCGCGTCTGGATTGCTCCAGCGGTCAGGCGTTTCCGCGGTCTTCCCGATAGAGCCCGAGCTTTTCCTGGACCGGCCGGTCCGAGAAGCTGAACAGCACGGCGTCCGAATCCGCCTCGTGGATCACCGGATGCCAGCTGGGCGCGACGAAAATGTCCTGCGGCTTCCAATCGAACGTCCTGTCCCCGATCGTCGTGCGCCCCGTGCCCTCGACGACGGAGAAGACCGTGGCGTCGGTCGCCCGGTAGCGGCTCGTCGCGAAGCCCTTGGGCAGCAGCTGGATGAACGCCCCGATGGTCGGCATGGCGTGGTCGCCGGTCTCGGGGTTCGAGTAGCGCATCTTCAGGCCGTGGCACGGATCCCACTCCTGCGCGCGGCGCATGGCCTCCAGAGCCTCGCGGGTGCGCGCATAGGGATAGTTGAAGATCGGCGAGGTCGTGTTGCGAACCTTCATGTCGACCGGCAGGAGATTGGCGCCGAAACGCGCCAGTGAATCGCCTTCCGGCTTCGTCACCGGCTGCTCGTCCGAATTCCACGGCTCCGCGAAAGAGGCGTCCAGCATGGAGACGATCGGCACGTCGAGACCGTCCAGCCAGAAGATCGGCTCGCTGGATTCATTGCCGTGATCGTGCCAGCTGTTCGACGGCGTGATGATGAAATCGCCCACGTTCATGCGGGTCCTTTCGCCGCCCACGGTCGTGTGCGCATTGGCGCCCTGCAAGATGAAGCGAAGGGCCGACTGGCTGTGACGGTGCGCCGGGGCGACTTCGCCCGGCAGCACGAGCTGCACGCCCGCATAGAGCGAGGTGGTGATGCTCGACTTGCCGCGCAGACCTGGATTTTCGAGAATGAGGACGCGACGCTCGGCCTCCTTGGCGGTGATGAGGCCGCCGGCTTCGATCATGGCTTCGCGGATTTCGTCGAATTTCCAGTGAAACGCCTGCGCCGCGCTGCGTGGTTCGGGCGTGATGAGGTTCGACAGCACGGACCAGAGCGGCGTCAGGTTCTTCTTGTCGATCTTGTCGTAGAAGGCGCGACGTTCCGGAGTCTCGATCGCTTCGCTCATGACCGCTTCCTCTCCCAATGGCGCCGGGGTTGAACCCTGCGCGCGCGGCGTTGACACCGCAATTCCTCCGTATACTGTCAATTGTCGAAGCGCATGACAAGCACGACATTGTCACGACCGCCGGAACGGCGCGGACAATCGACAGCGTGCAGCGCAGCACGGGAGGAAACCTCATGCGTCTGCATGGCTTTTTCAGGAGCGGCGCGTCCTATCGCGTCCGTATCGCGCTCGCCCTCAAGGGCATTCCCTTCGACCAGACGTCCTATGTGCTGCGCAAGGGCGAGCAGCGCTCCCCGGCCTATCTCAAGATGAATCCGCAGGGTCTCGTGCCGGCGCTCGAACTCGATGACGGCACGGTGCTGACGCAGTCGCTCGCCATTCTCGAATGGCTGGAAGAGACACATCCCGAGCCGGCTCTTCTGCCCCGCGATCCGCTGGAGCGCGCGCGCGTGCGCGCCTTCGCGCTGGCCATCGCGTGCGACGTCCATCCGGTGCAGAACCTTCTGGTGCTCAACGCCGTGCGCAAGCTCGGTCAGACCGACGAGCAGGTGAATGACTGGGCGAAACGCGTCAACGCCGACGGACTCGCGGCCTGCGAACAGATGCTGGCGGGAACAAAAGGTCCCTTCTGTTTCGGGG
Source organism: Beijerinckiaceae bacterium (assembly GCA_019747375.1). GTDB lineage: Bacteria > Pseudomonadota > Alphaproteobacteria > Rhizobiales > Beijerinckiaceae > Terripilifer. Next base: position 15,813 of record JAIEQX010000093.1, on the reverse strand, counting down.
CGAAACCCACCATGGCGGACATCTGCCTCGTGCCGCAGCTCGTCAACGCGCGGCGCTTCGGCTGCGACGTCAGCGGCCTGACGCGTCTTCTCGAAGCCGAGGCCGCGTGCCTCGCGCTGCCGGCCTTCGCAGGCGCGGCTCCCGAGCGCCAGCCCGATGCCGAGTGACCTCACCACGCTTGAACCTGAGTCTGGCGCGCCGTTCGTCGGCGCGATGGACGACGTCTATTCCAAGCCCGGGCACCTCATCCGCCGCCTGCAGCAGATTGCCGTCGCGGCCTTCGCGCAGGAATGCGCCGACCTGGCCATGACGCCGGTGCAATATGCGGCGCTGGTGGCGGTGCGCGACAATCCGGGCCTCGATGCGACGCGCATCGCGTCGCTGATCGCTTTCGACCGTTCGACGCTCGGCAGCGTCCTCGAACGTCTCGAAACCAAGGGCCTGATCGAGCGCCGCGCGAAGGCGGACGACCGGCGCGTCAAGATCCTGAAGATCTCGCGACGCGGCTTGCGTCTGCTCGACGAGTCCGAGCCCTCGGTGCGGCGCGCGCAGGAGCGCATGCTCGATCCGCTGACTGAACAGGAACGCAGCAATCTTCTGGGCCTCATGCGGCGCATCATCGAGCGCCACGACGCCCAGCAAAGGGGAGGACACCATGACGTCATCTGATCGCGACAACCTGCCCTTCATCGTCGTGGGCGGCGGCATCGGCGGGCTTGGAACCGCGCTGGCGCTGGGCCTCAAGGGTTTTCCGGTCCACGTGCTCGAACAGGCGACCGAGTTCAAGGAAATCGGCGCCGGCATCCAGCTCGGTCCGAACGTGTTCACGCCGTTCCGCAAGCTCGGCATCCGCGACCGCGTGCTCGAAGACGTCGCCATTCCCACCGGCCTCGAAATGCGCGACGCGCTGACCGGCGAACTCGTGACCCGCATGCCGCTGGGCGACGACCTGACGCGCCGCTTCGGCGACACCTACGCGGTCATCCATCGCGCCGATCTGCACCAGATCATCGTCGACGCCTGCCGCGAGCAGAAGTCCATCACGCTCGAGACCAATGCGCGCGTGCTCGACTATTCGGACGAGGGCGGCGAGGTCGTGGTCAACATGGAGGACGGCCGAAAGATACGCGGCCGCGCCATCATCGGGGCCGACGGCATGTGGTCGAAGACCCGCGCCAGGATCGTCGGCGACGGCAAGCCGCGCGTCTCCGGCCATATCGCCTACCGCGCCGTTCTGAAGCGCGAGGACGTGCCGGACGATCTGTGGCGCCCCGACGTCGTTCTCTGGGCCGGACCGCGCACCCATCTCGTGCATTATCCGCTGCGGCGCGGCGAGCTCTACAATCTTGTCGCGGTGTTCCACTCCGACCATTATTCGGAAGGCTGGGACCAGGCGGGCGATCCGGCGCTGCTGCATGCGCATTTCCAGGGGCAGGTGCCTTCCGTCCTGCGCATGCTCGAAAAGATCGAAACCTGGCGGATGTGGGTGCTGTGCGATCGCGAGCCGGTCAAGAACTGGACGCAGGGACGCGCGACGCTGGTCGGCGATTCCGCCCATCCGATGCTGCAATATCTCGCGCAGGGCGCCTGCATGGCGCTGGAGGATGCGGTCTGCCTCGCCGACAAGGTCGAGCAATCGCCGAACGATCCCGAGAAGGCCTTTCTGGCCTATCAGGCGGCCCGCTATCTGCGCACCGCGCGCGTGCAGCTGATGGCGCGCGTCTATGGCGAGTTCTATCACGCGCGCGGCCCGGCCGCGGAACTGCGCGACCAGTTCCTGCGCGGACGCACGCCCGAACAATCGATCGAGGGCATCGCCTGGCTCTATGGCGGCGGCTGAGGGAGGACGCGCGGCGAGATCGTCGCCGCGCGCTTTCAGGCCTGCAAACCGGCCTTGATGCGCGAGGGAATGAACGGCGCCTCACGGAAGCGCACGCCGGTCGAATCCATCACCGCATTGGCGAGCGACGCGCCGGTCGGGCCCTGCGAGGCTTCGCCCGCGCCCAGGAACGGCGCGTTCGGCCGCTCGATCAGCGCGATGTCGATGGGCGGAATCTCGCTGAACGTCAGGATCGGATACGACACCCAGTCGTCGCTGCGCACGCCCTTCGGATCGAACCGCACGGCCTCCTTCAGCGTCCACGACAGCGACTGCACGATGCCGCCCTCGATCTGGTTGCGCACGCCGTCATGCGAGACGATTTCACCCGCATCATTGGCCGAGGAAATGCGGATCACCCGGATCGTCCCGGACGCGCGATCGACTTCGACTTCCGTCGCCACCGCCGTATAGGCGGAGAGGTTCTTGTAGCGCGCAAAGGCGATGCCGCGCCCGCGTCCCGGCCGCGGCTGCCAGCTCGACCAGCCGAACATTTCGGCCGTCTTGGTCAGCACCTCGCGGGCGCGCGGATCCTTGAGGTAGCGCAGCCGATACTCAACCGGATCGACCTTGGCGCGACGCGCGAGATCGTCGATGAATCCCTCGATCGCAAATATGTTCGCATAGGCGCCGAGGCCGCGCGTCGACGAGGCGCGCGCGGCGAAATTCGTCACGAAATGCGTGCGCACGTGATGGCCGGGGAATTCGTACAGCGCGATGCCGTTGCGGTCCGCCGCATAGTTCGGCGCGCCGCCGTTCACCGGCGTCGGCAGCGCGAAGGGTTTCTCGAGCATCTGCGCGGGCAGGAGATTGCCCGGCTGCTTGCCCGGCCGCGTGCCGTGCGACGTCGACCAGATCGTCACGTCCCAGTCGAGAATGTCGCCCTTGGCGTCGACCGACGCCTTGGTGCGCACCACCATGGCGGACCCGTAGGGCTCCCATTTGTGTTCGTCGTGCCGCGACCACTGGATACGCACGGGCCGCCCCGGCATGGCGCGCGCCAGAAGCGCGGCGTCGGCCGCGACATCGTCGGCGCCATTGTGGCCGTAGCAGCCCGCGCCCTGCAGATGTTCGCACTGCACCTTGTCGGGCGAGACGCCGAGCATCCGGGCGATCGCCTCGCCGGTCTCGAACACCGACTGGCTGTGCGTCTGGATCAGCGTGACGCCATCGTCGCCGAGCGTCGCGATGGCCGTCGAGGGGCCGATCGTCCCGTGCATGTGGTAGGGCCGGCGAAACTCGGCCTCGATCACCTGCGCGGTATTGGCCGCGGCCGCCGGATTGGCGACGTCGCGGATCACGATTTCCTTGGCCGGCTGGGCCTTCAGCCAGTCGTAAACGGAATCCTGGTCGGGCCCGTCGGTCGGCGCGGACCAGCGCGCGGCGCGCCGCAGCGCTTCGGCCGCGTCGATCGCCTGTTCCTCGCGCTCCGCGATCACGCCCAGGAACGAGCCGTCGCGAACGATCTTCACCACGCCCGGCATGGTCGAGACGTCGCCCTCGACGCCGGTCAGCCGCGCCGAATAGGACGGCGGCCGCACGATCCGTCCGTGCAGCATGCCGGCCGGCCGGAAGTCCTGGATGAAGATCGGCGCGCCCGTGACCTTGGCGGGGATGTCGAGCCGCTGCACCGGCTTGCCGATATAGCGCCGGTCCGCCGCCGCCTTCGGCCGGGCGACGCCCTTGGCCTCGATCTCGATCGGCTCGGGGCCGACGAGGTCCCAATAGGTCGTGCGCCCGCCGCCCGGCGCCGTGATGGTCCCGTCGGCGATCTTCAGCGCGGCCGGCTCCGCCCCGAGTTTCTGGGCCGCCAGGGTCAGCAGATGCAGCCGCAGCTCCGCCGCCGCCTGCCGGACCGCGACGCCGCCATTCGACATGGATTGCGAGCCCGCCGTCACGCCCTCGTTCGGCACGACGCGCGTGTCCCCGGAGGTGATCGAGAGACGCCGGATGTCGATGTCGAGTTCGTCGGCCGCCAGCTGCGCATAGGCGGTCAGAATGCCCTGTCCCAGCTCGACCTTGCCGACCAGCAGGCGCACCCGTCCGTCGGCCTCGAGCCGCAGCCACGACGAGAGGCGGGGATGCTGCTTCAGATCGCCCGGCAGCGAGGGCGGCGAGGCCGCCGGCGCCTGCGCGAGCGCGGAGCCTACGAGCGACGGGGCGGCGAGCGAAAATCCGATGGCCAGCGATCCGCCGGCGAGAACGTCGCGGCGGCTGGCGGAAAATGTCGTCTCTTTCGTCATGGCTCAGGCCTCCCTGGAGGCGCGCATCACGGCGCGGACGATGCGATTGTGGACGCCGCAGCGGCAGAGATTGCCGTCGAGCGCGAGGCGCACTTCGTTCTCGGTGGGGTTGGGCCGCGCGGTCAGCAGCGCCTGCGCGCGCATGATCATGCCGTTGAGGCAATAGCCGCACTGCGCCGCCTGTTCGTCGATGAAGGCCTGCTGCAGGCGGCTCGGCTTCTCGAGCGTGCCGAGCCCTTCCAGCGTGGTGATCTCCTGGCCCGCGACTGCGCCCGTGGAGGTCACGCAGGACCGCACCGGCTGGCCGTCGACCAGCACCGTGCACGCGCCGCATTGCGAGAGGCCGCAGCCGTATTTCGGTCCGTTGAGCTGGAGATCGTTGCGCAGCGCGTAGAGAAGCGGCGCGTCATCCGCCGCCGCGACCTCATGCCTGCGGCCATTGACGTTGAGTACGGGCATTTCCCACCTCGATCTTTATCCGGGATTCGGTTGCGCCGGGCAGGCGCGCGATCCCTTGACGCCGACATTGGGAAGGCCCGGATGCTTTGTCAATCGACCATGAAAAAGGCCGGAGCGTCACGCTCCGGCCTGTGTCGCGCAGGCGTGGGAGCCTGATTATTCCGCTTTGCCGATCGTGATCTTCAGCTCGCCGATGCCCTCGATCGAGCCTTCCAGCACGTCGCCCGGCTGCACGGCGCCGACGCCGGCCGGCGTCCCGGTGAAGATCACGTCGCCCGGGCGCAGGTGATAGAAGCCCGACAGATGATTGATGATCTCGGGGACCGACCAGATCAGCAGAGACAGGTCGGCGTTCTGCTTCTGCACGCCGTTCTGCCGCATCTCGATGCGGCCCTTCGACGGGTCCTTGAACTGGGCGGCCGGCACAACCGGGGAGATCGGCGCGCTCTGCTCGACGTCCTTGCCGAGATCCCAGGGAAGCTGCTTGGCGCGACGCGACAACTGGAGGTCGCGACGCGTCATGTCGAGGCCGCAGGCGTAGCCGAAGATCTTCGACAGCGCCTCTTCCTTCGGGCAGCGAAACGCGTCGGCCCCGATGACGATGACGAGCTCGAATTCATAATGATAATTCGTGGTGCCGGGCGCATACGGAATGGTGCTGCCCGTGGGCACGACGGTGTCGGGGCTCTTGGTGAAGTAGAAAGGCTCTTCACGGTCCACGACCTGACCCATCTCCTTCGCGTGATCCTCGTAGTTGCGGCCGACGCAGAACACGCGCTGCACGGGAATGCGGTCGCTGCTGCCGACGATCTCCAGGGTCGGAACCTGAAGCGGAGGGAAGATCAGTTTGCTCATCTGTTCCGTCTTTCTTGGGGCTTCGGAGGCCTGCTCCGGGCGGCTTCGGTCGTTGGCCGACGCCGGGTCCGCAAAACTAGCCGCAAGCCGCATCCTGTCAATCGGCAAGTCCCGTCAGAAGGGGCCAATCCCGTCTTTCCGCCGAGGGGCCGCCCGTCAGGCCGCCCGGGACTGGGCCTTCTCGATTTCGCGTCCCAGCCGCTTGCGCAGGAGCGCCAGCAGGGCGGCTTCCTCCGGCTCGAGGAAGGCGAGGTCGTCGCGCAGCTCGGCGTCCACCTCGTCCTTCACGGCGCTGAGCAATTGGCCGTCGAGGTAGGATTGCACGACTTCCGGATGGACGTAGCACTTGCGGCAGATCGTCGGCGTGTTGCCGAGCCGCGCCGCGACCCGCTCGATGGCCGCCTTCACGTTGCGCTTGGCCAGCGCCTGCGTGTCCACGGCCTCGAATTCGCTCAGAGCGATCGCCGCCAGCACCGTGCCGGCCCAGGTCCGGAAATCCTTGGCGGTGATCTGCGCGCCGGAAATCTCGCGCAGATAATCATTGACGTCCGCCGAGGTCACCGCCTGGCGCGCGCCATCCTCGTCGACATATTGAAACAGGTTCTGGCCCGGCAGGTCCTGGCATTGGCGCACGACCTTGGCGATGCGCTTGTCGCGCACCTTCAGCTTCCAGCTCTTGCCGCTCTTGCCCTTGAACTCGAAGCGTAATTCCCCGCCGTCGACTTCCACGTGGCGGTTGCGCAGCGTCGTCAGGCCGTAACTCTTGTTGGTGCGCGCGTAATCCTCGTTGCCGACGCGAATGAGCGTCGTCTCGAGCAGATGCACCACGGTCGCCAGCACCTTCTCGCGCTTCAGGCTGCGCAGGCGCATATGCGCGTCTATCGTCTCGCGGATCGTCGGCAGCACTTCGGCGAATTCGAGCATGTGCTCGTATTTCGCGCTGTCGCGCGCCTCGCTCCACTTGGCGTGATAGCGATATTGCTTGCGGCCCTTGTCGTCCCGCCCCGTCGCCTGGATGTGGCCGGAGGCGTTCTTGCAGAACCACACGTCCCTGTAGGCGGGCGGCACCGCGAGCGAACGCAGCCGCTTCAGGGTTTTTGCATCCCGGACAAGCTTTCCGCCCGCATCGTAATAGGCGAAGCCGCGCCCGGACTTTTTGCGTGTGAATCCGGGCTCTTCATCGCTGACGTAGCGCAGGCCCGCCGCCTCGGCGGCCTCCCGCGTTTCCTCGATTAGGTCCTGCCGCGCGTCGTTCAAAACCTCGGCCATTTCTGCGTCGCCTCCCGCGCGTGGGATCGCGCGGGAGGCATAACAGGGCCTCATGAGCAAGGTTCCGCCATCGCGTGCCGAGCCGGTCCGGAGGCGAGGGCTCGTCACCCGGCTCCGCCGTCGACATCGCCGTGCGTCTTGTCCGGAGTTCCATAATCGGGCATGACGCCGGCTCCCGGCGTGGCGTCCGGATTGGTGAGGCGGGCGTCCGCGTGTGGGCCCGCCGCCGGCATCGCGTCCGCCTTCTTGTCTGGCTCGGCGCGCGGCGCGATCGTCTTGTCGTCGTTCTTCTTGACGTTGCCCATGATCATTGCCCCTCGATGTCAGGTGAAAGAGCAACAACCGGCGGAACCCTCAGCGGTTGCATGGCCCAAATCGGGCGACGGTGTGCGAAATGGCACATACGTCACTGTCGGGTAAAACACATACGGGACCTGAGCGTTATGATAACTCGGCGTGACGCGTAGACCCTTGGTCCGCGCCAGATTTTCGCCCAGTTCACGTGAGGTCGACAGAGATGGGGCTCGAACATCGCAATCGGCTGCTTCGCGCGGTCGAGGCGGATATTCTCGCGCAGTTCTCCGCGCGGCTGTTGCCGGTAGAGCTGCGCAAGGGCGCTCCGATCCTGAATCTCGGAGACCCGGTCGACTGGGTCTACTTCCCGGACGGCGCGCTGATTGCGATCATGTCGGAAACGCCCGCCGGCGAAAGCGTGGCTTCCGCACTGGTGGGCTTCGACGGAGCTTTGGGAGTCTTCGAGGCCTGCGGGAGCCGGACGTCGTTTCAGCGTGCGGTCGTGCACGTCGCCGGTCGCGTCTGGCGCATGCGCGCGTCGGCCTATCGCGAGCTCTATGACGCGAGCCCAAATCTGCGGACCGCAGTCCACAAGCACATCGAACTCATCCTGGCTGAGTCTCGGCAGTTCGTCGCCTGCAACGCCATCCATCCGGTGGAAGGGCGGCTCAGCCGGTCGCTTCTCGACGGACTCGACAAGAGCGATCCCGACACGACGCTTCCTCTGACCCAGGAGGCGCTGGCTCAGATGCTCGGCGTCCAGAGGACGACGGTCGCGGTCTGCGTTTCGGCGCTGCAAAAACAGGGCCTTCTGCGCAACGGCAGGGGAGCGATCGAAGTGCTCGATCGAAGCGGACTCGAAAAGGCGGCCTGCGCATGCCGGAAGGCGCTGCAGTTCATCCGTCAGGAGATCTATTCGTCTCACTCCGAAAGTTGCGACGCTTGATTTCCCGCGCCCGCATTGTCTCCACCGGCCGCGGCCTGCTTCTCCAGCGCCTGTCCGGCCGCCGTCAGCATGCGCCGCGCGGTTTCTTCGGCTGCCGCCGGCGTGAGCGCCGCCGCAATGGCTCCCGGTCCGGTCAACACAACTTCGCCATTCAATTCGCTGACGACCAGCGGTTCCTCATAGGCTTTCAATTGAGATTCGGTCACGTTTTCTCCCCCTTCGCGCCGTCTTCCTCTGCAACTCAAGTCCGAACCACGGGTTCCGGGCGCAAAATCGAGGTGGCGCGGTCGTGAGTGCGCCCGGCGCAATCCATGTCCTGCTCGTGGAACCCGACGGAGCGGCCGCCAGGTCGCTCGCATCCGGTCTCGAAGCCTCGGGCTGTCAGGTCAGCGTTTTCCCGGATTATCGCGGGGCGCTCGCACTGATCGAGAGCGGCGAGCAACTGACCGTGATGGTGACGAGCCTGCAGCTTCCGGCCGGGACGCCCCATGGGGTCGCGCTCGCCAATATGGCGGCGCAGAAACGGCCCGGTCTGCCCGTCGTCTTCATGTCGGAGGATGTCGCATCGGCCCAATGGGTGGACGAGCGCTGGGGACCGGTGCTTTTCAAGCCGATCGACGTGGACAGTCTGGCGAGCGCCATGAAGCGCGCCATCGAAGACCGCTGACCGGCTCTCCCGCGGCTGCGGGCTTCAGGAGGCGTTCGACAGAAGCGGCGTCACGTTCGGCGAGAACATGTCGCCGTCGCGCTCGGCTTCGCCCGCATCCATGACCTTGTTGCGGCCGCGCATCTTGGCGCTGTAGAGAGCAAGGTCCGCTCGCGCCAGCGCCTGGTGGATGTCGCGTTCGGCGTGATCGATTTCCGACACGCCGACGCTGACCGTCAGGCGAAGGCCTGAGGGCGCTCCTTCGACGCTCATGTTTTCGACGGCGATGCGCAGGCGCTCGGCGACCGCCAACGCTTCCGGACGCGACGTTCCGGGCAGGAGAAGGGCGAATTCCTCTCCGCCCAGGCGCGCCAGATGGTCGTGGTCGCGCACGCAGGTGCGGCAGAGGTCCGCAAAGGTCTTGAGCGTCAGGTCGCCGGCCGCATGTCCGAAGGCGTCATTGATCAGCTTGAAATAATCCAGATCCATCATGACGACGCAAACCGGATGTCCCAGCATGGCTGCGCGCAGAAGCTCGCGTTCCGCGACCTCGAAGAACTCGGTGCGGTTTGAAACCTGCGTCAGCGGATCCTTCGTCGCCAGGTTTTCGAGCCGCGCCTCCATCGCCTTGCGGGCCGAAATATCGATCGCGCCCGTGATGACGCAGGATATTCCGTTCAGCTCGACGCTCGATCCCGCGAGAAGGACGTCGCGGCGCATGCCGTTCGCGAGTTTCAGCGCGACTTCGTAATTGCTCACATGACCGTGCGTATCGATGAGGCGCAGAAACTCGGCTCTGCGCGCGGGATCCGCATGGATGTCTTCCAGCGTCTCGCGCTCGTCGAATTGCGCTTCGCCGCCAAAATACTGAAGCGCCGCGTGATTGGCCTGCACAAGCCGGTTCGTCTCCCGCTCCGTCACCACCAGGGGAATCGGCACCGCCATGAAGATCTGTTCCAGCGCGCGCCGGCTCGCCGCCAATTCTGCATTGGCGCGGCGTTCGGCAAGATTGGCCGACCATTCGAGACGTCGCAGGCGATTGCTGTTCATCACGACGACGGCGAGCGCGACATTCATCACCAGCATCGCCAGGATGAGGCCGGTTGCGGTGTTGTCGGGGTCGCCTGGAACGAGAAATCCAACCAGCAGGCAGATGCTGCAGCCCACGCCCATCGTCAGGTTGGCGCGAAACGATGTCGGCGTCACGAGGTAGAAGATGGCCGGCAACATGATGACGACGAAAAACGCGATGGCGCTGTGCGAGCTGACGAGCAGCCCGACGCAGAGCGCCGTAACGGCTTGCCAGCCGACGAGGATGCGCCCGACGGCGCGCGGACCGCGGCTGCGGCGAATGAGGAAGAGACAGAGCAGCGAGTAGGCCACGAGCGTCGCGCGAGCCGGAATGGCCACAAGGAAATGCGGATCGCCGTAGAAGCGCCAGTCGCTGACGAAGAAAAGGGAATTCAGCACCACGGACGAAATGAGAAGGATCTGGCTCAGCCGAACGGTCTCGGCCGCGCGCTCCGTCCGGAAGGCGGATTCCATCCCGGCGTCCAGAAACTCGCCTGAAAATTCTGAAAGCTTGTTCGGGTTCATCCCCATTCCCGTCGGCGCCAGCCTGCTGAGAAGGCCGTGGGCCGCATTAGGGCCTGCGATGATGAACGCGCGGTTAGGCGCAAGCGCTGGCGTCGAACGGATGTCGAAATTGGATAACAGGATATGAGGAATGCGACTCAACTTGTTCGTGTGCTGGCCGTCCGGCGCGCACGATCCGCGCCCGGGCGAGCGGCGTCACGGCGGAAACCGCCATGACGCCGGCGGCTCACTCGCGGATGGCTTTGGCGGCGAGTTCGACGATGCGCTGCGGCGACGTGTACATTTTTTGCACGACTTCCTGCACCTTCGCGCCCGGCGCCGGGGTGATGTCGACGCCCATTTTTTCGGCTTCGGCGAGCAGCTTGGGATCCTTCATGACGGAATCGAAGGCGGCCCGCATCGTCTTGATGGCGGTCTCCGGGCTGCCGGGAGCCATGACGAACGGGCGCCCGAAGAACTGCTGCGCCACGATCAGCTCGACGATGGCGCGATTGTCCTCACCCTCGGTGAACTGCATGATGTTCGGCACGCCCAGTTCGTCGAGTTCGGCGTTTGGCTCGAGCGTCGTCTGCACGAGCACGTTCAGTTTCTTTTCGCGCGCGAGCGCCGGGCGCTGCGCCTTGGCGCTCGACCAGTCGAGGCCGCAGACCGTATCGACCTCGCCACGCTCCATCGCCAGCAGGATGTCGGCCATGCCCTGGTAGCCCGACACGATGTCGAATTTGGCCCCGGACGTGTTCTTGTGCAGATAGGCGTAATCGCGATTGGACGCCCCGGTGCCGGCCGCGCCCGCGATGACTTTCTCGGACTGGACCTGTTTCCAGGTCTTGATGCGCGAGTTCGGCAGGGTGAGGCAGACCCTCGTGCCGGAATCGGCGCTCGCCAGATAGACGAATTTGGTCGCGTCGTAATTCGCCTTCACGCTCTTGTCGAGCAGGGGACCCACCACGGCGCCCGGCTGCACCAGCGCGATGGTCATGCCGTCCTTGGGGGCCGAGCTGTAGACATATCCGGCGGCACGTGCGCTGCCGGCGCCGGGCATGTTCTGGACCACGACATTGGGCTTGCCGGGCAGATGATCGCCCAGATGCCGGGCGAACAGGCGCGCATAGGTATCGTAGCCGCCGCCCACGGCGCTGCCGACCACCAGGGTGACGGTCTTTCCGGCGTAAAGGTCCTGCGCGGTCGCTGACACCGGCGCGAAAGCCGTCGCGGACAGGAGGCCCGTACCGAGGGCCGCAGCCCTCCCAAGCAGAGTTAACAGACCCATATCCCACCTCCCATGACGCCAGGCACGATTATTGACGTGCTCGGCGCGATGCTGCCACAGCGCCGACGGGAGGAAAAGGCTGGGGGTCGATCTTAGCGGATCGGGCGCTCGCATCCGGCCGGCACGCCGTATTCCCAGCGCGCAAAATAGGTGCCGGGCTCGCCCATTCCGCGTCGCCCGGGGGCCACGATGATCGGCCGCAGCGAGCAATCGACGACGGTGGTCACGCGCGTGACGGTGAGCGGGCGGGACGCCGCGCGGCCCTCGAAATCCGCGGCCTGGGGCGCGGTGACGGCAAGCAGGCCCGCAATTGCAGCGAGAGAAACGGACTTCAACATGGTCATCGAAACCTCCAGAACGAGCCTTCGATAACGGCAAAGCTGGCACAAGGTTGCAGGCGCCCGGCGATCAGGACGTCTCGCCGGCGTCCCGCGATGCGCGCTGGCGCATATGGATCCGGTCGCGGGAGGAGACGCCGATCAGTTCGGCCACCCTCCAGATCAGGTTCTCTTCGAATTCGTGGACCGTTCCGTCCGCATAGGCCATGTCCCACATCATCTGGATGAGGTGGATGCGGGCGGGCTCGTCAAGCCGCCGCTTGATGAGGCTCGTGAAGCGGTAGAGATCGACCGCCTCGCGGTCTTCTTCCTCGGCCTGCTCGATCAGCGCCGTCACATCGGACGCCGCAAGGTTGAACCGGCGGGTCAGAAGCTCGACGAGCTTGGCCCGCTCCGGCGCGTCCGAATCCCCGTCGATATGCCCGGCCCGCACCAGAAGCGCAGCTGCGGCGACCTGATAGTCCTCGGCGCCGATCTCCGCGCGGGGCGTTCCCGCAACATCCTGAATGAGCGCCTTGAGTGCCTGAAGCATGGAGCGTGAACCCGGCTGAAGCCGGATCGCCGGCGCGAGATCTTGATATGGGAGCCGCGCCGGTCGCGGCAAGCCGCGCGTCCGGACTCGAACGCGGTTGCGTGAATCCGAAGGCGTGTGCGCATGTCGTTGAATGGTACCGCCACCCCGGCTTGAACGGGGGACCTCTAGATCCACAATCTAGCGCTCTAACCAACTGAGCTATGGCGGCACGTCTGGTGCGGCGCGGAAACTAGAAGCAATGTGGCCGCATTGCAAGCAGGTCGCACGGCGTTTTTTCAACGCCATGGACGGGGCGATCCGGGCGCGTCCGCGCGCCATGCGGGCGCCCCCAGGCGCCCGGCTCAGGTCGAGCTGGGCAGGCCGAACTTCAGGCCCGACTTCATCGGTTCCACCGCTTCCGTCGCGACCCTCTGGGCGAGCGCGCTGAGATCCTTGGCCTGTTCGGTCAAGGCCTCGAACTGCGCCCGGGCGTGCTGGCCCTGGAGGACGACCGCTTCGGAAAGGCTCTTGGCCGAGAGCAGCGCCTTGACGAATTCCAGATTGGAATCCGCGTTCGCCTTCAAGACCTCCATGGTCTTGAGGTGCAATTCGCCGATGCCCCGGGAGGCCGCGGCATAGCTTGTTCCAAGCGATCCCGTGGTCTGTTCCGTGACGTTTTTGAGCTGTTCGTAGAGCTGGCGCGTCTGCTCGGCGTTCTGCTCGGCGACGCGCCTGACCTGCTCCTTCAGCTCGTCGGCGATCTCCGCCGCCGCTTCGGGCGCTTCGGCGAGGCGCGGGATCTGGATATTGTCCAGCAGGCTCGGCGAGGTCACGTTGGCGGCCGCGGATTTGCCCGCCGCAGGCTTGGGTGCCGGCGGCTTGCTTGATTGAGCCTTCGCGGCGCCTGCCTTCGGCTCCTGGGCCTTGGGCCCCTGAACCTTGGGGGCGTCATGCTTGGCGGTGGCGGCTTTCGCTGCGGTCGACTTGCCGGCCGCAGCCCTGCCTGGCTTGGAAGCGTCAGATTTCGAGGGCTCAGACTTGGATTCCGCCGGTTTGGAAACTGCCGGCGCAGGTGTTTTCCGGGCGATAGCCATGATCCGATCCTCTGTCTCTGGTTACTTCTTGACGCCGCTGACCTTCTGGACGGTTTCGCCGAGTTCCTTCATCTGGCTCTCGATCGCTTCCAGCTGCGACTTCAGGTAATCCGCCTGGATCGCGAGAACTTCCTGAACGTCCTTGGCGTGAACGAGGCGGTCGGCGAGGTCGAAGGCCGAATTCACGTTCTTTTCCGCAAAGGCGACAGCTTTCGCCGACATGTCCTTGGCGCCGGGAGCCGCGGTCAGCGCGCCTTCCATCGTCCCGGTCGTCTTCTGGACGGCGCCCATGAAGCCTTCAAAGGCCTTTCGCGCCTGAGCGACGCTACGCTCGGCGAAATCGCGCATTTCCGGGGGAATCTCGTACGGATTGGCCATGGTGGGCTCCTTGGGTTTCCAGCCTGTGCGGCTGACTCATTCATAAGTGCTGCTTCAAGACCATCCTTCAATAGGCCAAATTATGGTGCGTTGCAACAAATTTGTGCGACGCACCATTATGCGGCGTTTTTTTCCTGTGGATCTTAATCATAGATGAATTGAAAGCGCTCGCCGAACGTCGCCTCGTAGACCTCGGGCGCATGTGCCATTAATGATCTCTTAAGGCTGACCTCTTGGCGGAGGGGGCTCAAGTCTGTTTCGAGGAGGCCACCGGTGGAGAAATCCGCCGGGCGTTTGGTTATTGCGTCCACGAACAGGAAATATTGCCGGCATGACGATTATGGGAAGCGAGTCGGGGCCCGGCGCGGAAGCGATGACGGCTGCTCTCGCGCAGGCTCCGTTCGCGCAGATCGCCGCCGCCGGCGGCCCGGTCGTGCTCGCGATGGGCCTGCCCGCGCGCATCGTCTGGAGCAATGCGTCCGCGCAGGCTCTGTTCGGCGCCGACAGTCTGACGATTGAAAAGCGACTCTTTCACGGAAGCGAGCCAGGCGCCCGCCGCGTGGCGGAACTGGCGCGAAGCCTTGTGCCCAATGCGCCGCCGCGGCTAGAGCGGCTGCGCTTCTTCATGTCGGGTCGCGCGGAAATTCTGACCGTTCTCTGCCGTCGCATCTCGGGCCCGTCGCCGCTGTTCATTCTCGCAGCGCCGGGCCTTCGGTCGTCGCCCGGACCCGCGCCGTCGATGCCGCCGCAGACGGTCGTTCCGGCGCCTCAGGATGACGTCGGCGCGCGCGCGCTCGGCATCGACGCAACGCTGCTGCCGATCCCGGCGCCGTCGTCGCAGACGCCCGATGCGCCGCAAAATCTCGTCCCCGAGCCCGTGGCGGAATCAGGGGCGCTGGCGCCGCCGGACGTTCACGGCGTCGCGGATGCGCAGGTCGAGACCGTCCCGATTGTCCCGCGCCGGAGCGCCGAGCAAGTCGCGGTCGATCTGGCGACCCGCTTCGGCCCCGCCACGAATGTCCGATTTCTCTGGCAGACCGATGAGATGCATCGGTTCGTCAAGATCACGGGAGAACTCTGCGACCTCATCGGCTGCGTCACGGACCGCCTGATCGGGCGCTCGTTCGCCGAACTCGCGCAGGAACTCGATCTCGATCCGGACCGCCGTCTGCGCGAGGCGCTGATCCGGGGCGAGACGTGGAGCGGGATCGAAGTTTTCTGGCCTGTCGAAGGCGCAGACGCCGCGCTGCCCATCATGCTCGGCGCCTTGCCGGCGCATGATCGCGAGCGCCGGTTCGAAGGCTTCCGGGGCTTCGGAGTCATCCATATCTCGCGCGTCGAAGCCCTGCCGCGGATCGACGACGCCAACATCGTCGAAGCCGGGGCTGTCTCGTCCTCGCCGACGGACGCCGCCGTCAAGACATCGCCCGGCTCCCTCGATGAACCCGGGTCCGCGCCGACGGCCGGGATCGTCGAGACGCCCTCGCCAGACATCAAGCCCGGCTCCCATCCGCCGGCCTCGGAGATCCGCGCCTCGCAAGATGAAGCCGACGCCGTCGCGGCGCCGGGCCTGCCTGCGTCAGGCAAGGGCGCTTCGGGCAACGTCGTGTCGCTGCGCCCCTTCCAGGTCGTGCCGCGCAGGCCGGCCCTGGAGCCTGTGCAGCCCAAAGAGACCGAGAAGCGCGCCGTTACGCCTGAACCGGAGCCGACGCCCGAGCCAACGCCGGTTTTCGAAACCCCGACGCCGCCTGTCGCCGCCGGCGCCCCTCGCGCATCGCGCGCCGACGACATGGTGAGCCTGTCGCCCAGCGAGCGCCTCGCTTTCCGCGAGATTGCGCGTGCGCTGGGCGCGCGCGTGCGGACCGAGACGCCGGCCGACGGCGGCAAGGATATGGCGCCTGCATCCTCTGGCCTGAATGAGGCGGTCACGGCGGACGCTGAGGCGACTGCTCTTTCAGCTCCGCCCGCAGCCGCGCCATCGGCGCATGACCGCATGCGCGATCTCATAGAAGTGGCCACGCGCGCCGCCAAG
>JAIEQX010000385.1 GCA_019747375.1 Beijerinckiaceae bacterium | reverse complement strand
GCGCTCGAGTTCGAGCGCGCGGCGCGATTGCGCGACCGCATCGCGGCGCTGTCGGCCATTCAGGGCGAGCAGGGGATCAATCCCAAGACCGTGGAGGAAGCCGACGTCTTCGCCATCGTCGAACAGGCGGGCCAGTTCTGCATCGAGGTGTTCTTCTTCCGCACCTACCAGAACTGGGGCAATCGCGCCTATTTCCCGCGGGCCGACCGCAGCCTCGGCGAGGCGGAAGTGCTCGACGCCTTTCTGGCGCAATTCTATTCCGACAAGCCGCCGGCGCGGCTCGTGCTCCTGTCGCACGAGGTCGAGACGCAGGGCCTGCTCGAAGCCGCCCTGTCGGAGCGCGCGGGCCGCAAGGTCGAGGTGCTGACGCCGCAGCGCGGCGAGCGCTGCGAACTGGTGGCGCATGCGGCCAAGAATGCGCGCGAGACCATCGGGCGGCGGCTGGCGGAAACCTCCGCCCAGCAGAAACTGCTGGAGGCGCTGGCGGCGGGATTCGGGATCCAGCGCAAGCTGCGTCGCGTCGAGGTCTACGACAATTCCCACATCATGGGCACGAATGCGGTGGGCGGCATGATCGTGGCGGGGCCGCAGGGCTTCATGAAGAGCCATTATCGGACCTTCAACATCAAGTCCGAGGAAATCACGCCGGGCGACGATTACGGCATGATGCGCGAAGTCCTGCGCCGCCGCTTCGCCCGGCTGGTGAAGGACGAGGGCGCGGCGGCGCCGGCCGAACCGACATCGTCGGAAAAGCAGGCGGCGGCCGACAATGACGCGTTTCCGTCCCGGCCCGACCTGATCCTGATCGACGGCGGGCGCGGGCAGTTCGACGCCGCGCGGCAGATTCTCGCCGAGCTTGCGGTGGAGGGCGTCGAGGTCGCGTCCATCGCCAAGGGACCGGACCGGAACGCAGGGCGCGAGACCTTCTTCCTGCCGGGGCGCGAGCCGTTCAAACTGCCCCCGCGCGACCCGGCGCTCTATTTCGTCCAGAGGTTGCGCGACGAAGCGCATCGATTCGCCATCGGGACGCATCGGGCGCGGCGCAAGAAGGAATTCACCAAATCGCCGCTGGACGAGATCGGCGGAATCGGCCCGGCGCGCAAGCGCGCGCTGCTCCACGCCTTCGGCACCGCCAAGGCGATTTCTCGCGCCGGCCTCGCGGATCTGGAGAAGGTGCAGGGCATCAACGCGGCCACGGCGAAGCTGGTCTATGATTTTTTCCATGAAAAGGGTGGTTAGGAGTGGCTGATCACGGGTTCGTTCGTCCCGCCCTATTGACGCCGGACCGCCGGGGCTGTTTCCCTCCCGGGCAATGGCGATGAGCTCACTCGATCGCGGGCGCACCTGGAGCCTGCCGAACATTCTCACCTATGGACGGGTCGCGGCTGTACCGGTCGTCGCGGGACTCCTGTTCTGGCCCGAAATCCACTGGGTGCGCTGGACCGCGCTCGGCCTGTTCGCGCTTGCGGCGATCACGGATTTTTTCGACGGCTATCTGGCGCGCGTCTGGCAGCAGCAATCCTCGCTCGGGCGCATGCTCGATCCGATCGCCGACAAGCTGCTGGTGGCGGCCTGCCTGCTGGTGCTGGTGGCCGATCACACGATCTCGGGCGTCTCCATGTGGGCCGCCATCGTGATCCTGTGCCGCGAGATCCTCGTGTCGGGCCTGCGGGAATTTCTGGCGGAGCTGCGGGTGTCGGTGCCGGTCACGCGCGTGGCCAAATACAAGACCACGATGCAGCTGGTGGCGCTCGGCTTCCTGATCGCCGGCCCGGCGGGCGAACAGGTGCTGCCCTATACGGTGGAGATCGGCCTCGTGCTGCTGTGGACCGCCGCGCTCCTGACGCTTTACACCGGCTGGGACTATATGAGGTCGGGACTGAAACATGTCAGCGACGGGTGAGTGAATGAAAGCCGTGTATTTTGCCTGGGTGCGCGAACGGATCGGGCGCAGCGACGAAGAGATCGCGCCGCCAGCGTCCGTGACCGACGTGGAAGGTCTGATGACCTGGCTGATCGGACGGGGCGAGGAATACGCCCATGCGTTCGAGAACCAGAAGGTGATCCGCGTCGCCATCGACCAGACGCATGTGAAACATGACGCGCCCATCGCGAACGCGCGCGAAATCGCGTTCTTTCCGCCCATGACAGGTGGCTGATGGCGACGATCCGGGTTCAGGCTGAGGATTTCGATCCGGCGGCGGAAGCCGCCGCGCTGACGGACGGGCGCACGGATGTGGGCGCGGTCGTGACCTTCACGGGCCTGTGCCGCGACGAGGGCGGCGTGCTGGAGACGCTGGAGCTCGAACATTATCCCGGCATGGCCGAGGGCGAACTGGCGCGCATCGTCAAGGAAGCGGAAGCGCGCTGGCCCGTGCAGGGCGTCGTGGTGATCCATCGCTACGGCAAGATCGCGCCGGGCGAGCGCATCGTCATGGTGGCGGTCTCGGCCTGGCATCGCAGCGAGGCGTTTTGCGCGGCCGAATTTTTGATGGATTTCCTGAAGACGCAGGCGCCGTTCTGGAAGCGCCAGAATCTCGCGGACGGCAAATCCGGCGGCTGGGTCGAGGGCAAGGAAGCCGACGACAAGGCCGCCGAGAAGTGGACCAGATAGCCCGCGGGCCTTCGCTCATCGCGCGGGCCAGGGCCTGGGCGCGCGCCATCAGGATCGACGTCGTGGCGCTGTGGATCGCGGGACGCGACCCGCGCGTGCCGCTGGCCGCCAAGGCGGTGGCGGCGCTGGTGGCCGCCTATGCGCTGTCGCCCCTCGACCTCATTCCGGATTTCATTCCGGTCCTCGGCTATCTCGACGACCTCGTGCTCGTGCCGCTGGGCATTCTGCTGGCGGTCCGGCTCGTTCCGCCCGCCCTGATGGCCGAGTTCCGGGCGCAGGCGGCGGCGCGCGCCGGGCGGCCGACGAGCCGGGCCGGGCTGGCGCTGATCCTGTGCCTGTGGGCGCTCTCGGGGGCGCTGCTCGTCTGGCTGTTCTGGCCGACCGCCGCGGCGGCTTTGCCGCATTGACGCTGGTTGCCTGGGCCGGGCTTTACATCACCAAAGCGTCCGGACAGACGTCGACGCCAGGACGGTCGCCTGTTGCAGGGCCAATCCGAAAGCCAAGGCGATGGACGCGGCAATGAAAGCCGTGGGCGGCCAGGCTGCCGCATCGCTCACCGCAGGAAAGCGGGCCTCAGGCGGCCCGCTTTTTCGGGTTCACCTCGACCGCGTAATCCTCGATCAGCGTGCGCGAGATCTTGCCGGGCGTGAACGCGTAGGGGCCCGCCTGCGAAACCGGCGTCACTTCGGCGCCGGTGCCGCAGATGAAGCATTCCTCGAAGCTCGCGAGTTCCTCGGGCATGATGCGGCGCTGGACGACTTCGATGCCGCGGCGCTTGGCGAGATCCATCACGGTGTTGCGCGTGATGCCGTCGAGGAAGCAGTCGGCGATGGGCGTGTGCAGCACGCCGTCCTTCGAGAAGAACACATTGGCGCCGGTGCATTCGGCGACGCGGCCCTGCCAGTCGAGCATCAGCGCATCCGCGAAGCCCTTGCGCTCGGCGCGGTGCTTGGAGATCGTGCAGATCATGTAGAGGCCCGCGGCCTTGGAATGGCACGGCGCCGTCATCGGATCGGGGCGGCGGTAATCGGCGATATCGAGACGGATGCCCTTCATCTTCTCGTTGGTGTCGAACATGCTCGGCCAGTCCCACACGGCGATCGCGACATTGATGGTCGCGTGCTGGGCCGCGACCGCCATCATCTCGCTGCCGCGCCAGGCGACGGGGCGGACGTAGCAATCGGTGAGGCCGTTCTTCTCGACGGTGAGCTGCTTGGCGGCGTCGAGTTCGGCGACCGAATAGGGAATTTCGAAATCGAGGAATTCGGCGGAGCGGCGGAAGCGCTCCGAATGCTGCGTGCTCTTGTAGATGGCGCCGCCATAGGCGCGCTCGCCTTCGAACACGCAGGAGGCGTAATGGAGGCCATGCGACAGCACGTGGAGCTTCGCGTCGCGCCACGGCGTCAGGACGCCGTTCATCCAGATGAATCCGTCACGCTGGTCGAAAGGCAGAACTGACATGGGTTGGCTCCTGCGAGGCAGCTTTGCTGCTCAATGCGAAATCTTTTAGGCCAAAGCGCGGGCCTTGACGACTAACAACCAACCTGAAATATGTCAATATGGCTGACGTAACGGGGTATCCGATGGATCAGGTCCTTCAGGCGAAGCCCGACGCCCGTGCGCCGCTGCGCGACGCCGCCGGGCCCGACCAGGCCCCGATGTTCGATCTGATCGAACTGTTCTTCTTCGCCTATCGGGATTTCGTCGGCGATGCGGACCGGCTCCTGGAAAGTCTCGCCTTCGGGCGGGCGCACCATCGCGTGCTGCATTTCGTGCACCGCCATCCCGGCCTGATGATCGCCGAACTGCTCGACATTCTGGGGATCACCAAACAAAGCCTCAATCGCGTGCTCAAGGAGCTGCTCGACGAAGGATATGTGGAGGCGCGGCCCGGCCCGAACGACAGGCGACAAAGGCTGTTGTTTCTGACCCCGAAGGGAAGCAAGCTGGCGCTCGATCTTTCGGTGCTGCAGAGCGCGCGGTTTGCTCGCGCGCTCGACGAACTGCCGGCGGGCGCGCGGGCCGGGGCGATCCAGTTCCTGCTGGCGATGATCGATCCGTCGGAGCGCGAGAAAGTGTCGGGGCTGGTCTGGAACGCGCCGCGGCAGGGAGACTGACATGTCCGACACGACCGCCGCGCCGCCGATGACGCCGCCGCCCGCCGACGATGCGCCGCATCTGCTGGTCGTCGACGACGACCGGCGCATCCGCGCGCTGCTGTCGCGCTATCTGAGCGGGCAGGGCTATCGCGTCACCACCGCCGGCACGGCGCTGGAGGCGCGCGCGCGGCTACGCAATCTCGCGTTCGACCTCATCATTCTCGACGTGATGATGCCGGGCGAAAGCGGGCTTGAATTCGCCAGCTGGCAACGCGAGGAATCGGACGTGCCGATCCTGATGCTCACGGCGCGCACGGACGCGGCCGACCGCGTGCGCGGACTCGAGACGGGGGTCGACGATTATCTGGCGAAACCGTTCGAGCCGAAGGAATTGTCGCTGCGCATCGCCTCGATCCTGCGGCGCACGGCGGCGCGCGCGGAGCCGCCGCCCGTGGCGACGAGCGTCGCGTCGGTGCGGTTCGGGGCCTTCACGTTCAATCTGGAGCGCGGCGACCTGCGCCATGCCGACGAGATCATCCGGCTGACGGACCGCGAGCGCTTCATGCTGCGGCTTCTCGCCAATGCGGCAGGCGAGCCGGTGTCGCGCGAGGAGCTGGCGGGCGAAAGCGGCGGCGCCAACAACGAGCGCACCGTCGACGTGCAGATCAACCGGCTGCGGCGCAAGATCGAAACAGACCCGACGAACCCGCATCATCTGCAGACGGCGCGGGGCGCGGGCTATCGCCTGATGCTCGACCGATGAGCGGCGACACGCAGAAAAGGCGCCGGCCATGAGCCTGTCGTTCTTCCCGGCCTATCTGGAACGTCCGCGCGCCGCCTGGCGCGGACTGACGCGGCGCATCGCCGACTACATGCCCAAGGGGCTCTACGCGCGCTCGCTGCTGATCGTCATCGTGCCGATGGTGGTGCTGCAATCGGCGATCGCCTATTTCTTCATGGAGCGTCACTGGCAATTGGTGACGTTCCGCCTGTCCACCGCGGTGGTGCAGGACATCGGCAGCGTGGTCGATCTCTACCGCGCCGATCCGTCGCCCGCGCATGTGCGGCTGATCCAGAAGGTCGCGGCCGACAGGCTCGGGCTCGACGTCGCGTTCCTGCCGCGCGAGCCGCTGCCGCCGGCCCTGCCGAAGCCGTTCTTCTCGATCCTCGACCAGGCCCTGTCGCGCGAGATTTCCACGCAGATCAAGCGGCCGTTCTGGATCGACACGGTGGGGCGCTCGAGCCTCGTGGAAATCCGCATCCAGCTTGAAAATTCGGTGATGCGGATTCTCGCCAACCGCAACGCCGCCTATGCGTCGAACTCGCATATTTTCCTCGTCTGGATGGTGGGCACGTCGCTGGTGCTGCTCGCCGTGTCGATCGCGTTCCTGCGCAACCAGATCCGGCCGATCCTGCGGCTCGCCGGCGCGGCGCAGGATTTCGGCAAGGGACGCGATTCCGACTGGCGGCCGCATGGCGCGCGCGAGGTGCGGCAGGCGGGCTATGCGTTCATGGAGATGAAGCGGCGCATCGAGCGCGCGATGGAGCAGCGCACCGCGATGCTGAATGGCGTGAGCCACGACCTGCGCACCATCCTGACGCGGTTCAAGCTGTCGCTGGCGCTGCTCGGCGAAGGTCCCGAGTTCGAGGCGATGCAGAAGGACATCGAGGAAATGCAGCGCATGCTGGAGGCGTATCTCGCCTTCGCGCGCGGCGACGCCGGCGAGGCGGCGTCGATGACCGACATGCGCGCGCTGCTGGAAGAACTCAAGGCCGACGCCGAACGGCACGGCCACGCGACGCAGATCGAGGTGTCGGGCGAGACCAACGTGATCGTCCGGCCCGACGCGTTCAAGCGATGCCTCAGCAATCTGGTGTCGAACGCGCTGCGCTACGGCGACCGCATCGCGATTTCCGCCCTGCGGGACGCGCGTTTTCTCACCGTGCATGTGGACGACGACGGGCCGGGCATTCCGGTCGACGAGCGCGAGGACGTGTTCCGTCCGTTCTATCGCCGCGACGAGGCGCGCACGCTGGAGGAGGGATTCGGCACGGGCCTCGGACTCGCCATCGCGCGCGACATCGCGCGCTCGCATGGCGGCGACATCCAGCTCGGCACGAGCCCGATGGGCGGCTTGCGCGCCACCGTGCGGGTGCCGGTCTGATCAGAGCGTGTGGGTGCGCCGCTCTTCGGTCTCGTCGTCCTGGTCGGTCCAGCGCTCGCGCGTGCGGGGCGGCTCGCGACGGCGCGGATTCAGGATGGCGCCGGCGAGCGAGCGCAGCGGCGCGGTGAGGCGGTTCACGTCCTCGGCGCGGGCGACCAGCATGGCGCCGCGCGTCAGTTCGCGGTCGAGCGCCGCCATGGTGCGGGCGTAGGCCGGATCGTCGTCGTGGAACCAGACGTCGAGAATGCGGCTCCAGGCCAGCACCAGTCCCTGCAGCTTGACCGCCCCCACCGGGCCTTCGGTGGGAATGTCGGCGGCTTCCAGCATGAAGCGCATGGAGTTCAGCGCCACGCCGTTGAGCGCCGCCGCCGAGAGCGGATCACGCCGCGCCCATTCCATCACGCCCTGCAGGGCCTCGCGATAGGGGGCCATGGCGTCGAGACGGCGCATCAGCACGTCGAACAGCCGCTCCTTGGCGGGCTCGGCGTAGAGATCGTCGGTCGTGCCGTCCAGCACGGTCTTGTCGATCATGCGCGAGAAGGCCGCGAGAATCGCGCCTTTCGACGGGAAGAGATCGCGGAATTCGGAGAGCGTGATGCCGGCGCGGGTCGCCACGTCGGTCATGGAAATGTCTTCCCAGCGACGCTCGGCGGCCAGATCCATCAGGGCCACGATGACGTCCTTGCGGCGGTCGGGGCTCTTTTTCGCCGCGGGGCCGGCCGCGCCGTCGCCCGGCGGGGGCGATTCGGGCGTGCCCGCGTCCATGACGGCCTCGGCCTCCTTGGCGGCCTTCAACGGATCCGTGGCGAGCTTTTCGGGCGTGCCGGGTTCGGGCTCGAGCTTCCTAGGCATGGACGGCATCCTTGTGTGCGCTGACCCCTATCTAGTCCTCGCGAGGGCCGTGTCCAAGGCGGATCAGCCGGAAAGCTCGCCTGCGCGACGCAGGGCCGCGGCGACGGCGTCGCGCATCAGCGGGTCGAGCCCGTCGTCGGCCATCAGCACCGACAGGGCGGCGGCCGTGGTGCCGCCCGGCGAGGTGACGTTCTGGCGCAGGGTCGCGGGCGCGACGTCGGGCGACTGGCGCATGAGTTCGCCCGAGCCCTCCACGGTCGCGCGGGCGAGCCGGAGCGCAAGATCGGCGGGCAGGCCCGCGGCCTCGCCGGCCCTGGCGAGGCTCTCGGCCAGCAGGAACACATAGGCGGGGCCGGAGCCCGAGACCGCCGTCACGGCGTCGATCAGGCTTTCGTCGGCGAGCCATTCGACCTGGCCGACGGCGCCCAGCAGGGCGGCGGCGAAGCCGCGCTGGCGCTCGCTGACGGCCGGGCTGGCGGCGACGCCGCTGATGCCGCGGCCGATGGCGGCGGGCGTGTTGGGCATGGCCCGGACGATCGCGCCCGCAGCCGGGAAGCGGCCCGAGAGATCGGCGATGCGCTTGCCCGCCAGAATGGACAGGATCAGCGTGTCGGGGCCGGCGAGCGGCGCGAGGCCGGGCGCGGCCGTGTCGAGCATCTGGGGCTTGATGGCCAGAACCAGCACGTCGGGCGCGGCGATTTCGGCGAGCGGCGGATTGAGGCGTACGCCCCTGTCGGCGCAGGCGGCGGCGAGGTCCGGCGCGGGGACCGGATCGAGGATCGTCAGGGAGGCGGCGGGCAGGCCCATGGCGAGCCAGCCCTGCATCATGGCCGCGCCCATCCTGCCGGCCCCGACGAGAACCAGGGAGGCGGGAAGGGCGGCGTTTAATTTCGTCATCAGGCCTCGCCGACAGTCTCGAACATGGCGGTTTCAAGCGCCTCGCGGGCTGTCTTACCGGCCCACATGACAAACTGGAAGGACTGATAATAGCGCTCGCAGGCCGTGATGGCGGCCTTGAGCACGGCTTCGCACTGGTGCGGGTTGGGCTCGGCCCCGCCGGTCAGCACGATGGCGTGGCGGAAGATCACGACATTCTCGGATTCCCAGAGGCCGAAATGTCCGACCCAGAGCTGCTCGTTGATGAGCGACACGAGGCTGAGGATCTCGGACTTCCGGCGCTCCGCCACCTTCACGTCGAAGGCGCAGGCGACATGCAGCGCCTCGACATTGGGGAGCCACGTGAAGGCGATGTGATAATCCGTCCAGCCGCCGCCGACCGAGATCGAAATCTCGTCATCCGCCTCGCGGTCGAAGGACCATTCGTTACTCGATGCGATGCGCTCGACGACATCGACCGGATGTTCGGCGCGTTCAAACTCGAGTTGCGTGAATGACATAGGCTGAAGCCTCGGAAGCGAAGGGCTGAACGCGGTGAGACTCTCGACTGACGCGGAGCGCAACCCGGGCGCGGGGTTCGTGCCGGGCCTTGGGCGTCGCCAAAGACCTCAACGAATCAATCCGCTACTCGAATATACGCCTGTGCCGCCGAACGCCTAGAAGCGCGTCCGACCGGTTGCACGCTCACGGATTCGCGGGTCCGCGTCCATGGCGCAACGCGATGTGTCCACAGGTGAGACGCCGGTTGAGTCAATTCGCCGCGGCGCGAAGCGCCAGCGCGGCTGCAAGCTTCGGACAGATCGGGGAGATCAGATCGACGGATCGATCCCGGCGGGCGCGTCGGCGGGCTTGTGGGACGGGCCTGCGTCGGCGTCTTTGCCCTGGCCTGCGGCGGCTTGGCCCTGGCCTGCGGCGGCTTCGAGCGCGGCGATGCGGGCCGCCAGACGGTCGTTTTCCTCGCGCGCCAGAAGCGCCATGTCGCGGACCGCCTCGAATTCCTCGCGCGTCACCACATCCATGGTCGAGAGCAGACGGTCGAGCTGCGTGCGCGCCACCGTCTCGGCTTCGCGACGCACCCCCTGGGCGAGGCCGGCGGCGTCGGTGACGAGGCGGGCGACATCATCGAGGAAGGGGCTGCGGGTCTGGGGCATCGTGGCTCTCGCGGAAGGGGGCTGGCTCTGGCCCAGACATGGGCCTTCGCCGGCGCGGACGCAAGTGTGGGGCGGCTCCGCCTCGTGTGGTCAAAGGAGCCACGCGCGCAGCGGACTGCCGCGCTTCGCCCGGAATGACCGCCCCGGAGCCCTGCGCGCAGGGCTGCTGCTACGCCTTGCCTTGACCGCGCCACGTCAGCGTCGCATCACGTGACCACCTTCTGGAAGGCCATGATGCCCACATTCGTTCTGCCCTATCCCGTCATCGACCCCGTGCTGATCAATATCGGGCCGCTGCCGATCCGCTGGTACGCGCTCGCCTATATCGCCGGGCTCGTGCTCGGCTGGTGGCTGGCGCGCCGCATCGCCGCGCAGGACGCCTATTGGGGCGTGCGGCCGCGTCCGCCGGTCGAGAGCCTCGACGACCTGCTGGTCTATGCGGCGCTGGGCGTCGTGATCGGCGGGCGGCTCGGCTACGTGCTGTTCTACAACCTGCCGCATTTTCTCGACCATCCAGCCGAGATCCCGGCGGTCTGGCTCGGCGGCATGTCGTTCCATGGCGGGCTGGCGGGCGCGAGCCTCGGGATCTATCTGTTCGCGCGCCGCCACGGGCTGCCGGTGCTGGCGGTGGCGGATCTCTGCGCGGCCGTCGTGCCGATCGGCATCCTGCTCGGGCGCATCGCCAATTTCATCAAGCCGGAGCTTTGGGGCCGGGTGACGGACGCCCCCATCGGCATGGTGTTTCCGGACGCAGGGCCGCTGCCGCGCCATCCGAGCCAGCTCTATGAAGCGGCGCTCGAGGGGCTCGTGCTGCTGGTCGTCGTGCAGATGGCGGTGCGGATGGGGGCGTTGCGGCGTCCCGGCCTGGTGACGGGGATTTTCGCCGTGGGCTATGGCGTCGCGCGCATCATCTGTGAATTTTTCCGCGAACCGGACCCGCAACTCGGGTTCCTGTTCGGCGGCGCCACCATGGGCATGGCGCTGTCGTTGCCGCTGATCCTCGCGGGGCTGGGCTTCATCGCTTACGCGCAGCGCCGCCCAACGGAGCAGGCCGCATGAGCAAGCTTGCAAAGATCCTGCGCGAGTCGATCGTGCAGGACGGACCGATGCCGGTCGAAACCTATATGGCGGTGGCGCTCGGCCATCCGCAGTTCGGCTATTACACGACGCGCGATCCCTTCGGGCCGGCGGGCGATTTCGTCACCGCGCCGGAAGTCTCGCAGATGTTCGGCGAATTGATCGGCATCTGGGCGGCGGAAGCCTGGGCGGCGCTGGGCTCGCCGGGCCGCGTCGCGCTGATCGAACTGGGACCCGGACGCGGCACGCTGATGGCGGACGCGTTGCGGGCCGCGCGCGTCGTGCCGGCGTTTCGCAGCGCGATTCACGCGCATCTCGTCGAGACCAGCCCGGTGCTGATCGAGGCGCAACGCCGCGTTCTGGCGGGCAGCGGCGTGCCGGCGACATGGCATGCGAGCCTCGACGACGTGCCGGAAGGCCCGGCGATCATCATCGCGAACGAATTTTTCGACGCCATGCCGGTGCGCCATTACGTGCGCACGGGCGGCGGCTGGCGCCAGCGCCTCGTCGGGCTGACGGAGACGGGCGCGCTGGGCTTCGGCGTGTCGAGCGAGCCCGAGCCCTATCTGATGGCCGATGCGCCGGAAGGCGCGGTGCTGGAGATCAGCCCGATTTCGCACCAGATCATGAATGTCATCGCGCAGCGCATCGCCCAGCATGGCTGCGCCGCGCTGGTGATCGACTACGGCCATGTGGAGACGGGTTTCGGCGAAACCCTGCAGGCGCTGAAGAACCATCGTTCCGTCGATCCGCTCGGCGAGCCGGGCGACATCGATCTCACGGCGCATGTCGATTTCGCCGCGCTGACGCGCTCCGCCATTGCGGCGGGCGCGGATGTTCTGGGGCCGGCGACGCAGGGCGAATTTCTGATCAGGCTCGGGCTGGAACAGCGCGCCACCGCGCTGAAGCGCAGCGCCACCATCGAACAGGCGCGCGCCATCGACCAGGCGTTCGAACGGCTGGTCACGTCGGAAACATTCGTGGGGCCGGGCGGGGTGAAATCGCACGGCATGGGAAGCCTGTTCAAGGCGCTGGCCATCGTGCCGCGCGGCAGCGGCGTGCTGCCGGGATTCGTGCGGGAGACGCCCAATGTCTGAGACGACGCCGGACGCGCTGACCGATGCGCTGCAGGCCGAGCTGCTGGCCGGCGACGGCGTGCGCCACGCGTTTTTCACGCGACGCGGCGGCGTCTCGAAGGGCGTCTACGCCTCGCTGAATGGCGGGACGGGATCGCGCGACGACGCCGATCATGTGGCGCAGAACCGCGCCCGCATGGCGCAGGCGCTCGGCGTGAGCCCGGAGCGTTTTCTCGTTCCCTATCTCGTGCATTCGCCCGATTGCGTGATCGTCGACGCGCCGTTTTCAGGCGAGCGTCCGAAATGCGATGCGCTGGTGACGCGCACGCGCGGACTGGCGCTCGGCGTGACGGGCGCGGATTGCGGCATATTGCTGTTTCGCGATGTCGGCGCGGGCGTGATCGGCGCCGCGCATGCGGGCTGGAAAGGCGCGTTGACGGGCGTGCTCGAATCCACCCTGCAGGCGATGGAGGAGGCGGGCGCCTCGCGGCCGGGAATCGAGGTCGCGCTGGGGCCGACCATCGCGCGCGACTCGTATGAAGTCGGGCCCGAATTCGTGGCGCGCTTCACCGATGTGGACGCCGCCTATGCGACGTTTTTCTCGCCCAACGGGCGCGACGGCCATGCGCAGTTCGATCTGCCGGCCTTTATCGGCGCGCGACTTGTGGCTGCGGGCGTGGGACGTTTCGAGAATCTGGCGCGCGACACCTATGCGGATGACGCGCTGTTCTACAGCTATCGCCGCAGCGTGCATCGCGGCGAGCCGGATTACGGACGGCTGGTCGCGGCCATCGCGCTCGACTGAGGCTCAGACCGGCGTCGCCACGAACATCATGCGCGACTGGTTGTGGCCGATGTTGGTGGGGGCGCGCGACGCCCTGAAGCCGTGGGCGGAGAACAGGGTTTCGATGTCCTGCTGGGCGTAGCGCGTCAGGCCGATCTGCTCGCGCAGCTTGCGATAATCCGAGAAGAAAGTCGCCACGAGGCCGAGGCCCGCCGCGACCAGGAAGCCGCCCTGCCAGGCGAAACCCAGCAGCGCCTTCACGTCGTCCACCGCATTGGCGTCGGCGGGAATGACGTCGGCCACCACGAGCTGGCCGGTCGGCTTCAGCTTGCGGTGGGCGAGCGCGAGAAGCGCCTCGAATTCCGCATGCGTCAGATATTGGATGAGCGAATTCGCCACGATCATGTCGAGCGAATGATCCGACATGGCGTCCAGAGCTTCGGTCGACAGGACCACGATGCGGTCGTCGCGGCCGAAGCGCAGACGCAGGCGCTCCTGCACGTTGGGAGCGGCGTCGTAGAGATAGAGCATGCCGCAGCGACGCGCGACGAGATCGGCGGATTCGGCCTGTCCGCAGCCGTAATCGAGCACGCAGGCGTCGGGCGAGGGCACGAGCGCGGCGATGTCCTTGGCGATGCGATCATAGTGCAGCGCCTGATGGCGCTCGTTCACATAGATCGCGTGCGAGCCGTTCCAGAATTCGCGCCAGTTCATGGGATCTCCGTCAGGCGTTCCAACGCCTGCCTAGCATGGCGCAGCTTGCCTGTCTCGCCTCAGTCCTTCGCGCGCGGCGGCTGCGGACTCTTGCCGTCCATCATCTCGACGAAGCGATGGAAGAGATAATGACTGTCGCGCGGGCCGGGCGAGGCCTCGGGATGGTGCTGCACCGAGAAGGCCGGGCGGTCGGTGAGGGAGATGCCGCAATTCGATCCGTCGAACAGCGAGCGATGCGTCTCGACCGCATTGGCCGGCAGTGTCTTGGGATCGACCGCGAAACCGTGGTTCATCGAGACGATCTCGACCTTGTCGGTCGTAAAATCCTTCACCGGATGATTGGCGCCGTGATGGCCCTGATGCATCTTTTCGGTCTTTGCGCCCACGGCCAGCGCCAGCATCTGGTGGCCGAGGCAGATGCCGAAGGTCGGCACTTTCTTGTCGAGCAGTTCGCGGATGACCGGCACGGCGTATTTGCCGGTCTCGGCCGGGTCGCCTGGGCCGTTCGACAGGAAGACGCCATTGGGCTTGAGCGCCATGATGTCTTCGGCGCTGGCGGTGGCGGGCACGACCGTGACGTCGCAGCCGGCGTCGACCAGCAGGCGCAGGATGTTGCGCTTCACGCCGTAGTCGATGGCCACGACCTTGTATTTGGCGTTTTCGAGCCGGCCATAGCCTTCGCCGAGCTTCCAGACGGATTCGTTCCAGTCGTAGCGCTGCGTGGTGGTGACGCCCGGCACGAGATCCATGCCGTCGATGCCCGGCCAGGCGGCGGCCTGCGCCTTCAGGGCCTCGATGTCGAATTTGCCGTCGGGCGCATGCGCGATGACGGCGTTGGGCATGCCTTTCTCGCGGATCAGCGCGGTCAGGGCGCGGGTGTCGATGCCGCTCATGCCGACAATGCCGCGCGCCTTCAGCCACTGGTCGAAATGGCGCGTGGCGCGGTGGTTGGCCGGATTGGTGATGGCCGCATGCACGATGACGCCGCGAATGCCGGAACTGGCCGCCATGTTGACGGTCTCGATATCTTCCTCGTTGGTCCCGACATTGCCGATGTGCGGGAACGTGAAGGTGATGATCTGGCCGGAATAGGACGGGTCGGTCAGGATCTCCTGATAGCCCGTGATGGCGGTGTTGAAGCAGACTTCGCCGACCGAATGGCCGGTCGCGCCTAGGCCGAAGCCCTCGATGACGGTTCCGTCGGCCAGAACCAGCACTGCGGTCTGGACGGGCGTGCGCCAGCCGCCGTCAATGTCGGTCGGCTGGGCGGCTTTGTCTTGAACGGGCGTGGTCATGGCTCTACACCGTGGTTCGCGCGAGCGGGCGCAGCGTCTTCGGGATCGTTTTTGGCGGGGTTTTGGCTGGCGCGGAAGCTAGGCGAGCGGACGAGGA
Source organism: Beijerinckiaceae bacterium (assembly GCA_019747375.1). GTDB lineage: Bacteria > Pseudomonadota > Alphaproteobacteria > Rhizobiales > Beijerinckiaceae > Terripilifer. The sequence goes on along the minus strand of JAIEQX010000385.1, from coordinate 4,549 downwards.
TCGTCAACCCCGCGGGATTCTTCGAAGGCTGATCTTTATCAGTCAGTTATAAATTTCGCCGCAGCATTTTCGCGCGGCGTCCACGGGAGATCGAGCGATGCGCGAACGTTTCACCACGATGATGAAAGACGCCATGAAGGCCGGCGACAAGCGCCGCCTCGCCACGGTGCGGATGATCCAGGCGGCCCTGAAGGACCGCGACATCGAGGCGCGCGGTCAGGGCAAGACCATCGCGGACGACGACATTCTGGCGCTGCTGCAGAAGATGGTGAAGAGCCGGCAGGAATCGCTCGGCATCTATGAAAAGGCCGGGCGCGAGGATCTGGCCTCGCAGGAGCGCGAGGAAATCGCCATCATCTCCGAATTCCTGCCGCAGCAGCTCGACGACGCCCAGATGAAGGCCGCCATCGAGGCGGCCATCGCGGAAACCGGCGCCGCCAGCATGAAGGACATGGGCAAGGTGGTGGCGAGCCTGAAGGCCAAGTTCACCGGCCAGATGGATTTCGCCAAGGCGAGCCAGCAGGTGAAGGCCGCGCTGAACGGCTGAGGCGGCCCTGTGAATAGCGGTGACAAGGGTTTCGTCTTTGTTCCGCGTGGGCTCCGACGCTATAATGAGAGACAGCAGCGCGAGCCTTCATGAGATTCACACCGTCCTTTCTCGATGAGATCAAGGCGCGGCTTCCGGTGTCGGAAGTCGTGCGCCGTCGCGTCAAGCTGACCAAGGCGGGGCGCGAGTTCAAGGGCCTGTCGCCCTTCACCTCCGAGAAATCGCCGTCCTTCTTTGTCAACGACCAGAAAATGGCGTGGTTCGACTTCTCGTCGGGCCGCAACGGCAATGTCTTCGACTTCGTGATGGAGACGGAGGGGCTGACCTTTCCGGAAGCGGTCGAGCGGCTGGCCGCCGAGGCGGGCCTGTCCCTGCCGACCGAGACGCCGGAGACGCGGGCGCGCGAGCAGCGCCGCGCCGGCCTGACCGAAGTGCTGGAGCTGGCGGCGGATTTCTTCGAGGCCGAGCTGCAGGGCCGGGCGGGCGCGCGGGCGCGGGGCTATCTGGCCGACCGGGGGCTCGGCGCGGCGACCCAGAAGCAGTTCCGCATCGGCTATTCGCCCAACGAGAAATATGCGCTGCGCGACCATCTGGCGGGCAAGGGCGCGAGCCTCGAGACCATGATCGAGGCGGGATTGCTGGTGCACGGCGAGGAGATCGCGGTTCCCTACGACCGCTTCCGCGACCGCGTGATGTTCCCGATCTGCGACCGCTCGGGCCATGTGATCGCCTTCGGGGGGCGGGCGCTCGACAAGGAGGTCAGCGCCAAATATCTGAACTCGCCCGAGACGCCGCTGTTTCACAAGGGCGCGGTTCTCTACAACCACCACAACGCCCGCAAGGCCGCGCATGACCGGGGCACGGTGATCGCGGTCGAGGGCTATGTCGACGTCATCTCGATGAGCGTCGCGGGCTTTCCCAATGTGGTGGCCCCGCTCGGCACGGCGCTGACGGCCGACCAGTGCGACCTGCTGTGGCGGATGGGCGAGGAGCCGATCCTGTGTTTCGACGGCGACCGGGCCGGCCGCAAGGCCGCCAACCGGGCGATCGACACGGCGCTGCCGCTGATCGGACCGGGCAAATCCCTGCGCTTCGCCTTCCTGCCTGAGGGGCAGGACCCGGACGATCTCGCGCGCTCGGGCGGGCAGGCGGCGATCGCCGAGGTGCTGGCCTCGGCGCGGCCGCTGGTCGACGTGCTGTGGACGCGCGAGGCGGAGGCCGGCCCGCTCGACACGCCGGAACGCCGGGCCGCGCTGGAGCGGCGGCTCTCGGATCTCGTCAAGGAGATCAAGGACGAGACGCTGCGGAAATATTACCGCGACGAGATCATGGCCCGGCTCGACGCCATGCAGGGCCGCCAGCCCGGCGGCGCGGGCGGACGCGGGCGGGGCGGCGGCAAATGGACCGGGCGGCCGGGCGGACAGGGCGGGGGCGGCAAATTCGCCCGCGGGGGATTTTTGCAGCCCGCCGCCGGCTATCTGTTCTCGCCGCCGCAGATCAGCCCGAGCCTGGCGCACAGCCAGGTTTTCGCCCGCAGCGGGGGCATTCCGCGCCGCGAGGCCGAGATTCTGGTGAACGTGCTGCACCATCCCGTGCTGCTCGCCCGCCATGTCGAGGATCTGGCCGAGATCGAATTCGCCAGCCGGGAGGCCGAGCGCCTGAAGGCCGCCATGACGGCGCTGGCGGCCGAAAGCTTCGCGGATTTCGTCGAATTGCGGCTGGCGGTGGACGCCTGCGGGCTGCAGGGGGTGCGCGAGGCGATCGAAATTGCCGCCCAGCCCTACCCCTGGAGCATCAAGCCGGACTCCTCCGACCTTGACGCCGAACGAGTTTTGCAACAGGCACTGGCCTTGCATCGTCGCGCCCGGGCGTTACATAGGGAACTGAAATCCGCGGAAAGAGCGCTCGGCGAGGAAGCAAACGAGCAGAACCTCGCAAGGTTGCGCGAAATCCAGGCGGAACTCACCGGGATCGAGGGACGCGAGGCGGCGGTGGAAGGGTTCGGGCTTTCCTCCGGTCGCAAAGGCCAGGTCATGTGACCTGCCGTTCGGGGACCCGCCGTCCGGGGGCGACCCCGTCCGGCGGAGCAGGATTCGCCCCCGGAACGGTATTTGTTTAGTTAAGGCGAGTTTAATGCCGATCAGGCCAAATGTGCGGCAGTGCGATTCGTTATGCGGGCCCTTCTCCGGGCCTCTTTCGGGATCGGTTCGCCACCCGTCGGATGATGCATCCGGCCGGCAACGGCGCGATGGAGTTTAGAATGGCGAAAAAGGACGAAGAAAAGCGCGAAGGCGAAGGTGCGGTCCCGGATACGGCCGACAGCCCGTTGCTCGACCTTTCGGATGCCGCCGTCAAGCGGATGATCAAGCTCGCCAAGAAGCGCGGCTATGTCACGCATGACGAGTTGAACGCCGTGCTGCCTTCCGAGGAAGTGTCGTCGGACCAGATCGAAGACATCTATTCCATGCTCAATGAAATGGGCATTACCGTGTCGGAGGCCGAAGAGGCCGAGGAAGGCGAGGCCGGCGAGGAAGCCGCCGCCGAGGAGGAGGAGCCCGAGAGCACCGACCTCGTCGATGTCGCGCGCCCGGCGCCCGTCGTCGCCACCCGCACGTCCGAGCCTGCCGACCGCACCGACGACCCCGTGCGCATGTATCTGCGCGAGATGGGCTCGGTCGAGCTTCTGTCGCGCGAGGGCGAAATCGCCATCGCCAAGCGCATCGAGGCCGGCCGCGAAGCGATGATCGCCGGGCTCTGCGAAAGCCCGCTGACCTTCCAGGCCATCATCATCTGGCGCGACGAATTGAACGACGGCAAGGTTCTGCTGCGCGACATCATCGATCTCGAAGCCACCTATGCGGGGCCCGACGGCAAGAACACGCCCAAGATCGACCACACCGCCGGCGACATCGCGCCCGCCACCGCGCCGCGCACGCCGCCGCCCGGCCTCGACGGCGAGGCCCCGGTTCCGGAAGACGCGTTCGACGACGACGAGGACATGGAAAATTCCGTGTCGCTGTCGGCGATGGAAGCCGAATTGAAGCCGAAGGTGCTCGACACGTTCGACCGCATCGCCGACGCCTACAAGAAGCTGCGCCGGCTGCAGGACCAGAACGTCGAGAACAAGCTCAAGAACGAGACGCTGACGCCCGCCCAGGAGCGCAAGTACAAGACGCTCAAGAAAGAGATCGTCACCGACGTGAAGTCGCTGTCGCTCAACCAGAACCGCATCGACGCCCTGGTGGAGCAGCTCTACGACATCAACAAGAGGCTGATCGGGCTCGAGACCAGGCTGATGCGGCTCGGCGAGTCGCATGGCGTCGGCCGCGAAGACTTTTTGAAGAACTATCAGAATTCCGAGCTCGATCCGAAATGGCTCCTGCGCGTCGGCAAGCTCGGCACGCGCGGCTGGAAGGATTTCATCGCGAAGGAAAAGGACCCGATCAAGAATCTGCGCGGCGACATTCATGCGCTCGCGACCGAGACGGGCCTCGAAATCCTGGAATTCCGCAAGATCGTCCAGATGGTGCAGAAGGGCGAGCGCGAAGCCCGCCAGGCCAAGAAGGAAATGGTCGAGGCCAATCTGCGTCTCGTCATTTCGATCGCCAAGAAATACACGAATCGCGGCCTCCAGTTCCTCGACCTCATTCAGGAGGGCAATATCGGCCTCATGAAGGCGGTCGATAAATTCGAATATCGCCGCGGCTACAAGTTCTCCACCTATGCGACGTGGTGGATCAGGCAGGCGATCACCCGCTCGATCGCCGACCAGGCGCGCACGATCCGCATTCCCGTGCACATGATCGAGACGATCAACAAGATCGTGCGCACCTCGCGCCAGATGCTGCACGAGATCGGCCGCGAGCCGACGCCGGAAGAACTGGCCGAAAAGCTCGCCATGCCGCTCGAAAAGGTCCGCAAGGTGCTGAAGATCGCCAAGGAGCCGATCAGCCTCGAAACGCCGATCGGCGACGAGGAGGATTCGCATCTCGGCGATTTCAT